>NZ_JAUNLM010000011.1 GCF_030532265.1 Clostridium sp. | reverse complement strand
TTATTTTCTTAAAATTAGATTAATTAAATTGTAATATATAGACAAGTCATTATAATAAACTTATAATTAAAAAGTCAGAAATTTTTTAGAAAGTGAGTGAGAATGAGTGGGAATAGATTTGCTATTAATACTTAAGGCAATTATTGTTGCTATAGTAGAAGGTCTAACGGAGTTCGTTCCAGTTTCATCAACAGGACATATGATTCTTGTTGGTAATTTAATAAACTTTACTGGAGCGTTTGCAGATATGTTTACGGTTGTAATACAACTTGGAGCAATACTTGCCGTTGTTGTATTATATTGGACTAAAATAAGCACTAGCGTTGTGGAATTTTTTAAATTTATATTTACTAAAGGAAGAGAAGGAGAAACAGGTTTTAGATTTGGTATTAATGTAATAGTTGGTTCAATACCTGCACTTATAGTGGGATTACTTCTTCATGATAAAATAAAATCATTATTTACTCCAAGAGCTGTAATATATGGATTTATAGTTGGAGGTATACTATTAATAGTTATAGAAAATATTTATAGAAAAAGAAGAGCAAAAGCAAGGGATATTGATGCAATTACACCTAAAGAAGCTTTAATAGTTGGTGTTGCTCAGTGTTTTGCAATGTGGCCTGGAATGTCAAGAAGTGCATCTACAATAATGGGTGGATGGATTGCTGGACTTTCAACACCTGTAGCTGCTGAATTTTCATTTTTCTTAGCAATACCTGCTATGGTAGGGTCAACTGGACTTGATATGTTAAAGTTTGATTATTCAATTATGACAACAACTGATTGGATAGCTTTAGCAGTAGGATTTGTAGTGGCATTTATAGTTGCTCTTATTGTTATGAATAAGTTTGTAAACTACTTAAAGAAGAAACCTATGAGGGTATTTGCAGTTTATAGAATAGTTGTAGGAGTTATACTTGCAGTATTAGTATTTGCTGGATTAATGACTTTACCACCATTATAAAATTAAATAAATAATAAAAAAATCAGTCAAGAATTTTATTTGGCTGATTTTTTTATTATGTAAATATTTATATTTATTAAGATAAAATTTTAAAAATATAATTTTAATATAAAACTAACTTGATTTTTAAAATAATAATAAATTTATCTTTATATAAAGAAAAAAATATGATATCATAAAAATGGTAAATATTTTACTTAAAAGGAAAAATAATCAAAAGGGTTTACTAAAGTTAAATAAGATTTTATAAGTTTAATGTTAAAAAATAGGAGCGGGGAACATTAAAAGAATAGAGGGGGATTTATTAGATGATGAAAAAGGTTAAAAAGATAGCTTTATTAACTGGTGGTGGTGATTGCCCAGGATTAAATGCTGTAATTAGATCTGTAACTAGAGCCGCTATTTTAAATTATGGGTATGAGGTTATAGGATATAAGTTTGGATATAGAGGCCTTTATAAAAATGATTTTATACCATTAACATTAGAATCTGTATCTGGAATACTTCATAGAGGGGGAACTATTCTTTATAGTTCTAATAAGGATAATCTTTTTGATTATGCTATAGAAGAGGATGGTAAATTTATTAAGAAAGATGTTTCAGATGTAGCAGTGGAAAATCTTAAAAAGGAAGGTGTAGATGCTCTTATAGTAATAGGTGGAGATGGAACTTTAACTTCAGCTAGAGATTTTTCAAGAAAAGGAATAAAAGTTATAGGAGTTCCAAAAACTATAGATAATGATTTAGCTTCAACTGATGTAACTTTTGGATTTAATACTGCAATAGATGTTGCAACAGAAGCTTTAGATAGACTTCATACAACTGCTGAATCACATCATAGAATAATGCTTTGTGAGGTAATGGGAAGAGGAGCAGGATGGATAGCATTAGAATCAGGAATTGCAGGATCTGCAGATGTTATATTATTACCTGAGATACCTTATGATATAAATAAAATCGTAGAAAAAATTAATGAAAGAAAAGATGAAGGAAAAATGTTTACTATAATAGTAGTAGCAGAAGGTGCAAAGTCAAAAGATGGAGATGTAGTAATATCAAAAATAGTAGAAGATAGTCCAGATCCAATAAGGTTAGGTGGAATTGGAAATAAATTAGCTGATGATTTAGAAAAAATAATAAAAGACCATGAAGTTAGATGTACTGTTCTTGGACATATTCAAAGAGGTGGAAACACATCAACCTTTGATAGAATATTATCAACAAGATATGGAGTAGCTGCAGTAGAAATGATTAATGAAGGATTATTTGGGAATATGGTTTGTTTAAAAGGTGATAAAATAACATATGATAGTCTAGAAAATGTTATTGGGCAACATACTAAACAAGTTGATCCTAGTTGTGAATTGGTTACAATAGCTAAAAAGATAGGAATATCATTTGGTGATTAATTAATATATATCAAGGGTTTAGCATAATGCTAAATCCTTTAATTATATTTTCAAAATATATGTAAATATGTTATAATTTTATTAACAAAATATTATTAAAATTAAGTTCATACTTAAAATAAAAAGCTGGAGGGTATTATGAAAGAGGTTAAAAGATATTTAGAATCAAGAATTGGTACTTATAGTTTTTTCTTTGAAGATTTAGAAAGTGGATTTGTTTATGGATATAATGAAAACGTTAAAATGACGGCGGCGGGATGTATGAAGCTTCCAATAGCAGTCTCTTTAATAAAAGATGTTGAAAGAGGAAAAATAACTTTTATGGATAAGATTAGAATCGATGGTGTCGATAAAGTGTATGGAACAGGAATAATTCATGAATTTAATTCAAGAGATTATACGGTTTTTGAACTTTTAGTGGCTATGCTTATTCAAAGTGATAACACAGCTGCAAATAAAATTATTGATATTATTGGAATGGATAGAATAAATGAAGATATAAGAGAAATGGGATTAGAGAACACTAAATTAAATAGAAAGACTGCGGATGAAAGAACAGGTAAAATTGACATAGAAAATTTAACATCAGCAAAAGACTTATCAAAGATATGGAAGCATCTATACAAAGCAACTTATTTAACCGAAGAAAATAGTACCATGCTTATAGATATTCTCAGAAGACAGCAGATAAAAAATAAATTAGCATTATATATACCTGATGATTTAAAGTATGAAATATCAAGTAAAACTGGAGATAAAACAGGTGTTGAAAATGATACAGCATTAATACAACTTTCTAAAGGAACATTTACCTTTACTGTGTTATCTACAGAAGTTCCAAATAGTGTTTATGGAACTGTTACATTAGCTAAATGTGGAAAGATGATGTGGGATAATATAATTAATAATTGGAATTAATA
This sequence comes from Clostridium sp., assembly GCF_030532265.1. GTDB lineage: Bacteria > Bacillota > Clostridia > Clostridiales > Clostridiaceae > Clostridium. Next base: position 52,067 of record NZ_JAUNLM010000011.1, on the reverse strand, counting down.
TGTAGATTTCAAAGGAGAGTTCTAAATATTTAGAATTCTCTTTTTTGATGAATTAAACATGAAATATGTAACATTTTCTTTTTAACATACATAACATATTAATATATTTATAGAAGAAAGGATGATATGTATGTCTTATTGTGCTAATAAATGTTTTGATTTAGAGTATGCACGTGCATATATATTACCTCAAAAATACGAAAATTTATATTCAGTTTATGAAGGTCTTTGTAGAGGAACTATATTTAAAGATCTATATAAACCTTATAAATAGAAGATAATAGAGAGGTAAAATTATGAAAGAAATTGAATTATTGAATAGTATACAAAAGATACAGTTTTATGCAGTAGAACTAAATCTTTATCTTGATAATTTCCCTAATGATAAAGAAGCTATAAGTGACTATAAAGAAGTTTCTAGAAAGTTAGACGCTTTAATTAGTGAATATGAATTAAAATATGGACCTATAAGAAACTTTGGAGATGCTTATGTGGAAAATCCATTAGAGTGGGTCAATCAACCATGGCCTTGGGAAATTAAATATTAGGAGGATTTAGTTATGTGGTACTATGTTAAGACTTTAGAATATCCTATAAATTTAAAATGTAATGATCTTAGGATGGCAAAATTTTTAATGTCACAATATGGAGGTCCAGACGGTGAATTAAGTGCTGCTCTTAGGTATTTAAATCAAAGATATACAATGCCAACAAATAAAGCTAAAGGCTTATTAACTGATATAGGAACAGAGGAATTAGCTCATGTAGAAATGATTGCTACTATGATTTATCAATTAATGGAAAATGCCTCTATTGAAGATTTGAAAAATGCTGGACTTGCTGCTCATTATACAGATCACGGAAAAGCATTATATTATAGTGATGCTCAAGGAAATCCATGGACAGCAACTTATATTCAAGCAAAAGGTGATGTTATTGCAGATTTAAATGAAGATATGGCAGCTGAACAAAAAGCTAGAGCAACCTATGAATGGCTTATAGATTTGACAGATGATCAAGATATAAAAGAAATATTACGTTTTTTAAGACAAAGAGAAGTTGTTCATTACCAAAGATTTGGTGAAGCATTAATGGATGTTCAAGATAACTATAAATGTAAATATAATTAATTTAGAATAGAAAAATTAAGAGCCTTTGTTAAAGGCTCTTTTTTATATTGTAAAATTTTATTTTATTGTTCTAAACTCAAAACCTTTATCTTTAAAGTATTTAATTATTTCTGGTAGAGCTTTTGTAGTTTCAGCTTTACCATATGTATCATGCATTAGTACTACAATACTATCTGCATCTTTTCCTAGTTCATTAACACTATTTTTTAAATAAGAAACTAGTTCTTTAGAGTTTTTCTTTTTACCTTCTGCATCACCATTTAAAGCATTCCAATCAATATTTCTAATACCTAGTTCCTTCATTTTATTTTTAAAATTTTCTTTACCATTCCAAGAACGATATCCTCCTGGTAATCTTATGATTCTAGTATAAAAGTCTTTTCCTAAAATATCTTTCATTAATTTATCATTCTTTTTTAAATCGGATATTACATTATCAACATTTATTGTTCTAGAAGGATAAAGATAATTATAATTATGACTGTAAGTATGGTTACCTATGGCATGTCCTTCATTAGCAATTTGTTTCAATAAAGCTTTTGATTCATCACTTGCTATGATAGATTTTCCAGTTACAAAAAAAGTTGCTTTAATATCATGTTTTTTTAAAATATTAAGTACTTTTGGAGTATTTGTTGTTGATGGTCCATCATCAAAAGTTAAATAAACAACTTTTTTTCTATCTGTTCTAACGGGATAATGAATAGAACCTTTTATTAATTCATTTGTATTTTTAGAAATAACTAAGGCATCATCTGCGTTAGGATCATCTTTTAATTGTAAGTAGTTATTATTAACTGATCCTTTTTTCACTTCATTTTTCACTTCGTTTTTTACTTCATTTTTAGTTTCTTGTTTTGTGCCTGTATTTTCTGCTTTGGCAACTTTAGGTTTAGTAGATTTAAAATTTGAAAAATATAATACAGGTATTATAAAAATAAGTAATATTACTAAAATAAAGAATACTATTTTTTTATTTTTATTATTTTCACTCATATTTAATCCTCCTTAGTTAATTTAATTAATTACTTTTAGTATTGTTCTTAATTAAATTTTTATTCGGATATAAAATAATAACAAATATATAATAAAAATTTAAAAAATGTAAATTAATAAATTATAGATATAAGATAATTTCTATGTTAAAATACCTTGTATGTTTTTATTAAAATTGAGATTAATTAATATTAAAATTTAATAAATAATAAATAATAAATTTAATACTTTACATATTTAAATGGGAAAATATAGATGAATTTTATATAAAATTTTAAAATAAGTAAATACCTATGTTAAATATAAAATATAAATATTTCTCTTATTTGAAATTTGTATATATAATCAATCTTGTAAAGATCAATGGAGGTGTATATATGAAGGTTGAAAATAATTTATTAAATAAATTAGAGAATTATCCAATAGGAATATGCGGTACTTCACTAGGATTAATAACTATTGGATCTGCTTGGCAATTAAATAATATAAAATTTTTTAAGCCAGTAGCAATTATATTTTCAATTATAGCTTTAGCATTAATGTTTTTAAGAATAGTGAAATTTCCAAAGAAAATTTTAGAGGAATTAAAACATCCTGTTTTAGGTAGTTTTTATCCAACTATAGATATGGCTCTTATGTTAATAGCAGCATATTTTTTAGATGTAGCTCCTAAAATAGCAGAAACTGTATGGCTTTTATGTGTAGCAGTACATTTTATACTATTTATAGTATTTTCAATATTTAGATTTAAAAATTTTAAATTAGAAGATATGGTTCCAAGTTGGTTTGTAATATGGATTGGTGTAGTTGTAGCATGCGTTACAAGTCCTGGAATGGGGCATGATAGCTTAGCTAGATTATTATTTTATTTTGGATTTGTATTATATATAATTACATGGCCAATAATGTTATATAGAGTATATAATCATAAAGCTATTGAAGAACATAAACTACCAACAATAGGAGTAATGGCAGCACCTGCAAGTCTTTGTATAGTAGGATATACTTCAGCATTTACAGTTATAAATCCAGTAATACTTTGGGTTTTAGTAATTATATCATTTATAAATTTAATTATAGTTTATAGTTATATAATAGGATTTATAAAGAAAGGATTTGCGCCAACATATGCAGCGTTAACTTTCCCATTAGCTATAAGTGTAATGGCAGCATATAAAGTAAGTAAATATTTAGGAAGTGGCATATGGCAATCTGTATTTAAAACAATAGGTGATATTGAAATATTTATAGGTACAGGTGTTATTTTATATGTTGTATTTAATTTCTTATTATTATTTATTAAAGCAATAAATCCAAGATTAGAAAAAGATTTAGAAAAAGAAGAAAGTTTACTTGAAACAACTGTTAAAGAAGAAATTTTACCAGATTCTGAAGTTGAAGATTTAACAAAATAATAAATAATTACTTCTTTAAATTATTGACAGATTATCTTTTTAGTGGTATTCTTACAAACAAGATAACCTTTAATTTGATCCAGAGAGGTCATTAAGGAAGTAATAGTAATGTAGTTATATATGGGATAATTACGCCTTCCTTAGTATTTAAGGAAGGCTTTTTTTAAAAGTTTTTTTAGACAAGTATATAATTACAAGAACGTATTTCCCTTTAAATTTAACACTGAGAGGTTAAGAAGGAGTGATATTATGTTAAAAGACAGACATTTAATAGATCCTATGGATTTTACTGTAGGTGAATTAGAAGAAATTTTCAATTTAGCACATCAAATTATAGAAAATCCAAAAAAATATTCAAAGATATGTGATGGAAAAATTTTAGCAACTCTATTTTATGAGCCTAGTACAAGAACAAGATTTAGCTTTGAAGCAGCTATGATGAGATTAGGCGGAAATATCTTAGGCTTTTCAGAGCCAAATTCAAGTTCAGCATCAAAAGGTGAAACACTTGCAGATACAATAAAAATGGTATCAATTTATTCAGACATTATAACAATGAGACATCCAAAAGAAGGCTCTGCTAGAGTAGCAAGTATGTATTCAGATGTATCAGTTATAAATGCTGGTGATGGTGGACACCAACATCCAACTCAAACACTAACAGATTTATTAACAATAAAAACATTAAAAGGTAATCTTGAAAATAAAACTATAGGTATATGTGGAGACTTAAAATATGGAAGAACAGTACATTCTTTAATAAAAGCAATGTCAAGATATGAAAACAATAAATTCGTACTGATATCTCCAAAAGAACTTAGAATTCCAGATTATATAAGAGATGAAGTATTAAAGAAAAATAATATAGAATTTAAAGAAGTTGAAAGATTAGAAGATGTAATAGAAGAAGTTGATATTCTTTATATGACAAGAATTCAAAAAGAAAGATTTTTCAATGAAGAAGAATATTTAAGACTTAAAGATAGTTATATTTTAGATATGGAAAAAATGGACCTTGCAAAAGAGGATATGATAGTTATGCATCCACTTCCAAGAGTGAATGAAATTGCTGTAGAAGTTGACGGTGATAAAAGAGTAGCTTATTTTAAGCAAGCTGAGTATGGAATGTATGCAAGAATGGCATTAATATGTAAACTTTTGGGGGTATGTTAATATGTTAGAAATTACAAGTATAAAAAATGGATTAGTTATAGATCACATAAAAGCTGGAGTTGGAATTAAAATATTTAATCATTTAAACCTAGAAAAATCAGATTTAAGTGTAGCCTTAATAATGAATGTCCCAAGTAATAGATCAGGAAAAAAAGATATTATAAAGATTGAAGATATAGAAAAAATAAATTACGAAGTTTTAGCTATGCTTTCTCCTAATGTTACAGTAAATGAAATTAGAAATGAAAAAATAGTTAATAAGATAATACCAGAATTACCTCAAACAGTTGAAGGAATAATAACTTGTGATAATGTAAGATGTATAACAAGTGATGAAAAGTATGTCCCTCAAATATTCAATTTAGTAGATAGAAGCGAAGCTACTTATAAATGTGAATATTGTGATCATATAATGACACTTAAATAAGATGAGGTGTTTAATTTGAATATATTAATAAAAAATGCAAATATAATAGATTCATGTCAAAACTTTTATGGAGATATTTATATAGAAAAAGGGAAAATAAAGGAAATAGGAACAGAAATAAATATAGATGGAGTAGAAGTTATTGATGCTAAAGAATTAACATTAATGCCAGCGTTTATAGATACACATGCACATTTTAGAGATCCAGGACTTACTTATAAAGAAGATTTAGAAACTGGATCAAAGGCTGCATTGAGAGGAGGATATACAGGGGTTTGCCTTATGGGAAATACAAATCCTGTATGTTCTACTAAAGAAGTATTAGATTATGTAAAAGATAAAGAAAAAACTTTAAATCTTATAGACTTACATCAATGTGTAACTATAACAAAAAATTTTGATGGCAAAACAATATCACATCTAGAGTGTTTTAAAAATGATGATAGAGTGAAGGCTATCTCAGATGATGGTGTTGGAGTGTCAGATTCGAGAGTTATGATGGAAGCTATGAAAATTGCAAAAGAAAATAATTGGGTAGTTATGTCTCACGCAGAATCAGGTGAATTTTCAGATATAGATATGAGACTTGCTGAGAATATGATGACTTGGAGAGATATAACATTAGCAAAAGTTACAGGTGCAAAACTTCATATGGCTCATGTAAGTACAAAAGAAGCTATGAAGTATATAATTGATGGAAAATGTGAAGGTGTGAATGTAACTTGCGAGGTAACACCACATCATATAGCGCTTACTAATGATGTAAATAATTATAGAGTTAATCCACCTATAAGAGAACATGAAGATGTAGAATTTTTATTAAAGGCTATAAAGCATGGAGATGTTGATTGTATAGGTACAGATCATGCACCGCATACAAAGAAAGATAAGGAAAATGGATCTCCAGGAATGGTAGGGCTTGAAACTGCATTTCCTATATGTTATACAAAATTAGTTAAGGATGGAATTATTTCGATAAACAAGTTATCAGAAATGATGTCAAGAAATCCAGCTAATATTTTAGGGATGAATAAAGGAAATATTAGTATAGGATTAGATGGAGATGTTGTTTTATTAGATTTAAATAAAGAGATAGTAGTAAATTCAGATGACTTTCAATCAAAGGGGAAAAATACTCCATTTGAAGGAATGAATTTTTATGGAGAAGTTGTAATGACTATAAAAGGTGGAAAAGTTTTATATAAAAAGTAGTGAGGGTCAAATTATGAAAAGTAAGATTATAGATAAATTATATGATAGAGTTTTAGAAAGAGGAGTAGTTTGTGTTGGGCTTGATACAGCACTTGATTATATACCATCATTTATAAGAGAAGGGAAAAGTGATAAAGAGGCGATTGTTGAATTTAATAAAGCTATCATAGATTCAACAAGAGATGTTGTTGCATGCTTTAAAGTTCAAATAGCATATTATGAAGCTTTAGGTATAGAAGGTTTAAAAGCATACAAAGAAACATTAGAATATCTTAGAAGTTTAGATGAGATAATAATTGCAGATATAAAAAGAGGGGATATAGCAGCAACAGCAAAAATGTATGCCAAAGCTCATTTTGAAGGAGATTTTGAAGCAGACTTTATAACATTAAATCCTTATATGGGAATGGATAGTATAGCACCATATATTCCATATATAGAAAGTGGAAACAAAGGTATATTTAGTTTAGTAAGAACTTCTAATGAGGGAGCATTTGATATAGAGTATATAAAAGCTAAATCAGGAAGAAATGTTTATGATATAGTTGGAGAAAAAGTCTTACAATTAGGAGAGCCTTTTAAAGGAGAATGTGGATATACACCTATAGGAGGAGTTATAGGTTGTACTCATATAGAAGAAGGTGCAAAAATTAGAGAAAATCTAAAAGATATGTTCTTTTTAATACCGGGATATGGAGCACAAGGTGGAAAAGCTAAAGATGTTGCCATGTATTTAAATAATGGTAATGGAGGAGTTGTAAATTCATCAAGAGGAATTCTTTTAGCATACAAAAATAAAGGTGAAGATGAAAGAAATTTTGCTAAATGTGCAAGAGAAGAAGCGATGAAAATGAGAGATGAGATAAGATTAGCTTGCAACAGATAGGAGGAAATTTAATGGGCATAAACTACAAAAAAGCTAAAGTAATAAGCAATGATGAAATATCAAAAGGGATATTTAAATTAGTAATAGAAGAAAACCAAGATATAAAATGTGGTCAATTCTATATGCTTAAGGTTGACTGTGCATTACTTCCAAGACCTATAAGTATATGTGAAAAGAGTGAAAATAATTTAACTTTTCTTTATTCAGTAGTTGGAAAGGGAACAAAAGAAATAAGTAAATTAAAAAAGAATGAAGAAATAAATATTACAGGTCCCCTTGGAAATGGATTCAATGTAAATGAAAAGCTTGGAAAAGTTGCATTAGTTACGGGAGGAATAGGAATAGCACCTATGCTTCAAGTTGCTAAGGAATTAAAACAAAATGGAAATAGTGAAGTTATAGATTTATATGCAGGATTTAGAGATGAAGTATACTTAATAAATGATTTTGAAAAGTATGTTGATAATATAAATTTAGCAACTAATACAGGAAAGCATGGGATAAAAGGGGTTGTAACGGATATTTTAGATGCTAAAAAATATGATGTAGTATTATGCTGTGGTCCTGAAATAATGATGAAAAAGGTTATAGAATTATGTAAAGATGCAGGTATTAAAGTATATGTATCAATGGAAAAACATATGGCCTGTGGAGTTGGGGCATGTCTTGTTTGCACTTGTAAAACGAAAGATGGTCATAAAAGAACTTGTAAAGATGGTCCTGTCTTTGATGGATATTATGTGGAGCTTTAAGGAGGAAAATCATTATGTTGAATGTAAATATAAATGGAGTAGATTTTAAAAATCCTGTTATAGCAGCCTCAGGTACATTTGGATTTGGACAAGAGTACAATAACTTTTATGATGTTAGTATTTTGGGGGGGATATCCACTAAGGGTTTAACTTTAAGGAAAAAGGATGGAAATACTGGAATAAGAGTTTATGAAACAAAAGGTGGAATGATGAATTCAGTTGGTCTTCAAAATCCTGGAGTAGATCATTTCATAGAGTATGAATTAAAAGATATGAAAAAATTAAATACAAATATAATTGCAAATGTTGGTGGCGGTTGTATAGAAGACTATGAAACAGCAGTAAGCAAGTTAAATGAAACTGATATAGATATGATAGAACTTAATATATCATGTCCTAATGTAAAATCTGGTGGGATGGCATTTGGAATAAAATCTAATGTAGCATTTGAAGTTGTGGATAAAATAAAAAAGATAACAAATAAGCCTTTAATGGTTAAACTATCTCCAAATGCTGAAAATATAGTGGATATGGCTTTGCAATGTGAAAAAGCAGGTGCAGATTCTATTTCATTAATAAATACTATAAAAGGTATGGCTATTGATATAAATAAGAGAAAGCCTGTATTTGATAATATATATGCAGGACTTTCAGGACCAGCAGTAAAGCCAATAGCTTTAAGAATGGTTCATGAAGTATCAAAAGCTGTAAATATACCTGTTATAGGGCTTGGTGGAATAAGTACTGCAGAGGATGCGATAGAATTTATGATGGCTGGTGCAAGGGCCATACAAATAGGAACGGTTAATTTTAATAATCCATTAGCTGGAAAAGAAATAGTTCAAGGAATAGAAGATTTTCTTTTAAAAGAAGGTATAAAGGATATAAATGAAATTATCGGAATTGTCTAAAAATTAACGAAATTTTGGAGGTTTTCAATATGAAAGAATATAAAAAAGAGTTTATTGAATTTATGGTAGAGTGCGGTGTGCTTACTTTTGGAGATTTTGTAACTAAAAGCGGAAGAAAAACTCCATTTTTTGTTAACACTGGAAACTATAAAAAAGGAAGTCAATTAAAACGACTTGGAGAGTTTTATGCAAAGGCTATAAAGGAAAATTTTGATAATGATTATACTGTTTTATTTGGACCTGCTTATAAAGGAATTCCTTTAACAGTAACAACATCAATAGCTTTATCAGAGCTTTACAATATAGACGTAGATTATTGTTCAAATAGAAAAGAAGTGAAAGATCATGGAGATAAGGGAATACTTCTTGGAGCAAAATTAAAAGATGGAGATAAAGTTTTAATAGTAGAAGATGTAACAACAGCAGGTACATCAATATATGAAACAATGCCTATTTTAAAGGAACAAGGTAATATAAAAGTAGAGGGACTTATAATTTCTGTAGACAGAATGGAAAGAGGGCAAGGAGAATCATCTGCTTTAAAAGAGATTAGAGAAAAATTTAATTTTAAAACATGTGCAATAGTTACTATGGAGGAAGTTATAAAATATTTATATAATAGAGAGATAAATGGAAATATATTAATTGATGATGAGATGTTAGAACGAATAAATGATTATTATAAGAAGTATGGCGCTAATAATAAAAAATAAATAATAAATAACAAAATACTAAAATTTGTTAATCAAAAGGACTTTATGTTAAAAAAAAATTTACATTTAGTCCTTTTTAATTTAAAATAATAAGTGGAAGAAGAAATATATTGTGAGAATTTATATCAGTTGAAAATAATTATTGACTGTTAAATTTTTATCATATATAATCTAAATATATTATTAATTGAAAGGGAGGCGACGTATAGTGTTTAATCAATGGGAAGGCTTTAAAGATGGAAGCTGGAAAGAACAAATAGACGTTAGAAATTTCATACAAAATAACTACACTCCATATGAAGGAGATTCTTCATTCTTAGCAGGAGCTACAGAAAATACTAAAAAATTATGGAATGAAGTTAGTGAATTATTTAAAAAAGAAAGAGAAAATGGGGTTTTAGACGTTGACACTAAAACAGTATCAGGTATCGATGCTTACGAGCCAGGATATATAGATAAAGCAATCGAAAAGATTGTTGGAGTACAAACAGATTCTCCTCTTAAAAGAGCTGTTATGCCACAAGGTGGTATAAGAATGGCTGAAAATGCAGCTAAAGCTTATGGATATGAAGTAGATCCAAAAATATCTGAAATATTTACAAAGTATAGAAAGACACATAATCAAGGTGTGTTTGATGTATATACAGATGAAATGAAATTAGCTAGAAAATATGGTATAGTTACTGGACTTCCAGATGCTTATGGTAGAGGAAGAATTATAGGGGATTACAGAAGAGTTGCGCTATACGGTGTTGATAGATTAATAGAAGACAAGCTAGAACAAAAAAAGAGTTTAGAAGTAGGAACAATTGATTCTGATATTATTCAACTAAGAGAAGAAATAACAGATCAAATAAATGCATTAAAAGAGCTTAAATCTATGGCTTTAAGTTATGGATTAGACATATCAGTACCAGCTAGTAATGCAAGAGAAGCTGTTCAATGGTTATACTTTGGATACTTAGCAGCAATTAAGCAACAAAATGGTGCAGCAATGTCACTTGGAAGAACATCAACATTTTTAGATATATATATAGAAAGAGATTTAAACTCAGGAGTTATAACAGAAGAAGAAGCTCAAGAGATTATGGATCATTTCGTTATGAAGCTAAGATTAGTTAAGTTCCTAAGAACTCCAGAATATAATGATTTATTTTCAGGAGATCCAACTTGGGTTACTGAATCAATTGCAGGTATGGGTATAGATGGAAGAACATTAGTTACTAAAAACTCATTTAGAGTACTTAATACACTTTATACTTTAGGACCATCACCAGAGCCAAATTTAACAGTTTTATGGTCAACTAAACTACCACAAAACTTTAAAGATTTCTGTTCAAAAGTTTCAATTGATACAAGTTCAGTGCAATATGAAAATGATGATTTAATGAGAGAGTATTGGGGAGATGATTATGCTATAGCTTGTTGTGTATCAGCAATGAGAGTTGGAAAGCAAATGCAATTCTTTGGTGCTAGAGTTAACTTAGCTAAGACTTTACTTTACACAATAAATGGAGGTAAAGATGAGAAATCAGGAGTACAAGTAGGACCTAAATTAGAGCCAATAACTAGTGAATATTTAGATTATAATGAAGTAATGGAAAAGTTTGATGTAATGACAGAGTGGCTTGCAAATCTTTATGTAAATACATTAAATTGTATTCACTATATGCATGATAAGTATTCATATGAATCATTACAAATGGCTTTACATGACAGAGATGTATTTAGAACAATGGCTTGTGGTATAGCTGGTTTATCAGTATGTGCTGATTCATTGTCAGCTATTAAATATGCTAAGGTAAAACCAATAAGAAATGAAGAAGGAATAGCTGTAGATTTTGAAGTTGAAGGAGATTTCCCTAAATACGGTAATGATGATGATAGAGTTGATGAAATAGCTGTATATCTTGTTAAGAATATGATGGATAAAATCAGAAAGAACAAAACTTATAGAAATGCATATCACACTCAATCAATTTTAACTATAACATCAAACGTAGTATATGGTAAGAAAACAGGTACAACTCCATGTGGAAGAAAAGCTGGTGAGCCATTTGCACCAGGAGCTAATCCAATGCATGGAAGAGATTCAAGTGGATCACTTGCATCATTAAATTCAGTTGCTAAACTTCCATATGAGCATTCACAAGATGGAATTTCAAATACTTTCTCAATAATTCCAGATGCTTTAGGAAAATCACCTGAAGAAAGAATATCAAATTTAAGTAACTTAATGGATGGATATTTTGGACAAAGAGCTCATCACTTAAATGTTAATGTATTTAATAGAGAAACTTTATTAGATGCAATGGAAAGACCAGAAGAGTATCCACAATTAACTATAAGAGTATCAGGATATGCTGTAAACTTCATTAAGCTTACTAGAGAGCAACAATTAGATGTTATAAACAGAACATTCCATTCAAAAATGTAATGTAATTTAACTTAAAAGTATCCTCTGCTAATATATTTAGCAGAGGATATGTATTATAATTTTAAATAAATAAGTTAGTATAATAAATTGTTTATTTAAAATTATAAATTAGGAGGTACACATAATGACAACAGGATTAATTCACTCAATGGAAACTATGGGGCTTGTTGATGGACCAGGAATAAGAGTTGTTGTATTTATGCAAGGATGTTCATTAAGATGTAAGTATTGTCATAATCCTGATACTTGGGAATATGGAGTAGGAGAAAAGGTTACACCAGAAGAATTAGTTAAAAAGATAAAAAGGTATAAAGCATATTTTGATACATCAAATGGTGGAGTAACTTTTTCAGGGGGAGAACCTTTAAGACAACCAGAATTTCTAATAGAAGCCTTAAAACTTTGTAAGAAAGAAGGTATTCATACATGTATTGATACTGCAGGATCTGGTATTGGAATGTATGATGAGATATTAAAATATACTGATTTAGTTCTTTTTGATGTAAAAGATATTACTGAGGAAGGATATAAAAATGTAACATTAGTTAATATAGACGAGTCACTTAAGTTTATAGAAGCCATGAAAAGAAATAGAACAAAAATATGGTTAAGACATGTAGTTGTACCTGGACTTACTGATGGAGAAGAACATATAAGACGATTTAAAGAATTTATTAAAGAATTTAATAATGTTGAAAAAGTAGAGCTTTTACCTTATCACTTACTTGGAGTAAATAAGTATGAGAAACTTAATATTAAATATCCATTAGAAGGTGTAGAAGCAATGGATAAAGAATTAATAAAAAAATATTATGATATAATAAATGAATAAATTAGTTAAAGGTATATAGAAATACAAATATTACTATATACCTTTAAATTTTATTAATTAGAATTTGCTATTTTAGTAAAATAACCATGAGGAATAAGTTTTTTCTTTAACCCTTCAATAACTACTAAATAAGTTGCTGCTGTATCAAATCTAGCATCATGATAGTCTCCACTTCCTCCAAATAGTTGTTTAGCTTTAGATTCTATTTGATCTTTTGTTATATTTAAGTAAGAAATAACCTCTTCAAGTTTTGGATTTTTATATGTTCCATTAGGTTTTAAAATTTTACATATATCTCTATAATAATCCATTGTGCAGAACGTTCTTTTAGGTTCATAATTAGCACCTAAAAATATAAGCTCGCTGTGTAAAAATTTTACATCGAAATTAACATTATGGCCTATTACAAAGTCAGCATCCATAAAATCATCTATAAACTCTCCAACAACATCTTCAAAATACATTCCATTTGATAGTTCATATAATTTTTCTAAAGAAAAACCATGAACTGCTTCTGCATTTGGATCCATTTCATCTACTGTAAAGAAAAAGTTTTTACCTTCTGTTTTTTGAGGTTTTGTACTTGTATCAACGATTATATAGCTTAGCTGACATATATGTCCTGGGCGTATGCTAGTTGTTTCTGTATCGAAAAATAACAGTTTCATTTTAAGATATCCTCCTAAGTCTCTTTGAGTATAATAATTATTATATAACATATCTATTAACAATAAAATAAAAAATAAATCATATTAAAATACTAAGAATTAATTGAAAGTGATTATTAATTATAGTATAATATGGAATATAAAGAGTAGAAAAAGAGAAAGATAATATGAGATTAAATATAAATTAATTAGGAGTGATAAAACATGCTAGTAGAAGGAAAAAGAAAAGTATCTATAATCGGAGCTGGATTTGTAGGAGCTACAACAGCATATGCACTAATGAATAGTGGTATAGCAACAGATATTTGTATTTATGATATAAATATGGATAAGGCAATGGGAGAAGTAATGGATTTAGTTCATGGTACATCCTTTGTTAAGCCAGTTAATATATATGCAGGTTCATTAGAAGAAACAAAAAATTCAGATATAGTTATAATTACTGCAGGAGTTGGACCAAAAGAAGGAGAAACTAGATTAGATATTATAGATAAAAATTACAAAATATTTAAAGGGTTTGTTCCAGAACTAGCTAAGCTTAGTCCAAATGCCATACTTTTAGTAGTGTCAAATCCAGTTGATGTATTAACTTATATAACTTATAAGTTATCAGGATTCCCAAAAGAAAGAGTAATTGGTTCAGGTACAGTTTTAGATACATCAAGATTAAAGTATGTTTTAGGTAAATATTTTAGTGTAAATAACAGCAATATTCATTGTTATGTAGTTGGTGAGCATGGTGACAGTGAAGTTGTAACTTGGAGTAATGGAAGAATTGGTGGAGAAGACTTTGATATTTATGCTAAACAAACAGATCTTGCTTGGGATGAAGATACAAAGAAGGTAATAGAAGAAGATGTTAAAAATGCTGCTTATGAAATAATAAATAGAAAAAAGGCAACATATTTTGCAGTAGCACTTGCAGTAAACAGAATAGTTGAGGCTATATTTAGAGATGAAAATAGTATATTAACAGTTGGTTCATTGTTTGAAGGACAATATGGAATAGATGATATGTATTTAGCTATACCAACTATAGTTAATAGAAAAGGGGCTAAAGAAATAATAGAAATACCTTTAGCTAAATCCGAAGAAGAAAAGCTTAAAAAGTCTGCTGAAATATTAAAATCACACTTAAATAAGTGTCACATTTAAAAATTAACAATAAAGTACTCTTTAATTTAAAAGAGTACTTTATTTTTTTGTTTTTTTTGTATATAATAATATTTAAAATCAAAGGAGGGCTATTCATGAAAGTAGAAGGAGTAATAATTCCAGAAGATTATAGAAGTAAAACAACACTAATTGAAACAGAAGTACATATAAAAAGTATTAAGGATTTCTTTGAAAAAAATTTAGCTGATAAGTTAAATTTAATAAGGGTTTCTGCACCACTTTTTGTTGATGTAAAGTCAGGATTAAATGATAATTTAAATGGAGTAGAAAGACCAGTTAAATTTGATGTTTTAGCAACTAATCAAGATGTTGAAATAGTACATTCACTTGCTAAATGGAAAAGAATGAGCTTACATAGATATAAATTTCCAGTTGGAAAAGGTCTATATGCAGATATGAATGCTATAAGAAGAGATGAAGAGTTAGATAATATACATTCAATTTATGTAGACCAATGGGATTGGGAACTTATAATTAATAAAGAAGATAGAAATTTAGACTTTTTAAAAGGTATAGTTAAAAAAATATATAGTGTATTTAAAGATACAGAAAAGTATGTTAAGGAAAATCTTTTAGACATTGAAGAAGAATTACCAGAAGAAATATTTTTTGTAACATCACAAGAATTAGAAGATATGTATAAAGATTTATCACCTAAAGAAAGAGAAAATGCTATATGTAAGGATAAAGGGGCAGTCTTTATAATGCAAATAGGAGATAAGTTAAATTCTGGTGAAAAGCATGATGGTAGAGCACCAGATTATGATGATTGGAAATTAAATGGTGATATATTATTTTGGAATAATATATTAGATAGTGCTATTGAATTATCATCAATGGGAATAAGAGTAAATGAAGAGTCTTTAGAACGTCAGTTAAATGAAGCAGGATGCGAAGAAAGAAAAGAACTAGATTTCCATAAATCATTATTAAATGGAGAATTACCTCAAACTATTGGTGGAGGAATTGGACAGTCAAGAATATGTATGTACTTTTTAAGAAAAGCGCATATTGGTGAAGTTCAATCATCAGTTTGGGATGATAAAAATTATAGAATTTGTAGTGAAAATGGAATAGACTTATTATAAATAAAAAAGATTGCTATTATAGCAATCTTTTTTATTTATTAAATGTTATTTCTCCACTTAAAACTTTTTTTATGTTTCCTTTAGAATCTTTTATTATAAGTTCACCTAAGTCATCTATTCCAAGACATGTTACGGTCTCTTCTTTTCTTAATGTTATTAAAGTTGCCTTTTTATTAATTAGCATAGAATAATTTTTACATATATAAATTACTTCAGATAAATCATCATCATCTACAAATTTATTATAATAGTATTCAAAAGTATTTAAGAAATATGCTAATATTTCAGATTTATTAAATTCATTACCTGTTTCTAATAATAAAGATGTAGCGGTATTTAAATCATTTATAAAATCTTTTTTATCAATATTTATATTAAGTCCTAGTCCAACTATAATATAATTTACTTTATCCATATCAGCATTCATTGTAGTCAATATTCCACAAAGCTTTTTATTATTTATATAAATATCATTTGGCCATTTTATTTTACAATTTATATTAAGGTTATTTAAAACTTTTATCATGGAAGCAACAGCTATTAATGTTATTTTATTTCCGTCATTTGGAGAGATGTTTGGTTTAAGTATCATTGAGAACCAAAGTCCTCCTAATGGAGATTGCCAACTTCTATTAAATCTGCCAATACCATTAGTTTGAGTTTCAGCTACAATAACTGTTCCACCTTTGCAATTTTCTTGTATTAGTTTTTTTGCAACTAAATTTGTAGAGGTCGTTTCTTTATAGTGTAATAAATTCTTACCTAAAAAATTTGTTTCTAGTAGCTTATTTATAGTTTTAATATCTAATATATCAGGAGATTTTATTAATTTATATCCTTTATTTCTTATAGCATCTATTAAGTAGCCTTCTTTTTTTAGAGCATTTATATGTTTCCATATAGAATTTCTAGATACACCTAAAAGGTTACTTATATATTCACCAGACATATATTCATTATTAGACATTAATAAATCTAATATTTTTTTCTTCATAATTTCCTCCAAGAAAATTTTATTAATAATCTATATTATAGACAAAAAGTGGCCAAAATAATAAAAAATAACTTAAAATGTAATAAAAATATATAAAATGTAATGAATTTGTAATTTTATAAGTTCGAATATACTGGTTTTATGTCAAAAAGTCTATTATAATGTTATTAGTTAACTGAATTTAACAAAATGTTAATTTAATAAAAATTATGTTTAATAAAAATTCTTAAATTTATTAGGGAGGTAAAATATGCAACAAAAGGGAGATAAGAAAAAAACAAATTCTACTGAAAAAAAGAAAATGCCTAAAAAGAAAAAAATATTGCTTTCAGTTGGAATTGTCTTTCTTCTTATTATTCTAGGTATTGGTGGAACTTATATGTATATAAGAGGTCATATATATCAAGGAAATACTAGTGGAGAAGAAGTGACTTATGAGGAGCAACCAGGAATAACAAATATATTACTTATAGGAACTGATGCTCGTAAATTAAATGAGGCTGCAAGAGCAGATGCTATTATTATTGCAACAATTGATAATAATAATAAAAAATTAAAACTTACTTCAATTATGAGAGATACTTTAGTAAACATACCGGGACATGGAGAGCAAAAAATAAATGCTGCATTAGCATTTGGTGGACCAGATTTACTAATGAAGACAATAAAGGAAAATTTTAATTTATCATTAAATAAATATGTAATGGTTAACTTTAATGGTTTTACATCAATAATTAACGCTGTTGGAGGTATTGATGTAGATGTACACGATTATGAAATAAAAGAATTAAATAAGTTTATTGGAGAATACGAAAAGGTTAAATCTCCAAAAATAGAAAAACCAGGAATGCAACATTTAGATGGTCAACAGGCTTTAGCTTATGCTAGAATAAGAAAAGTTGGAGATGGGGACTATGAAAGAACAGAAAGGCAAAGAAGGGTAATAGATTTAGTAACACAGAAATTTAAGGATTTAAGTGTTATTAAATATCCATCAGTTATGGGTGAGTTATTACCATATGTAAAAACAAATATAGAACCAGCGATGATATTAAATTATGCATACACTGTTTCTAAGTTTCCAAGCCTTACATTTGAACAATTAAGAATCCCTGTAAGTGATGATATTTCATGGGGAGGACTTTATAAAGATAAAGGTTGGGTTTTAATTATAGATAAAGAACAATGTTCAAAGATTATGGATGATTTTATATTTAATAATAAAAAGCCAACAAAAGATAGTTATAATATAGAAAAGTGGAAATCTAAACTTGAACAATATATGGGAGCTAATGAAGAGCATATTAAAGATAATGGACCACTTCAAGAAAAAGATGAAGATTACATTCCACCTATTAGTAATTCAAAAACAGAAATAAAACCAAATAATAATACTGGTAGTGGAAGTGGGAATTCAAATAGTTCAATAAATCACAACAAAAAGCCAAGTACAAATTCAAATACAAATAAGAAACCATCAAGTGGTTCAACTTCAGGAAATACTAATTCCGGAACAACTCCAAATAAGAAACCATCAAGTGGTTCAACTTCAGGAAGTGGTAATACTAATAGTAATAATCAAACAAATACAGATAAGAATCCTGGAAATAATACAAATCATAATAATAATAATAACAATACAGGATCAGGTAGTAATGTAGAATCAGGAAATAAGCCTAATTCAGGAAACGAATCAGGCTTAGGAAATGGAACAAACGATCAGAATTCAGATAAAGTATCAAATACACAAAAACATATATAAAATTAATAAAATAACTTTATAATAAACAAAACACAGCTTATTTTTAAAAGCTGTGTTTTATGTTATAATACTATAAAATGGAAAAGGAGAATTTTAAATGGAATTTTTATTAGGTAAAATATTAATGTTACCTGCTATACTTATAGGATTTACTTTTCATGAATATGCTCATGCTAAAATGGCAGATAGACTTGGAGATAAAACACCAAGATTTCAGGGGAGACTTACTTTAAATCCAATTGCTCACTTAGATCCTATAGGTACTTTATGTATATTATTTTTCGGAATAGGTTGGGCTAAACCTGTACAAGTTAATCCATCAGCTTTTAAAAATTATTATAAAGATGATTTGAAGGTAAGCTTAGCTGGTCCTATTGCAAATTTAATAGTAGCATTCTTTGGAATGGTCCTTTATACGTTAATATTTATTTTAGGAACTTCAGGAGTATTAGAAGGAACATTATTTTCAGTTTTATTTAGTATGGCATCACAAATAGTAGGAATAAATGTAATATTATTTGTTTTTAATTTATTGCCATTACCAGGTTTAGATGGATTTAGTATACTTAGAGATATAAGTCCTAAACATTTTTATAAAATATCAGATAGTATATATAGATATCAATTTGTAATATTTTTAGCAGTAATATTTTTAGCTGGCCCTATAATTAAAATACCAGCAAATCTAATAATGAATTTATTATCAAGTATTGTAGGAAGTATATTTGGATTATTTTTTTAAAAAAACAGTTAGCAATGTTTTAATTGCTAACTGTTTTTCATTAATCTATTTTTTCAATTGATAAATCTTTTCCATATATTTGTTTGAATGAATATGAGCTTCTCATTGCTTGTCGAATTTCTAATTCTAAATCTAATGGTGATTTTAATTTAATTACAACTGTTTCAGGTAAAATATCTACGATTAATTCTTTAACAGCCCCACCTAAGCTTCTATCTAAACTTTCAGAAATTTTTATTATAGAACCTAAATATTCTATTGCATTAATATCTATTCTATTTATAATAGAACTAAATTGTGGATAAGGAATATGATAAGAATTATTTCTATGAGATGCAGCAACAGTAGCACTTATCAATAAATCTTTATGGCTTAGACCATTTATAGATGAATTTAATATAACATAAAAGCTATGCTTATGATGATTATAATAATCTATGCTTATACCACAATCATGTAATAATGCTGCAGTTTTTAATATTTTTTTATAATTATCATTTAGTTTATGAATTGGTCTTAAATTTTCGAATAAATTCATTGCAAGGTTATAAACATTTTTTGCATGATTTTTATTTATATTAAGTTTATTCATTATTCCTTTTAAACTAAATGTAAGCATATCTTTTTCATAGTCATAATGTTCATCTATATATTTATACATAATACCTTCGCTAAGTCCTTTAGATGAAGTTACTAGATTTGTAATTCCACTATACTTTTGTATATTATTTAATATACAAAGTCCTGCAACCATTATATCAGCACGTTCGTTAGGTAACCCATAAACTTGATAACGTTGCTTTAGACATTTGCATTTTAATAAGTTATATATTTCTTGAACATCTATATCATTTAAATTATAATTATGTTCTATATCAAGGGGATAGCGTTTTCTAGACCTGTCTATTTTACTAAGGCATTTAATAGTACCACCTACACCAACTATAGAAGGGGAATCGCAATATTTAATCCAAGTACATTCTTTTAAGCATGATATAATTTTACTTTTTGCATTTTCAATATTATTATTTAATATTCTATCTTGTAATTCATATTCATATGTAAGGTTTAAAGTACCTACAGGAAGTGAATAACAATTTTTAATTTCGCCATCTTTAACCCAAGCTAAATGAGTTGATAATCCTTCTATATCAACTAAAAGATAATTATCGAAGTAAGTTGTATTTGAAACACCTAAGAAATTAAAATATATTTCTTTTTCTATATCTAATACAGTTATATCTATACCTAATTCATCCTTTATTAATTTAAATAACATAGAGCTATTTGAAGCATTTCTATAATCTTCAGTAGCAATAGCAATTATTTTTTCGGCACATGATATTTTGCACATAGACTTAAATGTTCTTAAAGTTGATAAAGCAGTATTTAATTTATCAGGTGATAACTTATCTCCATATACTAAATCTTGGCACAGTCTAATTGATGTATTTAGTTCATCAATCGGTCTAAAATAACCATCGTCTTCAACTTCGTTTAATGTTAAAGTAACTGAGTTAGCGCCTATTTCAATAACACCAATTCTTCTCATAATAAACTCCTTAAAAATAAGATTTAAATATTTATATAGTATACATTATACAACATTTTTTTATTATATGTTATATATAATAATATTTAACTATTTGTTGACATTATTACAATTATATATGTATAATATAATGAAAGAAAGTAAAATATAAATTCTATGAAGAGGAGAGTAGGGTAATTAATTCTTTTTAGCGAATAAGGAGTTTGGTGTAAGCCTTATAGATAGATTACTTGAAGAGAGCCTTGGAGAAGCGCCTGAAATGAGTAGGGAGTGCCGCAAATTTAAATCATTTGCGTTAACAAAAAAGAGTGGCATTACTTTGTGCAAAAAGAGTGGTACCGCGGAAATTTATGATATTATTCCGTCTCTTATTTTATATAAGAGGCGGTTTTTATATTTTACGGAAAATATTAAGGAGGATTAGAAAATGGATTACAAACAAATAATAGCAGAATTAATTAGCAAACATGTAGATTTAGATGTAGAAACAATAAAAAAACTTATAGAAACACCACCAAAGCCAGAAATGGGAGATTATGCTTTTCCTTGCTTTCAATTAGCAAAGGTTATGAGAAAAGCTCCAAATATGATAGCTGAAGAATTAGCTTCAAATTTAGATAAAGAAGGTTTTGAAAAAATAACAAATTTAGGACCATATGTTAACTTCTTTGTAGATAAGGCTGCATTCACTAAATCTACAATTGAAACTGTATTAAAAGAAGGCGATAAATATGGAAGTTCAAAGATTGGAGAAGGAAAAACTGTATGTGTTGAATATTCATCACCAAATATAGCAAAACCTTTCCACGTAGGACACCTTTTTTCAACTTCAATAGGTAATTCACTTTATAAGTTATTCCAAGAAGAAGGCTACAATGTAGTTGGAATAAATCACTTAGGAGACTGGGGTACTCAGTTTGGTAAACTTATAGCTGCTTATAATAGATGGGTTGATGAAGAAGCTTTAGAAAAAGATCCAATAGGAGAATTATTAAGAATATATGTTAAATTCCATGATGAAGCAGAAAAAAATCCAGCATTAGTTGACGAAGGAAGAATGCACTTTAAGAGACTAGAAGATGGTGAACCAGAAGAAACAGCACTTTGGGAAAGATTTAGAGAATTAAGCTTAAAAGAGTTTAATAGAGTATACGATCTTTTAGGAATAAAATTTGATTCATTAGCAGGTGAAGCATTCTATAATGATAAGATGCAAGTTATAATCGATGAATTAAGAGATAAAAATTTACTTACTGAGAGTAATGGAGCTCAAGTTGTTATGCTTGATGAATATAATATGCCACCATGTATAATATTAAAAGGTGATGGAGCTACTATATATGCAACAAGAGACTTAGCAGCTGCAAACTATAGAAAGAATACTTATGACTTCTATAAATCAATATATGTAGTTGGAACACCACAAGCATTACACTTTAAACAATTCTTTAAAGTATTAGAACTTGCTGGAAAGGATTGGGCTAATGACTGCGTGCATGTAGGCTTTGGATTAGTTAAGTTTAAAGATGGTGGAATGTCAACAAGAAAAGGTAAAGTAATTCTTTTAGATGAATTATTAAATGAAGCTGTAGCTAAAACTTTAGAAGTTATAAATGAAAAAAATCCAGATTTAGAAAATAAAGAAGAAGTTGCTAAGAAAATTGGTATTGGAGCAGTTGTATTTACTTATCTTAAAAATTCAAGAGAAAAAGATATTATATTTGATTGGAAAGAAATACTTTCATTTGAAGGGGAAACTGGTCCATATGTTCAATATTCATATGCAAGAGGAAATAGTATATTAGAAAGAGCTGGGGATATTGATTTAACTAATGTTGATTACAGTAAATTAAATTCAAAAGAAGAATTTGAATTAATAAAAGCATTAGAAAACTTTAAGAAAAATATACACTCAGCAGTAGAAAAACTTGAACCATCAGTTATTACAAGATATGTAATAGATGTAGCGAAATTATTTAACAAATTCTATAATGCTCATTCAGTATTAAATTTAGAAGATGAAGAGCTTAAGAAAGCAAGACTTAGCTTAGTTAAAGCAAGTTTACAAGTTATTAAAAATGGCTTAGCTCTATTAGGTATAGATGTTGTAGATAAAATGTAATAAATATTAAGAAACTAGGATTCATTATGTGTTTCCTAGTTTTTTTATAAAAGTATTTAAAATAGTTTTAATAATGTTTTCTATATATGTAAAGTTTCTTTTTATTTAAGAATTTTAAATATAAAATGTGATATAATTTAAAATATTTAATGTTAGTAATTTAATATTAGTAAAAATGGAGGTGAAGTAGATGAATAGAAGAAACTCTATATATAAAAATGTATTGATAATAGCTATTATAGCTATTATAGGTTATAAGATTGTTGATAATTATGATGTTTATTTATCAATTTTTAAGAAGTTATTATCTGTATTGGCACCGTTTTTCTATGCAATAATATTTGCCTATATTTTAAATCCTTTAATGAAGTTTTTTCAAAAGAAATTAAAATTAAAAAAAGGTGCAGCTGTAGGACTTACTTATTTATGTATATTAATTGTACTTTTTTTAATAGGGTTTTACGGAATACCAGCTTTAGTAGATAGTATAATATCAATAACAAAAGAAATACCTGACTATGTTAATACTGTACAAGGTTGGGTTAATAATGCACTTCAAAATGATAAGTTTTATGCACTTATGCAAGATGCAGGAGTATTGAAAACTTTAACTAGTATTTCATCCAAGGTAGGTGGAGTTGCAATTACAGCATTGGAAGGTGCAGTAGGTTCTCTTTTAAGTATAACAACAGGAGTAATTCAAATTGGATTTGGACTTTTAATATCAATTTACTTGTTATTAGATAAAGAAAACTTTATAAAACAAATAAAATTAATAGTTATCATGGTATTAAAAGAAAAATGGGGAATAACTGTAATTAACTTATTTAAGACATATAATCAAATGATTGGAACATATATAGGTGTAAAAGCAATAGATTCAACAATAATAGGATTTATTTCTCTTATTGGTCTTATGATAATAAAAGTTCCATATGCAATATTACTTGCAATATTTGTTGGATTTACTAACATGATTCCTTATTTTGGACCATTTGTTGGTATGGTTGTATGTGCTTTAGTAGAAGTTTTTGTATCTCCAATGAAAGCTATAATAGTATTTATATTTTTATTAGCAGTTCAACAATTTGATGCTTGGTATTTAGAGCCTAAATTAGTTGGTAATAAGGTTGGTATAGGCCCTTTTTGGATAATACTTGGTGTAACTATTGGAGGCGGATTTTTTGGAGCTTTAGGAATGCTTTTAGCATCACCAACAGTAGCAACAATAACTATATACTATGATAGATTAGTTAATAAGTTTAAATCAAAGCATGAAGATGTAGATGATTTAATAGATTCCTTATAGAAAATAAAAAAGCTGCTTATATAAGCAGCTTTTTTTAATTTTTCCTAGAAGGGCATTTCTTATGGCAAGAACCACAATTACATTCACCCTTTGAGGATTTTTTTACATTTTTATATATTATATATGCAGCTACAGCTGCAATTCCTATTGTTACAATAATTTCCATTTATATCACCTTACCTTTAAACAAATAGGGAAGCCACATTGTAGAATATAAATGCTACAACCCAAGCAAGAACTAATTGATATATAACAGAGAAGATAGTAAATTTAGTACCATATTCTTTTTTCATAGTACCTACAGTTGATACACAAGGTACATATAATAAAGTAAATATTAAGAATGAATATGCTGAAATTGCTGTAAAGAATTGAGGTAAAATAAGCTTTAAGTCACCATTGAATATTACTTCCATTGAAGAAACAACAGTTTCTTTTGCTAAAAGTCCACTAAGTAATGATACTGATGATTGCCAATTTCCAAATCCTAAAGGAGCAAAAATTGGTGCTATAAATGAACCTATAGCTTCAAGTATACTTTGATCAACACTTTCAACCATTCCATGTAAATTGAAGTTTGATAAGAACCAAATAACTACACTCATAGCAAAAATTATAGTACCAGCTTTCTTTATAAAGCCTTTACCTTTATCATAAGTTTGTTTTGCAATTGATGAAAGTTGAGGAACCTTATAATTAGGTAACTCGATTATAAATGGCTCTTCATCTTTTTTAAATATAGTATTTTTAAATAGCATACCAATTAAGAATGCTATAATAACTCCAAGCAAGTATAATGAAGCAACAACTAATCCTCTATGTTCAGTGAAAAATACTGAAGCAAATAATGCATATACAGGAAGTCTAGCATTACATGACATAAGAGGTACAAGAAGTGCTGTAAGTTTTCTATCTTTTTCGCTTTCAAGAGTTCTTGCAGACATTATAGCAGGAACTGAACATCCAAATCCAACTATCATTGGAATAAATGCCTTACCTGAAAGCCCCATTTTTCTCATGAATTTATCCATTAAGAAAGCAACTCTTGCCATGTAACCACTGTCTTCTAAAAATGTTATACATATAAATAATGCAAGTATTACTGGAAGAAGAACTAGTATTCCACCAACACCACCAACAATTCCGTCTACTAATAAAGATTGGAACCATGGAGATGTAGAAGCTAAAACTGTATGCAACCATGGAATAAGTGAGTCATTTAAAAATCCATCTAGCAAATCTGAAATAGGTTGTCCAACCCATGAAAATGTGAATTGGAACATGAACGCCATTATTAATATAAAAAGTGGATAAGCTAAAAATGGATTTAAGAATATTTTATCTAATTTTTCAGTTAAATCTTTTTTATTTGTATCTTTCTTTTTAACACATTTATGTAAAATATTTTCTATAAAAGTATATGTTTCTTTTTCATTTTCAAATTTGAACTTAGAATTATCAGTAGTTTTTATAAAGTCGTTACTATTTAATGTTTCTTTTATTAAATCAATACCTTCACCTTTAGCAGCTATAATTGGTATTACAGTAACTCCTAATTCTTTTGATAAAATTTTATAATCAATTTCATATCCTTTATTATTAACTACATCAATCATATTTATAGCAAGTACAATTGGCTTGTTAAATTGCTTAAGTTGAGTCGTTAAATAAAGATTTCTGGATAAATTAGATCCATCTACAATGTTTAATATAACATCAACATTATCTTCTTCTAAAAATTTTTTTGCAACTTTTTCTTCGTGAGAAAAAGTATCCATTGCATAAATACCTGGTAAATCTACTATTTTTAAGTCATCAAAATAACCTTCTTTTTTTTCAACAGTAACACCTGGCCAGTTACCAACGTATTGTTTTGAGCCTGTTAGTGCATTAAAAAGAGTAGTTTTACCGACATTTGGGTTCCCTAGCAATGCTATAGTTTTCATGTTTGTCCCTCCTAAAGTCAATAAACCATATTAAGCTGATAAAATTATGTTTTTAGCGTCTTTTTTTCTAATAGCTAAATCAAATCCTCTAAAATTAATAACTAATGGATCGCCAAGAGGAGCAACAGTTTTTAAAGTTACTTCAGTTCCTTCTATACAACCTAAAGCTAATAATCTTTTTGTTAATTTATTATCACCTAAAATATTTTCTATAATACCATGTTCACCTGGTTTTAAATTTATTAATTCCATAAAATAACACCTCGCAATGAAAATCATTATCATATAATTATAATATCATTATATGGATTTAGAAGTCAATGTTTAATGTAAAAATAATATACATAAAAATTTTGGTAAGACAAAAAATAAATGATTAATAGGAGATGTTTTGCAAAAGATACAATTATATGTATAATATAAAGAAATATATAACTTAAGAAAAAGGAGGTCTTATTATGGCTAAAAATATAGCAGCTTTTTTTGATATTGATGGAACATTATATAGAGAAGGTTTAATAACAGAAGTATTTAAGAAGATGATAAGATATGAGATTATTGAACCTGAAAAATGGTATAATGATGTTAGAAAAGATTTTGAAAAATGGGATAGAAGACAGGGAGATTATGATACATATTTATTAAAAATGATAGATGTATATATGGATGCTATAAAAGGATTAAGTAAGCATCAGATAGAATTTATAGCTAAAAAAGTTATAAAGCAAAAAGGTGATAGAGTATATACTTTTACAAGAGATAGAATTAAGTGGCATAAAGAACAAGGACATATTCTTATAACAGTTTCTGGTTCACCTATTGAATTAGTTAAAGAGATGTCATTAAAGCATGGTTTTAATGATTATAGAGGAGCAGAATATACATTAGATAAAAGAGGTAAATATACTGGTGATGTTATTCCAATGTGGGATAGTGAAAGTAAAGAAAAAGCAATAAGAGAATTACAAGAAAAATATGATATAGATTTAGAAAAAAGTTATGCATACGGAGATACTGCAGGAGACTATACTATGCTTAGTAAAGTAGGTAATCCATATTGTATGAATCCAACAAAAGAACTTTTAAGAAAGGTTACATCAGATAAAGAGTTATCAGAAAGGATAAATGTTATTGTAGAAAGAAAAGATGTAACGTATAATCTTAATGTAGGGAATATACAATTTGAATAAGAAAGAGTGATACTGTGATTATAAAGGAAAACATTATACCTGTAGATAAATTTGAAAAAGAATATTTTTTATATGAAGAAGGAGAGATTTTACCAGAAGAAATTATTTTCTTTGATTTAGAACATTATGTTTATAAGAAGCCTAAATGCATAGGTGTTTTTGGAGCTTGTGTATATAATAAAGAAAATAATGCTCTTTATGTAACTCAATATATGATAGAAAATAAGAGAGAAAGTATTGATATATTGAATCTAGCATTAAGATATTTTGAAGAGATGAAGAAAAATGGTAAAAAAGCAATATCTACTTTTTCAGGTAATAATGATTTTACAGTTATAAATTACTTATTCAATAAAAATAAAATATCATATAACTTTAAAGAAGAATTTATATCAATAGATCTTCAAAAAGCATATGAAAAGGATATGAAAACCTCTATAGGGCTTAAAAAGCTAGAAAAGATATTTAATATAGATAGACAAGGAGAGGTTATAAGTGGATCTAACTTAGCTAAGACTTTCCATAAAGTTATGAAAGATAGCGACTATGTTAAAAGAATGCCACAAGAAAAAATAGAAAAAATACTTCTTTATAATGAACAAGACGTTGTAAATCTTTATTACATATATACTAATTGGAAAAAGTATATAAAAATAGAAGATGAGGAATTAGATTTAGAAGAAGATATTACTAAACAAGATATAAAAATAGAGGAAAATTTAGAAATTATAAATATAGAAAATAAAGAAAACACTTAAAATAACATTAAGTGTTTTCTTTATTATTTTTATTAATTTATTTTTGTTATTTTATTTCCATTACTTTCTAATACTATAGTACCATCTTTATCTGTTCTGTAAATTTTAACCTTTAACTTCTTTAAATTTGCTAAAGTTTCTTTATGAGGATGACCGTATTTATTATCTATTCCACAGGATATTATTCCTATTGAAGGGTCAACCTTTTCTAAAAATTTATAAGATGTTGATGTTGAAGAACCGTGATGTCCTAATTTAAGAACGTCTGATTTTAAGTTATAATTTTTATTTAAAACATAATTTTCTTCAAGTTTCTCAGCATCTCCAGTAAATAAGAATGAATTCTTACCATAAGTTATTTTCATTATAGGTGAGTAATTATTCATGCTAGTATCTTTTCCATACCCCCCACTTTTAGGAGAAAATATTTCAACCTTAGTATTTTTACCTAAGTCTATAGAATCGATACCTTCTTTAATTACATTTATTTTTAGATTTTTTTTCTTTAAAGAATTTATCATATTTTCAAAACTTTTTGTTGTATGAGTAATTTTTGGTGAATAAAAGCTACCAATTTCATATTTATCTATAACTTTATCCATATTTCCTATGTGATCTTCATGAGGATGAGTTGCAATTACATAATCTAATTTTTTAATTTTTAACTTATCCAAATAAGAAATTAAATCTTTTTCATTCGTTCTAGAACCAGAGTCAATAAGCATATTTTTACCGTTTACTTGTATAAGTTCAGCATCTCCTTGCCCGATATTTATATAATGTACAGTCATATTAGATGTATTTGAAGTTTTATTGTTAGTATTAGAATCTTTACATCCAAACAGAGTTAGTGATAACATAGAAATAATTATTAGAAGAGATGATTTTAATAATTTTTTCATTTTGTTCCTCCAATCTTAATATTTACTGTATCAGTTTATCATCATATTGTATAATGATAAAGGATAAGTTTATTAAATAATATAAAAATTTTAATAAACATGTATATTTTTATAAATTTTATAAGAGGTGAAATTATGCAAATATTTAAATTTATTAAATATGGTATATATATGCTTTTTGTTAGATTAAAAGGAATTAAGTTTAAGCATATATATAAAACAAAAGGTGAGGAAGAAGCTTTTAAATATGGACAAGAGGTATTTAGAAAATGGAGTGAATTTACTATAAAAATGACAGGAATGAATATAGAAGTAAAGGGATATGAAAACATACCAAAAGAAACATGTACCTTTATAGGAAATCATAAAAGTATTTTAGATATACCTGTACTTAAACATGCAAGTAAAAGAGATGTTGGTTTTATTGCCAAAAAAGAAGTTTTAAAGGTTCCTGTATTAGGATTTTGGGTTGCAAATATGAATTGCGTTGCTTTAGATAGGTCTAATCCAAGAGATGCAATAAAAGTTATAGCAAAAGGAGTAGAATATTTAAAAAAAGGACATAATATGGCTATATTTCCAGAAGGAACAAGATCAAAAGATGGTGAAGTTCATGAATTTAAAAAAGGAAGTATGAAACTTGCTGTTAAGGCAAAATCACCTATAGTTCCATTTTCAATTGATGGAACATCAAAATGTTTTGAAGATAATAGAAAGTTTATTCCAGGAAAAGTTACTATTGTTTTTGGTAAACCAATATATACAGATTCATTAACTAAAGAGGAAGAAAAAAGTTTAACAGAAAAAGTTAGAAATGAAGTTATAAAAAATATGATAAAAGTAGGTTAAGAGTTGTTTTAAACAACTCTTTTTTTAACAAAATTTTAAATAATGCATAATTTATGTAGTATTAGTTAATATAATAAGTGAATAAAAACACACGAAAAATATTGCTTGAAATTTAGAAAAAATCTGTATTTTGTCGAATTTAAATAAAAAATGAAAAATTTTTATTCCCAAAATTTCAAAAAGTATGTTATAATGAGTTTAAATTAATGGAATTTATAAAAAAATGCAATTTTTATGTAGATAAAATTGCATAAAGGGGGCAATTATATGCAAAAAGAATTTTCGATAAGCAATGATAAAGTTATTATTAATTTTACTGCTAAATATTGTAAGACGTTTGAAGACTTATTGGAAAGTGAAGGCTTCAGAAGAGTATTAGAATCTTATTTAAGAGTAGCTAAAAGAAAAAATTCATTAAGTTATAGATATTTAAAGACAGAGTTAAATAGTGGAGAAACTAGCGTATTAAGAGATAATTTATCTAAAATACTAAAATTTCTAACTGTTATGAGTGTAGAAGAAATATATGAATTTAAATGTGAATATAAAGGGCTATTAGAAAAGAAAGAAGAATTTATAAGATTTGTAGAAGAATTTTATTTATTTTGGAGAAGACTTGAAAGATATACATTAATTCATGGAGGAAAAGTGGAGAATGGATTAGCTCAAGTAAGTTTTACTGAAGCCAATGATGGATTATCAAAATTAATATTGCGTTTCTATAGAAAGGTAGAAAAAAATGTTTTAGGAGTTCAACCTAAAGTATTTAGACAAATACCAGCAGGTGGAAACTCTTGTATTATGATAAATGATATAATATGGCCAATTCCAAAAGGATATGAAGTTTTAGAAGATATACCATTTATAGATAGTATTTTATTAGAAACGCCATTTATAACTTATCCTAAGAGAAATACTAGAACAGGAATGTTTAGTGAAACAAAACAAAATCCATTGAAGTACTCTAGAATGAGTAAAGACCATTGGTTCTGTTATCCGGCAAAGGTTGGAGAACTTTTAGCTTATATATATTTTCATAGAGATTTTATGGAACATGGAGTTACTTTATGTAACCTTTTTGAAATGGCAAGAAAAGAAGAATGCAGAGGAAGAAAGCCTGATATGATTTATATATTTGGTGGAAAAGGTGAAGACAAGAAGCCTAAAACTGTATTTTATGATGATGAGAAAAATGATATAATGCTTGGATATGTAAGCTATTCAGATGAAATTGATTATTTTGGCTATATGAAAAAGATGACATTAACTCTTCATAATTTAATAATGATAAAAAGAGGAAATCTTCCAATACATGGAGCTATGGTAAATATAGTATTAAAAGATGGAAAAACAGCTAATGTAGCAATAATGGGAGATAGTGGTGCAGGAAAATCAGAAAGCTTAGAAGCATTTAGAACTTTAAGTGAGGAATATATATCAGATATGACTATAATATTTGATGATATGGGAACATTTAAGCTTAAAGACGGAGATATATATGGTTATGGAACAGAAATAGGTGCTTTCGTTAGACTTGATGACTTAGATCAAGGTTATGCATTTAAAGAAATGGATAGAAGTATATTTATGAATCCAGATAAAATAAATGCAAGATTAGTTGTTCCTGTAGCTCCATATAATGCTATTATTGAAGGATATAAAGTTGATTTATTCTATTATGCTAATAATTACGAAAAGGTAGAAGATGATAAAAAATCAATAAGCTATTTCAAAACACCTAAAGAAGCTATAAATGTATTTAGATCTGGTGCAAGAATGGCAAAAGGAACTACATCAGAAACAGGATTGGTTGAATCATATTTTGCAAATCCATTTGGACCAGCTCAAAAACAAGATGAAACTAATGAATTATTAGATAAATATTTTGATGCAATGTTTAAATCAAATGTTAAAGTAGGTCAAATAAGAACTTGTCTTGGTGTTAAAGGACAAGAAAAAGAGGGTCCTAGAAAAGCAGCTTTAGAACTATTTGAAGAAATTAAAAAATTATAAATTATAAGAAAAAACTTAGGCTATTTTATATAGTCTAAGTTTTTTTATTTGAATAAATGATAATAAATTTCAATTGATATAAATTATAAAGTATTTATAGTTTAACAGGAGTATTTAAAGGATAATTAAAATATACTGGTAATTTTAGAAATTGACAAATAAATGGAAGATAAATATATTATAAATAGTGATAATCATTATCAAAAAAGGAGGTGTTTTTTTGATTAAAGAGATAATTAATTATATGTATAAAAATAATGATTTTTCAGTTGAAGGAATATCTAAAGTATTGGATATAAGTGAAGAAATTATAAGTGAATATAAAAAGAAATTAGAAAGTGGAGGATACATAAAAAGAGAAAGTTGTACAACTGAGAAATGTAAAGGTTGTAGTTGTGGATGCAATGAAAAGACACTTAATCCAATAATAAAATGGGAAGTTACAGATAAGGGTTTAAAACTAATAATATAAGGTTAAATGAGGTGGATTTATGGATAAGATAAGAAATTTAAATGTAGGAGATAAAATAATAGTTAAAGGTATCAACAAAGATAGTTCAATAAAAAGAAGGCTTATGGATATGGGAGTAACACCTGGAGTTTCTATAGAAGTAACAGGAAAGGCTCCACTTGGGGATCCTATTGAGGTATCACTTAGGGGATATAAGTTAACTTTAAGGAAAGAAGAAGCTGATGCTATTTTAATATAAGGGGGAATGTATATGATTCCAATAACATTTGTGGAAGAAGGAAAAAAAGTAAAAGTAAAAGATGTTAAACTTAATGATAAATTTAGTAAAAGAATTAATGAAATGGGAATAAATAAAGGAAGTTTAATAGAAATAATAAAAAATGATGGAGAATATATGATTTTAGGAGTAAATGAATCAAGATTTGCAGTAAGTAAGATAATGGCACAAAAGATAATTGTAGAATAATTTTTAGGGGGATATAAATAATGAAAATAGCTTTAGCGGGAAATCCTAATTGTGGTAAAAGCAGTATATTTAATATTTTAACAAAATCAAGACAACATATAGGAAATTGGCCAGGAGTAACTGTAGAAAAGAAAGAGGGTATATTAAAATATAAAAATAAGGAATATACTGTTGTTGATTTACCAGGAACATATAGTTTAGGTGCATATTCAGAAGATGAAATAGTTGCAAGAGATTATATTATAAAAGAGAAACCAGATGTGGTTATTAATGTTGTAGATGCATCAAATTTAGAAAGAAATCTATATTTAACAGTTCAATTATTAGAACTTGGAGCAAATGTAGTATTAGCTCTTAATATGATGGACAATGCAAAAGAAAAGGGAATAAATATAGATTCAAAAGAATTATCTAAAAGATTAGGTATACCAGTAGTAGAAACTGTTGCAACTAAAAAAATAGGGATAGAGGAATTAATAGAGAGTTCAGTTAATTTAAATAAAGATAAAAAAAATATTTTAAAGTTAAATGATAAATTATCAAATAAGGTAAATATTATAAAAGATAAAATTAGTTTTAATGATATTAAATTTGATTATGAATCAGATTGGATAGCTTTAAAATTATTAGAAAACGATAATTATATAAAAGATTATATAGAAGATAAGGGATATAAGGATATTATTACTTTATCAGATAAGTTGATTGATGAATATACAGAATTAGAGGGAATAGATCCAGAAATGGCTATCGTAGATGATAGATATAGTTATATAAGCAACATAACTAAAGGTATCTTAAATAAACCAAAAAATTCTAAAAAAACATTATCAGATAAAATTGATAAGATAGTTACAAATAAATTTTTAGGAATACCTATATTTGCTGTAATTATGTATATTTTATATGCTATTACTTTTAAAGTTGGAGGGTTTTTACAAGAGTGGGTTGGAGGTTTAATAGGAGATTTAGGAGAAATTGTTGTAGGAAAACTTGAAGCTTTGGGGGCACCAGAATTTTTAACAGGATTTGTTAATGATGGTGTATTTGCAGGAGTTGGAGCAGTTCTTAGTTTTTTACCACTAATTATGGTTATGTATTTATTAATGGGGCTTTTAGAAGACAGTGGTTATATGGCGAGAGCTGCATATATAATGGATAGAATTATGAAATCATTAGGACTTCACGGTAAAACATTTATATCAATGATAATTGGATTTGGCTGTAATGTTCCAGGAATTATGGCAACTAGGACTTTAGAAAGTAAGAAAGATAGAATGATTGCGATACTTATAAATCCATTTGTATCTTGTGGAGCTAGACTTCCAATATATTTAGTATTTATTGATGCTTTTTTTCAAACACATGCAGCACTTATACTTGTAAGTCTTTATATATTAGGAATTATTATAGCATTAATTTGTGGAAAAATATTAAGTAAAACTATTTTTAAAGGTGAGTCATCATATTTTGTTATGGAACTTCCAAGTTATAGAGTTCCCTCAATTAAGAATGTACTTACTTTAACATGGGAAAAAGGTGGTGCTTTTGCTAAAAAGGCAGGAGTAATAATTTTTCCAGCAGTTATAGTTATTTGGGTATTATCTGTACTTCCATTTGGAGTTGAACAATATGGAGAAGCTTCAATTTTAGGTAGAATAGGAACTTTTATAGCACCAATTTATACATTTGCAGGCTTTGCAACTTGGCAGGCTTCAGTAGCACTTTTTTCAGGAATAATTGCTAAGGAAACAGTTGTTGCGACACTAGGAATGTTATATGCTGGAGTTTCAGAAGGAGCAGAACTTACATCAGCAATAGCAGCACATTTTACACCACTTTCAGCAATGTCATATATGGTAATGACACTTTTATTTACACCGTGTCTTGCAGCACTTGGAGCAATAAAGAGAGAGACAAATTCATTGAAATGGACTATATTTGCAGCTGTAGGAACGTTTTTAGTTGCACTTATAGTATCAACTATAGTTTATCAGGTTGGTTTGATTTTAGGATTTAGATAAAAAATATATGAGAGGCTTTAAAGCCTCTCATATATTTTTTATTAATCATTTATATATCTGCTTTTTGC
This sequence comes from Clostridium sp., assembly GCF_030532265.1. Lineage (GTDB taxonomy): Bacteria > Bacillota > Clostridia > Clostridiales > Clostridiaceae > Clostridium. The sequence goes on along the minus strand of NZ_JAUNLM010000011.1, from coordinate 17,082 downwards.
AAAGAAAGAAATAGCATAAAGTCCTGCAATACCTACTAAAGAATATATAATTCTACTTATAGCAGACATATCTCCAAATAATGCAGCTACTAAATCAAATTGAAAGAATCCAATTAGTCCCCAGTTAATTGCACCTATTATAACTAATAAAAGTGCTAACCTATCAAGAAATTTCATAATAAACACTTCCTTCAAAATAAATTTTGTCTATAATATTTTGACCTATTTAAGGAAGTATTATACTAAAATTTAAAGAGTTATATTTCTATCTATAGGTTGTGATAGAGAAATAAATGTATCAGTTCTTTGAATACCTGATATATTATTAATTTTATTTAATAATATATTTTGTAAATCTTCGATATTCTTACATGATAATTTTGCGAACATTGAATAATTACCAGTAGTTAAATGAAGTTCAACAACTTCTGTTATGCTTTGTATTTGATCTATAACTGTATCGAATGAAGATGTTTTATCAACATATATACCAACAAAACAACAAACATCATAACCAAGTTTTGGAAGATTAAGTATTATACGAGTTCCTTTTATTATACCCATGTCTTCCATTTTCTTCATTCTGACGTGTATAGTACCACCACTTACATGACATATTCTAGCTATTTCTAGGTATGGTGTTCTGCAATCTTTTATTAATAAATCTAATATTTGTAAGTCTAAATCATCTAATTGTAAATGTGTATTTACAGCCATTAAACCACCTCATTGGATAATAATCTATAAATTTTTATTTGCTCTATAGTCACACTATATTTTATCAAAAAACATTTAATTCAGAAAGGCAAAAATGATAAATGTTTAAAATTTTAAAGGAATATTATTATTTTAATAAGAAAATACCTGTTTATAAATAGATTAAATATAAAATTGAAAAAAGGCAATCTTTTAACCTTTATACTTGAAAAGATTTGCAAATTAAATTAAGATATTTATATAGTTAAAAATAGGAGGGCAAGCAAAATGCTAAATATAGTTTTACAAATATTATATATTGTAGTAATGATAGCAATAATACTTGGTGTATACGCTCTTTGTAAGAAATTTTTATTTCCAAAAATTCGTATAAACAAGTTTATACCATTAGCTATAGCAATTGTATTATTTATTGTACAAATGTTAGGTGTTGTGAAAAACCAATGGGTAGGTTTAGGTATAACAGTTATTATAATAGTAGCTTTCTTATGGTTTATGGACATACATCAAACTGGTGGTCCTAAAATAGAAAAGAAAATAGTTATTAAATCAAAGGCTAAGCCAAATAGAGCTAAACATTTAAAAAAATAAAAATCCAAAGTTAGGGCTTTGGATTTTTTTATTGTATAAATATAGGGGAACTTATAGCAACCCTATTATTTTCTTGATATATTTTTATTAAGAACCAGCTTTGAGAGTTTTCAATAATATGTTCATAAAGATATTTAACTTTATGAAGTTTTATATTATCTATTGAATGAAGAGTAGTACCTTTGTTTGTTATTATTTCTATCTTTTCTATTTTAAAATATTGGTCTTCTAAAATTATAGAAAACTTTAAAGAAGAAATTGGTTTATTTATTATTCCACCCATAAAAGTATTATTTGCAAAAAAATAAAGTTTTAGGCTTCGACTTTCTGAGGAAAATGTATGTCTTTTTCTAAAAGCATTTATTAAATTTTCTTTATTAAATTTTGTACACACAACTCCAGTTAAATTATCAAAGTCTCCAAAATTTAAAGTTTTATTATTTTGACTATTTACAGCCCCGAGCTTCCATCCTTTATCTAAAAGCATAAAATAATATTTTTCTCTTCTTATATATCTTTTACCAAATTCACCATTACAAACTTCGACTGAAGTTATTATGCTATTTAAAATAGAATTATAAGGCAATGAAACAGTTGTTTTTATAGGATTTTTCATTATTAAAAATGCATCATGATTTCTAAGCATCCATAATATTAGTAAATTTATATTTTTTACTTCACCTAAAAAATAAGAATTAGAATTAACAATGTACATATCGCCGTAAGGAAGGGTTTTAGCTTCAAAACCTATTAATGGTATAAAACTTTCATGTTTTTTATAAAATTTATTACTTATTTTTTGAAGGGATAGCCATTTGTTAGAATTTTTAAGTTCATCTTTAAAAAAGCTATTTTGATCTGTAGTAATTAAAAAACTTAGTTTATTATGATAACAATAATTAAATGCCTCATAAGGTGATACTTTACCAGTAGAGTAAGATGTATAAGCATTTGGTATGCCATAAAATATATTAATTTGTTTTGGATTTAAAATATTATATGATTTTTTTCCCATTATTTAATACCTTTAAAATTGATTATAGTTATATATAGTGATATAGATGATAAAATAATGACAATAATTTATTTAAATGATAAAATAAAATAAATGTTTAAAATGGAGATGAGAATATTATGATAAAAAGTTTTAAAGGAATTGAACCTAAAATAAATGAAAGTGCTTATTTATCAGAAAGCACTGATATAATAGGAGATGTTACTATCGGAGAAGATTGTAATATTTGGTTTGGAGCTAGATTAAGAGGAGATATGAGTAAAATAGAAATTGGAAATAGAACTAATATTCAAGAAAATTGCGTTTTACATGGGGATCCAGGCTATTCAATTACTATTGGTAATGGTGTAACTGTTGGTCATGGAGCCATAGTACATGGCTGTAATATAGAAGATAATGTTTTAATTGGAATGCATTCTATAATTTTAAATGGAGCTAAAATATCTAAGAATTCTATTGTTGGAGCAGGCTCACTTGTAACTCAAAATAAAACTTTTGAAGAAGGTGTTCTTATTATGGGAAGACCAGCAAAGGCAGTAAGAAAATTAACAGAAGAAGAAATAGAAAGTATAAGAAAATCAGCCAAACATTATATTGAAATTAGTAAAGAATATATTTAACTTAGGAGGAAAAATGATAAAAATAGGAGAATATAATAAGCTTGAAGTTGCAAAGGAAAGAGATTTTGGATTTTTCTTAAAAGATGAAAAAGGAAATGAAATATTATTACCTAAGGCACTATTAAATGGTGTAGAAGTTAATTTAGGAGATGAAGTAGAAGTATTTACATATATGGATTCTAATAATAGACCTGTTGCAACTATGAAAAAACCATTAATTGAAGTTGGGAAAGTTGCTTATTTAGAAGTAGTTCATCAAAATGATTTTGGAGCTTTTTGTAATATGGGATTAGAAAGAGATTTATTTATTCCAATAAAGGAGCAAAGATTTAAGCTATTAGTTGGAAAGAAGTATCTTTTTTATGCATATATAGATAAAACAGGAAGACTTGCAGCAACTACAGATGTTGATGATTATTTAGATCAAGGAGAAGGATTTAATGTTGATGATGAAGTAGAAGTTATATCATATGGTAAAGGATCATCAACAACTATAAAAGTTGCTGTAAATGGAAAGTATAGGGGAATAATATTAGGAAATGAGCATATAGAAACAATATATCCAGGTCAAGTTCTTAAGGCTAGAGTTAAAAGAATATATGAAGATGGAACAATTGGACTTACAACTAGAAAAAAAAGATTAGATGCTAGATCAGAAATTAAAGAATTAATATTAGACTACTTAAATGAAAATGGTGGAGTTATGCCATACAATGATAAGTCTAATCCAGAAGAAATTAGAGAAATATTTAAGACAAGTAAAAATTATTTCAAGATGGCGTTAGGTGGATTAATGAAAGAAGGTCTAATAGAACAAACTCCAGAAGGAACTAAGTTAAAGAATTAAAAAAAGTGAGCAAAATTTTGCTCACTTTTTTATTTAGTTGTAATACGTAAAATTAATTTTCCAATTTCATTAATTACTAAAGGTACAAGAGAAATTAAAAATACAAAAATAAAGTCATTAATAGACAAAGAATATACTTTAAATACAGAAGCTAGGAAAGGAATTGATATTATGGCTATTTGAAGAACTATTCCTAGAAGTATAGAAAGCAATAAATATTTATTTTTAAATAATCCAATTTCAAATATAGACTTTCTGCTATTTCTCATTGAAAGAGATAAGAAAAGTTGTGATACGCTAAGTACAACAAATGCCATTGTTTGAGCATGAACTATTGAATTTTTATAGTAATTAAGTCCCATTTTAAAAGCTATTAATGTAACTAAACCTATTGATAATCCATTTATAATTAAAGAAATTATTGTATCTTTTGTAAAAATACTTTCTTTTGGAGTTCGTGGCGAATCTTTCATTACATCATCATCTAAAGGATCTACTCCAAGTGATAGGGCAGGGAAACTATCAGTTATTAAATTAACCCACAAAATATGAATAGGTTGAAGTGGAGCTATCCAATTTAACAGAATAGCAATAAATAATGCTATAATTTCTCCAAAGTTACAAGATAGTAAGAATGATATAGATTTTTTTATATTTGCATATATATTTCTACCTTCTTCTACTGCATTTACTATAGTAGTAAAATTATCATCTGTTAATATCATATCAGCAGCACCTTTAGCAACATCAGTTCCTGTAATTCCCATAGCGACGCCTATATCAGCAGCTTTTAACGATGGTGCATCATTTACTCCATCACCAGTCATTGAAACTATATTACCATGTGCTTTAAAAGCTTTAACTATTTTTACTTTATGTTCTGGTGATACTCTAGCAAATATTCTGTACTTATTTATATTAGATTCAAGTTCCTTATCAGACATAGTATCTAATTCACTACCCATAATGCATTCATTAAAATCATTTGATATTCCAAGTTCTTTTCCTATGGCATAAGCTGTGTTTTTATGGTCTCCTGTAATCATTATTGTCCTTATACCAGCAGTTTTACATAGAGAAATTGAATCTTTAACTTCTTCTCTCGGAGGATCAATCATACCCATTAGTCCTAAAAATATTAAATCTTTTTCTATACTATCAATTTCTATACTTTTAGAAGGAATATCCTTATAGGCAGCACCCAAAACTCTCAAGGCCTCATCTGACATTTGATTTGATTTATTTAGTAATTCATTTTTAAGTTCATCAGTTAAGTTTCTAATTTCACCGTTTAATAGAATTTTATTACAAACTTTAAATAAAGAATCTATTGCTCCTTTTGTATGAACTCTATAATTATCTTCATATTTATTAATTGTACTCATAAGTTTTCTGTCAGAATCAAAAGGAACTTCATCAACTCTAGTATATTTTGAGTTTAAATCATCTTTAAAAATATTAAATTTTAATCCTACATCTAAAAGAGCTATTTCAGTAGGGTCACCTGTTGCTCCTTTATCTGATGATGTTGCATCATTACATAAAACCATTGCTTCAAATAATAGATTTAAGTTATCATTTAAATTATTTATTGATGAAACATCTATTAATGTGGAATTATCAAATATTTTTCTTACAGTCATTTTATTTAATGTTAAAGTACCAGTTTTATCTGAGCAAATAATATTTACAGAGCCTAATGTTTCAACGGCTGGTAACTTTTTTATTATTGCATTTTGCTTAATCATTCGTTGAACTCCAAGTGCAAGAACTATTGCTACAATTGCAGGAAGACCTTCAGGTATTGCTGCAACAGCTAAGCTTATTGCTGTTAAAGACATTTCAAATAAATCTCTTCCTTGAATTATTCCAATTCCAAAAATCAGTAAACAAATAATAATAGCAGCAATTCCAAGTACTTTACCAAGACCAGATAATTTTTTTTGAAGAGGAGTTAATTCTTCATCTTCATCATCTATCATTTTAGCAATCTTACCAATTTCAGTATTCATTCCTGTAGATACACAAACACCAATACCTCTTCCGTATGTAGCAAGAGTAGACATATAAGCCATATTAGTTCTATCGCCAATAGGTATATCTTCAGAAAATAATTTATCGGCATTTTTATTAGATGGTAATGATTCACCGGTAAAAGCTGATTCTTCTATTTTTAAGTTAGCAGTTTGAATTAACCTTAAATCACAAGGGATATATCTCCCTGCATCTATTATTACAATATCACCAACTACAACTTCTTCTGATGGGATTTCGATTATATTGCCATCACGTTTAACTAGTGCTTTAGGAGTAGATAATTGCTTAAGTGCAGAAAGTGCTTTCTCAGCTTTAGATTCTTGTATTACACCAATAATTGCATTAATAAATATAACTATAAGTATTATTATAGAATCGCTATATTCTCCCATTAAGCTAGAAATTATTGCGGCTCCTATAAGGATATATATCATTGCATCTTTTATTTGTGAGAGAAAAATATTAAAAAGTGTCTTGGGTTTTTTAGAAGATAGTTTATTAGGTCCATTTTTCTCTAAACGTCTTTTAGCTTCTTCATCTGATAAACCATTATTTTTATCAGTAGAGAATTCCTTTAATATGGAATCAATACTTTTTTTATACATTTTATCACCTCAATACAGACTATGATTTTAAATAAAAATAGCTACTAAATATATGGTAATCAAAATAATGAAAATAAATACATGGTAATTTTATAGAGTAAACAATAAAACTTTGATATAATTTAACTTAAAGTGAAAAGTTTTCTAAAATATAAGCATATTATTTATATTAAAAACAAATAATATTAAGTGAGGAGGAGATAATATGAAAAATAAAATTACAGCATTGTTATTAGCAGTATTATCAATTTTTGTATTAGTTGGATGTGGAAAAAGTGAGAATAGTGCTAAGGATGAAAAGCCAATACAAACTAAAGAAATAAAGGTTGCTATTCCTGATGGATTACCAGCTATTAGCGCAGCTAAACTTATAAAAGATAATCCAAAAATAAAAGATGGATATAATGTTACTTATACTATAGAGAAGACACCAGAAACTTTATCAACATCAGTTATGAAAGGGGAACCAGATATAGCAATAGTTCCTTCAAATCTTGCAGCAATACAATATAATAAAGAAAAAGGTTATAAAATTGCAGCAACAACAGGATGGGGCTCTTTTTATTTAGTTTCAACAGAAAATATTAAAAATATAAAAGATCTAAAAGGAAAAAATATATACAATATAGGAAAAGGTCTTACTCCTGATATAGTAACTAGAGATATATTAAAAGGATTAGGCTTTAACTTAGATAAGGACTTAGAATTTACTTATTTAAATGGTGTTCAGGAACTTGCACCAACTATTTTATCGGGAAAAGCTAAGTTTGCAGTAATTACAGAACCAGCCTTAAGCAGTGTTTTAGCTAAGAAAAAATTAAACATAATTCTTAATTTAAATGAAGAATGGGAAAAACAAAACAATTCAAAATATGGATTTCCTCAAGCTACTGTAATAGTAAAAGAAGATTTAATAAAGAATAATAAAGAATTTGTAGAGGAATTTTTAGACAAATTAGATGATAGTGTTGAGTATGCAGTAGAAAATAAAAATTCAATAGGTCAAATTGCATCAGAAGTAGGAGTATCAACTAACAAAGATGTAATAGGAAAAGCTATGGAAAAATCTAATTTAAAATATGTATCAATTGATGATTCAAAAAATGAATATAATATATTCTTTAAAAAATTATATGAATTTGATAAAAAATCAGTAGGTGGAAAAGCTATAAATGAAGGAATTTACATGGAAGACTAAATTACAAGTTATATTAGGTGGAGTATTATTAGTAATAATATGGCAATTAGTTGCAACTTATATTAATAATGAAATTTATCTTCCAAAACTTCAGAAAGTTATTAAATCACTAAAAGAAATTATAATTCAAAAAGATTTTATTTTAATTGTTGCTTCAAGCTTTTATAGAACTATAATAAGTTTTATTGTAGCACTTTTAGCAGCTATTATAATAGGGGTACTGTCTAGTATGTACCCCTTTATAAATAATATGTTAAAGCCACTAAATTCTATAGGAAAAACAATACCAACTTTAGTGTTAGTAGTTTTAGTTCTTATATGGTTTGATAAAGATAATGCGCCATTTATTGTTGGAATAGCCATAGTTTTTCCTATACTTTATGATGGTATAGTTAATACATTAATTAAGAATGATAAAAAGTTAGAAGAAATGATGACAATATATGAAATTCCTAAAATATATAGAATAAGAAAGGTATATATACCTAATATAATATTCTATATATTAAAAATATTAGTACCAACTATATCTTTGGCTTTTAAAGTTGTAATAGCTGGAGAAGTTCATGGACAACCTAAATATGGAATAGGTTCTGCTGTTCAATTAGAAAAAGTTAATTTTAATACTCCAGGTATATTTGCTTGGATAATTATTATAGCTATAATATCAATTTTATTTGAGCTTTTTAATAGGTTTTTGACAGGAAAATTTTATAGGTGGCAAAGAGATGGATAAAGTTATATTAAAAAATATAAGTAAAAAGTTTAGTGATAAAGTAGTTTTAGATAATTTTAATTTTTGCTTTGATAACAGTAAAATTAATTGTTTAATTGGAGAGTCTGGAAAAGGAAAAAGTACAGTTTTAAATATAATTTCAGGTCTTTTAAAGGCTGATAAAGGAGAAGTTATTGGATCAAATATAGAAAATGTAAGCTATATATTTCAAGAAGATAGATTAATACCATGGCTTACAGTATATGAGAATTTAAAATTATCACTTATAAATTATTATAATGGAAAAGAGCTTGATGAAAAAATAAATGAAATACTGAAAAAAATTGATGGATTAGAGTGGAAAAATTTATATCCAGATAATTTAAGTGGTGGTATGAAACAAAGGATAAATATAGGACGAGCGCTTGGTAAGCCTTCAGATTTAATACTTATGGATGAACCCTTTAAATCTTTAGATTATAAAACTAAATACTTAATAATGCATGAGTTTAAGGAAATATTTAAAAATGATAAAAGAATTATAATATTTGTAACTCATGATGTTGATGAGTGTATTTATTTCCAAGGGAAAATTATAGTGGTAGGTGAATCCCCATTAAAAGTAAAAGGGGTATTTGAAGAAGATTTAGAAAACTATAAAGAAAAGATAATAAAATTATTATAGAACTAGTCATAATTCTGGCTAGTTTTTTTATAAATTTTCTTTGGAATAATAAATAATAAATAGCTAAAAATAGTATTGACTATTGTAGAAAAAAAGAGTATTATAAGAAAAAAAGATGATACCCCTTAGGGGTATGATGAGGAGGAAAAAGTATGCCAAAACATATAGGAGATAATAATTTTAATGAAGAAGTTTTAAACTCAAAAGAATTAGTTTTAGTTGACTTTTTTGCAACTTGGTGTGGACCATGTAAAATGGTAGCTCCAATATTAGAAGATTTAGAATCAGAAATGATAGATATAAAATTTGTAAAAGTAGATGTAGATGAAAGTCCATCAGTAGCTAATCAATATGGAATTCAAAGTATTCCAACATTAAAAGTATTTAAAGATGGAAAAGTTGTAGATACTGTTGTTGGATTTTTACCAAAAGAGCAAATTAAATCTTTAATAGAAAGAAATAAATAAGAGGCTTAAGATGAGCGAAAGATATGATATCGCAATAATAGGTAGTGGACCAGCCGGGTTATCAGCAGCATTAAATGCTAAAATAAGAAATAAATCATTTATAATATTTGGTAATGATAACTTAAGTGATAAATTAGAAAAAGCACCAAAAGTAAATAATTATTTAGGATTTTCTAAGGGAACTGGAAAAGATCTTTTAAATGAATTTAAAAATCATTTAGAGAAAATGGAAATTTCTATAACTAATGAAAGAGTAAATAATATTTATGCTATGGGTGATTATTTCACTTTAATGGTTAATCAAAAGATGTATGAGGCTAAAAGTATAATATTAGCAACTGGTATTGAATATACTAAACCTTTAAAAGGAGAAACTGAATTTTTAGGAAGAGGAGTAGGTTATTGTGCAACGTGCGATGCACCTCTTTATAAAGGTAAAAAGGTAACTATTATAAGTTATACAAAAGAAGGCGAAGAGGAAGCTAATTTTGTAAGTGAATTAGCAAGTGAAGTATTCTTTATACCTATGTATAAAGGAGAATATAATCTTAATGATAATATAACAATAGTAGATGATAGACCAGTTGAAATTGTTGGAGATAATAAAGTTTCTAAAGTTATTTTAAATGGAGATAAAGAAATAGAAACAGATGGTGTGTTTGTATTAAAAAATGCAGTACCACCAGCTCAACTTGTACCAGGACTTGAGATTGAAGATGGACATATAAAGGTTGATAGACTTATGAAAACAAATATAAAAGGCTGTTTTGCAGCTGGAGATTGTGTAGGAAAGCCTTATCAATATATAAAGTCAGCTGGAGAAGGTAATATAGCAGCACTTAGTGCTGCAGCATATTTAGGCTAGAAAAAAGTGTCAGAATTTCTGGCGCTTTTTTTATTGACGATAATATATTAGTATGTATAATATATTTTATAATGGGTTTAGAAGGGAGGAAGATAAATGAATTATAGAGAAAAATTTATTTCAAAAATAAAACAAGCTACAAATAATAATATGTATAGTAGAAGAAACCTTTCAAAATTAAGTTTATTTGAACTTAAAGAATTATCAGAAAAATTATCTACAAAAGGATAAATTGAAAAAGAAAGGGTTTACTTATGATTGAATATCAGAGTTGAAGGAGAGTAGTTAGATTTTTAAGAACTACTCTTTTTTATTTTAATAATGAATATGGAAAAATGATTCAATAAAATTCTAATATTTAATTATATTAAATAAATGGATTAAGTAAAAACAAAATATAAGACTAAGAAAAGTAACTAGATAAATATATTATAAAAATCAGTATATAGTTAGGTTATAAAAATAAGTTTAAAAAGTTAAATATATAATTATTTATAAATACTGTAATAAAATTAAAAAAAGCGATGATTAAAAATCACCGCTTAAAATATTATTTTCTTTTTGTAGCAACTTCGATATTAACTCTTCTACCGTTAAGTTTTATACCAGAACATTTAGTAATAACTTTTTTTGATATATCAGGCTCAACAGATACAAATGAGAAGTTTTCAAGTATATCTATTTTATTTATTTTAGAACCGTTAACTTTAGCTCTATCAACAATAAATTTAACTAATGTTTTAGCATTTAATTTATCTCTTTTACCAATTGAGAAGAATAATCTAACATCTTCTGATTTTGGAGTAGATAAAGCATTTTCTTTATAATCAAATGACATTTCATTATCAAATTGCATTTTAAGTAATGCTGCTATTGCATCTACAGGATTAAAGTTTTCTGCTATTTGCTCAGCTAAAGGTAAATACTTCTTATAAGCTTTATTTTGTAATATTCCCTCTATATTTGAGAACTTATTAAATAATTTTTTCTCTACTATTTGATCAACAGTAGGGATAGTACCTTCAATAAGATTAGCTTTAGTTACTCTTTTTATATCTCTCATCATTCTAGATTCTCTTGGAGTAACAAATGAATAAGCAGTACCTTCTCTGTTTGCTCTACCAGTTCTTCCGATTCTATGAACATAGCTTTCAACATCTTGAGTAAGGTCATAGTTTATAACGTGTGTAACACCTTCAACATCTATTCCTCTTGCAGCTACATCAGTTGCAACTAAGTAGTTTAACGAACCTTCTTTAAATCTCTTTAAAGTTTTCATTCTATGTGCTTGAGACATATCACCGTGCATTCCTTCAACAACATAGTTCTTAGATTGCATTTCTTGAACTAATTCATCAACACCTTTTTTTGTTTTACAGAAAACTATAGCTATTTCAGGTGTATCGAAATCTAATACTCTACATAATGCTTCAAATTTATTTTTAGGACTAACTTCAAAATAATGTTGCTTAATTTTAGATACTGTCATAGCAACTTTTTTGATTTCTATGTGTTTAGCATCTTTTTTCATATATTTATTAGCTAGTTTTTTTATTTGAGGTGGCATTGTAGCTGAGAATAATAGTGTTTGACGATCTTCTGGAAGTTCATTTATAACACTTTCAATATCATCTATGAATCCCATATTAAGCATTTCATCAGCTTCATCTAAAACTAAGTAATTAGCTTTACTTAAGTTAAGTTTCTTTCTTCTAATTAAGTCAAGAACTCTACCTGGAGTACCAACAACTATATCAACATGTTGGCTTAAAGCTTTTATTTGCTTAGTTATTGAGTCACCACCATATACAGGTAATACTTTTATCTTATCATATTTAGTAAGCTTGTTAAGTTCCTCGTAAACTTGTATAGCAAGCTCTCTTGTAGGAGTAAGAATTAAAGCTCCAACATTTTTAGTTTTTTCGAAAGTATTAAGTATTGAACAAGCAAAAGCAGCAGTTTTTCCAGTTCCTGTTTGAGCTTGCCCGATTAAATCATATCCTTCCGTAGCTAGTGGTATACTCTGAGCCTGTATTGGTGATGGTGATTCGTATCCTAAATCATCTATAGCCTTTAGTATACTTTCTTTTAAGTTTAAATCTTTAAATTTTAAATCGTTCATTTAAATTTCCCTTCGTTTGTAAATTTGAATATTTATATTTGTACCGTACAATTTTTATCAACCTACTAAGTATATCTTATAAAACATACAATTGTAAAGGAAGTTTAGAATATTTAAATAAGTAATCTATTACATAATATCCATGGATAAAAATGTATGAAAATAATACATTAAAGATATATAATATGAAAAACATTGACTTAAAAAGATAAAATTTGTATTCTTAATAACATAGAGAATTTGTAAGGATAAATTTATAAGGACAGGTGAGATATGTTGATAGTTGTTGGAGGAATGATAGGACTTGGAAAAAGTTCAGTATCAAAAATATTAGGAGAACATTTTAATTCAGATGTATTTTATGAAAGTGTAGATGATAACCCTATATTACCTTTATTTTATAGTGAAAGTGAAGAAGAAATTCAAAAGAAAAGGTATCCATTTCTTTTACAATTATATTTTTTAAATACTAGGTTTAAAAGTATAAAGGATGCATTAGTTCATAATAATAATGTTTTAGATAGATCAATATATGAAGATTGGTATTTTGCTAAGAAAAACATGGAACTTGGTAGAATATCAAATCTTGAAATGTCAATATATGAAAATCTTTTACATAATATGATGCAAGAATTAGAGGAGTTACCAAAAAAGGCTCCTGATATAATGGTATATTTAAAGGGTTCATTTGAAACAGTGTTAAATAGAATTAAGCTTAGGGGAAGAGAATTTGAAATAGATGATGATTTAAAGGAATATTATGAGTTCTTGTGGAAAGATTATGATGGCTGGGTTAAAAATTACTATAAGGCTTCTGATGTATTGATTATAGACATGGATAAGATGGATGTAGTTAATAATGAAGAAGATAGAAAAGAACTTATAAGATTAGTAGATGCTAAGTTAAAAGAAGTTAGAGAAAAGGAATAAATTTATTATTTAAAGGGGATGAATTAATATGGGATTATTAGGTGGAATATTAGGAAATGCTTCAGAGATTTCAAGAGAAAGTGTTATAAAAGATTTTGGAAAGTTATTTTGGAATGGTGAAACTGTACAAAAAGCATATAAACTTATAAGAGATACACTTATATTTACTGATAAAAGGCTTATAATGATAGATGTTCAAGGAGCTACTGGGAAAAAGATAGAATATCATAGTATACCTTATAAAAGTATAACTCATTTTTCAGTAGAATCATCAGGTCATTTTGATTTAGATTCTGAATTGAAAATTTGGATTTCTGGTATTGCAGAACCTATAGAAAAACAATTTAGTAAGGGAGTTAATATATATGAAATACAAGCTCTTTTAGCAGAAGTAGTTTGTAGATAATAAATATATGTATAAAAATAAATAGTAATAAATTAATTTAAGAAAATATAATAAAATAAACTTATAACTTAAATAAACCTCTAAAAGTTATTTTTTTGAATAACTTTTAGAGGTTAAATAATTTAAAAATATATTTTTTTATTTAAAAGAATTAACTGACGCATCAGACGGCATTCTCCAGTCTCCACGAGGACTTAAAGAAATTGTCCCAACCTTTGGACCGTCAGGAAGTGCACTTCTTTTGAATTGTTGTGAGAAAAATCTCCATAAGAATTTATCAAGCCATTTTTCTATAGTTTCTTTTGAATAATCATCTTTAAATGCATGTTCAGCTAAAAATAATATTCTTTCTTTAGATGAGCCATGTTTTATAAAGTGATAAAGGAAGAAATCGTGTAATTCATATGGACCAACTATATCTTCTGTTTTTTGTGTTATTTCACCAGTAGTTTTATCCTTTGGAAGAAGTTCAGGACTAACTGGTGTATTTAATATGTCAATCAATGTTTCTTTAACTTTTTCAGTTGATTCATTATTAGCAACATAATTTACTAAATATCTAACTAATGTTTTTGGAATTGATGGATTAACAGAGTACATTGACATATGATCTCCATTATATGTACACCAACCAAGGGCAAGTTCTGAAAGGTCTCCAGTACCAACTAAAATAGCACCTTCTTTATTAGCTAAATCCATAAGTATTTGAGTTCTTTCTCTTGCTTGAACATTTTCGTAAGTAACATCATGGATAGCTTTATCATGACCTATATCTTCAAAATGTTGAAGGCTAGCTTTAACTATATTTATTTCACGTAAATCACATCCAAGTTCTTTACATAAAGTTAAAGCATTATTATATGTTCTATCTGTAGTACCAAATCCTGGCATCGTAATAGCTATAATATTTTTATTATCAATATTTAAAAGTCTAAAAGTTTTAACAATAACAAGTAATGCAAGTGTTGAATCTAATCCACCAGAAATACCTATAACTGTTTTAGTTGAATTAACATGTTCTAGTCGTTTAGCTAAAGCTGCTGACTGAATATTAAATATTTCTTTGCATCTAGCTTCCATCTCAGACTCTTTTGAAGGAACAAATGGATGTTTATCAATAAATCTATTGAAATTATTATTTTCTATTGAATCAAAATCAAAATAAATTTTTCTTGCTTTAAATGGAGTAAATTTTGAAGAATCTCTAAAGCTTAAATTTTTCATTCTTTCTGATTTTAATCTAAAAGTATCTATATCTGCATAAATAATTTCATTATCTCTTTGGAATCTATTATTTTCTTTTAATAAAGTTCCGTTTTCAGATATTAATAAGTGACCACTAAATAAAAGGTCAGTTGTTGATTCAAATACTCCAGCTGATGAGTATACATATGCGCAAATTGAACGAGCACTTTGATTTTTGATTAAATCTTTTCTGTAATCTGCCTTAGAAACTAATTCATTTGAAGCTGAAAGATTAAATATTACATTTGCTCCTAACAAAGAAAGGTATGAGCTTGGTGGTATAGTTACCCATAAGTCTTCACATATTTCACATCCAAAACTAAGATTATCACAAGTAAATATAAGATCTGTACCAAATGGTATATCTTGTTGAAATGGTAAGCTTATAGTTCTATTTATAATAGAAACACCTTCGGTAAACCATCTTTTTTCGTAAAATTCGCTATAGTTTGGTATATATGATTTTGGCACTATTCCAAGAATTTTACCTTTAAATAAAACCACAGCACAATTATAAAGAGTACAATTATCTAAAATAGGAGCACCAACTATAGTAATCATATCTGTATTAGAAGTTTCAAGCATTATTTCAACGAGTCCTTTTAAAGATTCATTTATTAATCTATCTTGAAGAAAAAGATCTCCACATGTATATGAAGTTATGCTAAGTTCAGGGAAAACAATAGCTTTAGCAGAATTCTCTTTAGCAATTTTCATACATTTTATAATTTGACTAACATTATAATTAACATCAGCAACTTTAGTCTTAGGACATGCTGATGCTACTTTTATAAAATCCACATTTATCATCTCCGTTATATATTTTATATTCAATATTTAATATTAGTTTTTACTTTACATATAACAATAATAAGATGAAAATATTAGAAAATCAATGAAAATAGAAGATATGATTTAGAATTATATTTTAAATAGTATTTAATAACCTTTAAAGAGGTTTATTATAAATTGAAAAAACGTAATAAGGAATATATAATTTAATTATAATTAAATTATATATTCCTAAGGATATTTAACTTTAAAAAACATATAATTAAAAAAAGGAGGGATATTAATGGCTTTGACTATATTTTGGATAATAATTGCTATTATTATGGTGGGAATAGACTTAGCAACTAGTGCTTTTTTATTTTCATGGATAGGACTTGGAGCAATAGTAGCTATGTTTGCTAATCTTTTTAGTATAAGTTTTTTAGCACAAATAATTATATTTGGTATAGTTAGTGTTATAGCAATTGGAATTGGATATCCTTGGGCTAAGAAAAAATTTAAAGTTTGTTTAACTAAAAATCAAACTATGGAGGAAACTTATATTGGAATGAAATTTGAAGCAGAAAAAAATATAGCAGAAACAGCAATGATAAAAGTTGGGGGAGTATATTGGTCTGCTATAAATGAAGGAAATGAAATAAAAAAGGGTGAAAAATTTATAATTACAGGTATTGAGGGAAATAAATTTAAAATAAAAGGATTTAAGGAGGAATAATTATGGGAATTATAATAGTTTCTATAATATTAGTATTATTAATACTAACAGTTATTTTATCATCAATAAAGATTGTAAATACAGGTTATTTATACGTAGTAGAAAGATTCGGGCAATTCCATAGAGTATTAGAACCAGGTTGGCATGTTACTATTCCTTTTGCTGATTTTGTAAGAAAGAAAGTTTCAACTAAACAACAAATAATTGATGTACCACCTCAAAATGTTATAACAAAAGACAATGTTAATATTTCAGTAGATAATGTTATTTTCTATAAACTTTTAAATGCTAAAGATGCAGTTTATAATATAGAAGATTTTAAAGCTGGTATAATTTATTCAGCAACAACAAATATAAGAAATTTAATAGGTAATATGTCATTAGATGAAGTTTTATCAGGAAGAGATAAAATAAATCAAGAATTACTTACTATAATAGATGAAATTACAGATGCATATGGTATTAAAATATTATCAGTAGAAATAAAAAATATAATTCCACCATCAGAAA
>NZ_JAUNLM010000010.1 GCF_030532265.1 Clostridium sp. | reverse complement strand
GCCCATACCACTCTATTAGCAAACGCTATAGAGTTTAAATAAACCCCACAAAATGTTCATTTATTCCCTTTCTTAAATGAACATAACCCTTTAACCTGTGCTAATTTTAGTACAGGTTTTTTTATTTAAATCATACATGCAATCAAGGCATGTATGATTTATTTACAATGAAAAATTTTCTATATCTGTTATAATCCATTCATTATTCTTATATAATACTTTTGTTAAAAACTTTTTGCTTTTTTCTTCCCTACCAATTCCAAATAAAACTTTACTAGTATCATAATTTGCATTACAAACAACGGTCCCTATATACTCTCCATTTTTATATTGAAATTTACTTTTTTCCTTATCTAATTCTAGAGATATTAAGGTATATTTATTTTTTAATATAAAATATTTTTCTTCTAATATAGAATATATTTTATTTTTAGTTCCCTCTGTTGTTAGTTGTATTTCATTTTTATCTTCATTATTTAAAGAATTAAACACACTCTTATAAAATAAATTCATAGTATTATCTATCTCACTCCAAAGCTTATCATTAGTTATATTTAAACTTAATGATATATTTGGAACATCTTTTACTGTTACTTCTTCCCCTTTTATTGTTCCCCAAGGGAAATTATTACTTAGTGAGAGCTTTATACTTCCGTCTGATGGCATAGGTCCTATATTTTTAAAATCAGAAACTTTTATTTCACTATTTTCTCCATTTACAAGTACATTAGCATCTTTAAACTCACTTTCTACACTAACTAATAATCCATTTAATTTAAGTTCTACATCCTTATTATCCATTAAAACAATATTTTCTGTTGATTTCATTTCACCATATTTATTTTTAAGATTTCCACTTAATTTATAAATACCAGGTATTAAATTTTTTAATACTTCACCTTGCTTTATACTATTATCATTTAAATAAATAGAAGCATCTTTATAATTACTTGTAACTTTTAACTCTAAAGTTTTTAAACTTATATAATAATCATCTAAAAATAATTCTTTATCTTCTTTAAGTTCAAATACCTTACTTTTACCAGTACTATTTAAAGCATCTACTATAGTATTTACTTCTGAGTTTTCTCCTTTATAATATTCTATTAAAGGCTTTAATTCTTTTCTTGAAATTTTCTTTCCATTTATTCTTAGTACATCTTTAAGTTTATTATAGCTTCCCTCTTCAAGTCCTAATTCAAATTTTTTCATTACACTTTCTTTATTACTATTAATACTTCCTAACATGTAACCCATTATTAAAAATATCATTAATACAGAAAAAACAACTATAATTTTATTTTTTATAATAAATACTTTTATATCTCCCATTAATTCTTTTAATTTTTCTCTCAAATAACTCCCACCTCATTACTTTTTACATATATAATACCCTTTATACAATAAAAATCAATATTTTTATATAAAAAAACGAGTGAATAATTCACTCGTACAAACTATTAGTCCATTGATTCTAAAATATCTATTATCCATTTACCACAATCAACACATTTATAAACTCTTATAACAAAAAGATCAAACTTTTCATTTTTAAGAACATTTTCATATTGCTCTTTTTCTTCTTTTGTTACAAATTCATCATTAGAATTTATATATCCATGTATTTCAACATAATAATTTTTCTTACTTATCTTACAGCACTCATTAATTTCAACACATTCAATTTCTTCATAAGTTAAATTATCTTCTAATTCTTTAATGATTGGAATTATATCCTCAAATTCATTAATATCATCTAAAAAGTCTTCTTCATAAAAAGACATATCTTTTATTTTAAATAATTCTTTCATAATACATCCTCCTTATTATAGGCCTTAATCTTCTTTATTATAATACTATGCTATAATATAAAAAAGCAATTTTATAATTGGAGGTGCTTAAATTCATGATTTTTGATAGTCATATGCATACAGAATTATCTTCTGATAGCAAAATGTTATTATCTGATATTTTAGATAAATCTTCTAAGCTTAATATAGGATGTATATTAACAGAACACTTAGATTTAAATTATCCAGTAGAGGATTTATTTAAAGTTGACTGCAAATTATTCTTTGAAAAATACTCAAAATATAGAAATGATAATTTACTTTTAGGAATAGAAGTTGGTCTTTCTAAAACTATAATTGAAGAGGCTACTTTAATTACAAATTCTTTTCCTTTTGATTTTATTTTAGGTTCAATACATTCTATTAATAATATAGATATTTTTTCAGACTCTAATAAAGATAATATGTCAAAAGAAGAATTTTTCAAATCATATTTTGAAGAAATGTTAAATGATATAAAGCTTTTTGATAACTTTGATTCATTAGCTCATATAGATTATCCTTGTAGATATTTACACTTTAAAGACAATAACATATATTTATCTGAATATGAAAATTACATAAATGAAATTTTTAAAGTTTTAATTAAAAAAAATAAAGTTATTGAATTAAATACTAGAAGGTTAAATGATAAGAAAGCTGTTGATTCATTAATACCTATATATAAAAGATACAGAGAATTAGGTGGCAAGTATGTAACAATAGGGTCTGATTCACACAATAAAGAATCTATTGGTAAAAACTTTGATGTAGCCTTAAATATTATAAAAGAATGTAACCTTACTCCAGTTTACTTTAAGGAAAGAAAAATTCATATTATAAAATTATAAAAATAAGGTTATCTATAACGAGAGAATTTATTATCCCCTCGTTATGGACAACCTTATTTATTATTTTTATGTAATTTCATAAAATCTTTCTTTATGTATAGAAAATCTTCTAGGTCATTTAAAAATTGAAATAACATAGCTCTATTTTCAAATTCTTCTCTTGTTTTTGGAAGATCCATTTCTTTATATCTAGCTCTTAACTTATTTAAATTATATATAAGTTCTATACAATCGTTATTTGAATATATATTATTTGCAATATTTTCAGTAAACTCTGCCATTATTTTTGTTTGGTCATAAGTTATAGAAAATCTTGAAAAGTGAGAATTCATTCTCTTTATAGTTTCTAATTGTTTACTTCTCATTTCTATATAGTCTATATAATAATATTCATTTTTAAATATATAATTATTATTTATCTTATATGCTATTTCTCTAGTTTCTTCTATTACTCTATCTATTTCTCTAAGTCTTTTTCTTTCATTTATGGGAACTGCCTTTATTAATAAACTCTTTGACATATCGTTTATTATATCCCTATAAGTCTCTTCTATTTTTTCTTTATTTTTATTAAATTCATCACTTAAAGATGGCATATATAAGTTAAAAAGTGAAGCTACTCCTATTCCTATTAAAGTAACTAGTTCCTCATTTATTATCCATGTTAAATCTATATTAGAACTTACAAGAAGATGTGTTGATAAAACAGCTCCAACCACCATACCTTCTTCTACTTTTAAAATTTTAGTAGCAGGAATAAAAATAAGTAAAAATAACCCAAATACTATTGAATCATTTCCAAGCATAACATACAAAATATAAGACAATCCAACTGCTATAGTTGCAGCTATTAATCTTCTAAAGCCAACTAATAATGCTTCTTTTTTTGTTCTTTGTATACTAAGTATTGCTATTATCCCTGCTGTAACACCAAACTTTAATCCTAATGCTTCTGCTATCATTATAGCTATAGTAGCTGATGTAGCCATTTTAAATGTATTATTAGTTAAAATTTTCATATATTCCCCTAAATTATTATTTTAAATTTTCTTTTATTTTCATAAAAGCATAATCTAAAACAGATTCTAAATTATTATTATTTTTTCCTCCGCCTTGTGCAAGTGTTGAATTTCCACCACCTCTTCCATCAATTAAGCTAATTGAATCTTTAAGTAAATCATTCATACTTATATTTACTCCCTTTGAGCATGAATAAATCAAATTAGCTCTTTCACCATTTTTAACTGCAAATAAAGCTATTACGTTATCACACTCTGAAAGTTTTGTAGCTATTTTGCTAATATATTTCACATCTTCATTATCATATATTTCTTTAATTACAGATATATTTCCTATCTTAGGCGAATTTTCGATAAGTTCCTTTCCTTTGTAATCTGAAATTTCTAATGTAAGACTTCTATTTTTACTATTTAGCTCTTTAACTTCTTCATTTAATTTTTTAATACTATTTATAGCTTCTTTATCATTACAACTTAAAAAATTACATATACTCCTTGAAAATTCATCTTTTTTTAGATAATCTATTATGGCTCTATTTCCTGCTAAATATTCTATTCTTGTATTTCCTTTGTGCTTTTCAAATCTTAAAAGCTTTATACATTGAAGTTCTATAGTTCTACTTGGGTGTACTCCACAACATGCATTTATATCCAAGTCTTCAATTTTTACTACTCTAATCTTTTCATTTGTTTTAGGTAAATCTCTTCTAAGTCCTAGCTTTTTAAGTTTTCTTTTCTCAGGCAATAAAAACTCAACCTTTAAATTTTCATTTATCATTTTATTAGCAAACTTCTCTGCTTCTCTTATTTTTTCTTCAGTAAGTTCCCCAACTATATCTATAGTACTTATTTCTTTTCCTAAATGAATTCCAGCTGTATTTTGATTAAACAACTTAAAGAAACATCCTGAGAGAGTATGTTGTGCTAAATGCTGTTGCATATAATCAAATCTTCTCTCCCAATCTATTTTACATTTTACTTTATGTATTTTTATTGGTTTTTTATTTAATACATGAACTACATTTCCGTTTTCTTCATAAACATTTATAACTTCACAATTTTCTATAAAGCCTATATCACAAGGTTGACCTCCCCCACCTGGAAAAAATGCAGTTTTATCCAATACAACATTGTATTCACCATTTCTTTCTACTACATTTTCAATTTCAGCTGTAAATTCCTTTATATACTGATCTATATAATATAATTTTTCCAAAAATAATCTACTTCCCTTCTAACAGTATTGTACATAGTATATCATTTATACACTAATAAATGTAACAAGAGCTTAAATACTCTATAAAATATTTAAGCTCTTACTTTATTAATATTTATTATAATGAATTTTTGTAAAATTTAAATCCTCTAATTTATAAGCTGACTTTTCTTCATCCTTATAACCTAATGTAATTATATTTAATACTGCCATATTACTTGGTATATCTAAAACTTCTCTTACAGCATCTTCTGATGATATATTTCCAGATTTTCTATTTCTAATTTGTATCCAGCAAGAACCAAGTCCTAAATCTTCAGCTTCCAACATAATATTTGTTGATGCAATAGATGCATCTTCAATCCAAACATTACTTTTTTCAAAATCTGCTAATACTACAATAGCCACAGGTGCTGTCTTTAATGCAACTGTCCCTTTATCTTTGCACCCTTCTAATTTCTCTAATATATTTTTATCATTAATAACAATAAATTCTACTGGCTTTTTATTCATTGAAGATGGTGCAAGAAGTGCTCCCTTAAGTATTTGTTCTAATTTAAAATCTTCCACCATTTTATTTTTATATTTTCTTATACTTCTTCTTTTACTTAATAATTCAACCATAATCTAACCACCCTTTATAATATTTATTTTATTATACTATAAAAAATGAAGCTGCTATTATAATATAAACTGCTAATAATTGAACCCCTTCTAACCAATTTGATTCTCCATCTAATGCAACTTTATTTGCTATTAAAACAGAAACTATTAAAGCAACAAGTTCAAAAGGATTAAATACTATACTCATTGGCGTAAAAATCAAACTTAAAAATATTAATACTGGTGCAACAAATAATATTATTTGAAGACTTGATCCTAATGCTATTTCAACAGAAACATCCATTTTATTTTTAAGTGCCATAACTACTGCAGTACTATGTTCAGCTGCATTACCTATTATAGGTATTAATATTATACCTACAAAAAATTCACTTAGCCCTAAAGTTTTAGTTATAGGTTCAACTCCGCTTACTAAAAGTTCACTTTCTATAGCAATTAAAACTGTAGATACTGCTAAAATTAAAATTGATTTTTTCATTGACCATTTAGCATTTCCACCTTCTTCAACTTCTGAATTATATAGGTCCTTATGTGTAAAAAATGAAAAAACTAAACTTAGTATATATATGAGAAACATAATTATAGCTACTATAATACTAAGCCCCTCATATTTTGTATTTAATAATTCCGGACTTACAGTATGAGTAAATATTGCTGGTATACTAAGTCCTATAACTGCAAACAAAAGCATACTAGAACTTATATCTATAATCTTTTCATTAAATTTTTGAGTTTTATATTTTAATCCACCAGCTAACATACTAGCTCCTAAAACTAATAAAACATTTCCTATAACTGAACCTGCAATAGATGCTTTTACTACATCAAATAATCCACTTTTTAAAGCAAAAAATGATATTATAAGTTCTGTTGCATTACCAAATGTAGCATTTAAAAACCCTCCTATTTTAGGTCCTGTATAAAATGATATTTCTTCAGTAGCTTCCCCCATAAGTCCTGCAAGAGGAATTATTGAAAGTGCAGCTAATATAAATATTATTGTTGGAGATACATGCATAAATTCTGCAATAATACTTATAGGAATAAATATTAATAAGTATTTTAATATTTTCATATTCAAACCTCTTCCTAATTTAAATTTATATAAACCTTTAATATACAAAATTCTATAACTTAATTTAAATCTTTTAACTATTATTTTGACTTAATATAATAATTTTTATAATTAAAAATTATACAATATAAATATTAATAAATTTTAAATAAGAAAACTATTAACTTCTCTAATTTCTTTATTTTAAATAACTATATTTTTATATAATTAAATTTTACAAACTAACCAAATATTAATTTAAATTGAAATATTTTTTAAATATTATTGACTATAAAAATTTATAATATTATAATGAATTCATATAACAAAAAAATTATTTGTATTGTAATAATATTAAAGACTATGAAAAGAACAAGTAAAAATATCTAAGATTTAACAGAAAGTTGCCGGTTGATGAGAGGCACTAAATCAGTTATTTTGAATACATCTTGGAGTCATACATTGAACCCTATTATATTTTAATAGAAATTAGATGTTATCGGTTAAGAACCGTTATTAACTTATTAAGATGTTACATACTATTTATTTGTATGTTTCAAATTAAGGTGGTACCGCGTGAGTAATCTCGTCCTTATTGGATGAGATTTTTTTATTTTATTCAAATTAAAAAACTATATAAACATAGTTTATATAGTTTTAATAAAAGATTTAATAATTAAGCATAATTATTGATCTTCTACAATATTATTTTTTCCCAAATATAATTATATTGTTTTTTTTAAAGAAGGTCAATAATTAATGCTAAATATATAAATTACATTAATTATTGGAGGTAATGAACATGGAAAGAAATGTTTTGGATGTTCTAAAAGAGCGTGGATACATTAAACAATTCACACATGAAGAAGAAACAAGAGAATTACTTGGAAAAGAGAAAGTTACTTTTTATATTGGATTTGATCCAACTGCAGACAGCCTACATGTTGGGCATTTTATAGCAATGATGTTTATGGCTCATATGCAAAAAGCTGGCCATAGACCTATCGTTCTCGTTGGTGGTGGAACCGTTACTATCGGTGACCCAAGTGGCAAAACTGATATGAGAAAAATGTTAACTGATGAACAAATTCAACATAATGTTGAGTCAATAAAAAATCAACTTTCAAAATTCATAGATTTTGAAGATGGAAAAGCAATATTAGTAAACAATGCTGATTGGCTTAGAGATTTAAATTACATAGATTTCTTAAGAGAAGTTGGTGGACACTTTACTGTTAACAAAATGTTAGCTGCTGATGCTTTCAAAAGAAGATTTGCCCTTGATAGAGGTTTATCTTTCTTAGAATTTAACTATATGTTAATGCAAGCTTACGATTTCCTTATTTTAAATAAAAAATATGGTTGTAAGATGGAGCTTGGTGGAGATGATCAATGGTCAAATATGATTGCAGGGGTTGATTTAGTAAGAAAGAAAAAAGGTGAAAGCGTATATGCTATGACTTGTACCCTACTTACTAATAGCCAAGGTGAAAAAATGGGTAAAACTGTTGGTGGAGCTTTGTGGCTTGACCCAAAAAGAGTTTCCCCCTTTGAATTCTTCCAGTACTGGAGAAATATCGCTGATGTTGATGTAGAAAAATGCTTAAAACTTTTAACTTTTGTTCCACTTAATGAAATAGATAAATTATGTTCAGTTGAAGGCTCTGCTATAAATGAAGCTAAAAAGAAGTTAGCTTTTGAAATAACTAAATTAGTTCATGGTGAAGATGAAGCAAAAAAAGCTTTAAAAGCTTCAGAAGCACTCTTTGAAGGTGGTATTAATTTAGAACACGTCCCTACTATTGAATTAGAAACTACAAAAATCGGAAACAACTTAATTGACATACTAGTTGAAGTTAAAATCTTCCCATCAAAATCAGAAGCTAAAAGGTTTGTAACTCAAGGTGGTCTAACTTTAAATGATGAAAAAGTTCAAGACTTTGGAAAAACTTTAGAAAAAGAACACTTTAATCAAGGCTTTGCTATGATAAAAAAAGGTAAAAAAGGCTTTACTAAATTAATAATAAAATAATATTTCTTAATTAAACCATTTATCAAAGGATATCGAAAAATACAAAGTCGATATCCTTTTCTTTCATTACTATAAACTTGTATATATTATTTTATAATATATATTTAACTTTTTATAAATATAATTTAAAATCTAATATATTAAATAAATTCATTCTATTTTTTCATATAAATACTCTATAAAAATTTACTTTTATGTATAATTCACAAAAAAATACCCATTATAACTATTAAAAATTTATATAAAAATAATTTAATATCACTCTAAAAAAATTTAACAATATTATTACTGTTTATCTATTTTATTGAACAAAAGTTGTTGTATAGTTTTTTTGGGGCTAAATTTATATATTATTTTCAGGAGGATTTTTTATATGAAAATTAATACTTCAGACATTAAACAAATAGAAAAAGTTTATGGAAAAATAAGTCCCTTTGAGTTTAAAGATAAACTTATAGAAATTGCAAAAAAAGATTTAGATGTTAGTAAACGTCCTTTACTTGATGCTGGAAGAGGAAATCCAAACTGGACATGCGCAACACCACGTCAAGCCTTCTTTACTTTTGGTCAATTTGCTGTTCTTGAAACTCAAAGAGTTTGGAAAGATGGAGACCTTGCAGGTATGCCTCATAAAAAAGGCATATATAATAGATTTAAAGAATTTGCAGATGAAAATATAAATTCACCAGGTATAGAACTTTTAATAAATATAATAGAATATGGTATTAATAATAAAAATTTTGATGCCGATTCTTGGGTTTATGAACTTACAGATGGAATAATCGGAGACAACTATCCATTCCCTGATAGAATGTTAAGTCATATAGAAAGCATAGTTCATGATTATTTAGTTAAGGAAATGTGTTCTTCTGATTTTAGTAATTCATCCTTTGATATATTTGCAGTAGAAGGTGCAACTGCTGCTATGTGTTATATATTTGATTCATTAAAAGCAAATGAACTTTTATGCAAAGGAGATAGAATTGCTATAATCACCCCAGTATTTACCCCTTACTTAGAGATACCAAAAATACCAAGATATAGCCTTGATATTATACAAATTAAAGCAAATGAAAATCCAAATACCGGTAACTATTCATGGCAAGTACCTTCCGAAGAATTAGAAAAACTTAAAGATAATTCTATAAAAGCATTGTTTATAGTAAATCCTGGGAATCCTTCCTCTGTTGCTTTGACAAACGAAAGCAAAGATAATTTAATAAAAATAGTAAAAGAAAATAATCCAAATTTAATAATAATATCAGATGATGTTTATGGAACTTTTGTGCCAGGTTTTCGTTCATTAATGGCTGATTTACCTTATAATACAATTGGAGTATATTCTTTTTCAAAATATTTTGGTGTTACAGGTTATCGTCTCGGAACTATCGCTCTTCAAAAAGATAATGTTTTAGATAAATTAATTAGAGAACTTCCTAAAGAAAAGAAAAATCTAATTAAATCTCGTTATAAAGATTTATCTACAAATTGTGATAATATACCTTTTATTGATAGATTGGTTGCAGATAGCAGACAGGTTGCTCTTAATCATACCGCTGGTCTTTCAACACCACAGCAAGTACAAATGGCTTTTTTCTGTGCCTTTGCACTACTTGATAAAGATGATAATTATAAAAAGCTAACAATAGAAATTTGCCGTCGTCGTAAAAAACTATTGTTTGATGGCTTAGGAATTGAACTTAAGGATAATAAATATAGTGCTTACTATTACACTGAATTTAATATACTTAAATGGGCTAGAAATTCTTTTGGTGAAGATTTCGCTAATTACTTACAAGATAATTATAAATTAGTGTATATACTTTATGAATTAGCTAAAGAATGTTCTATAATAGTTTTATCTGGAAGTGGTTTTGATGATTCAGAATGGTCTCTTAGAGTTTCTCTTGCAAATCTAGATGATCAAGAATATTATACTATAGGTAAAGTAATGCGTAGACTTATGATAAATTTAATTGAAGAATGGAATTCTACAACTAAATAAATTTTTAAATTTAAAATTAAGGGTTAGCAAACTGCTTACCCTTTATCTATTTATACTAATAATTTTAAATATAAATCGTAAATTTTATAAAGTATTAATTATAATCTTAATTTTATTTATTAAACCATGCTTTTGGTGATTCATTAAAATAATGTGGATTAAACTCTATAATTTTATATTCCTGTATTCCATTTATATTAAAAGGTTCATTTGATAAATATTCTTGTACCATTTGTAAGGACTCTAATTTAATAACAAACATTCCTCCACTCATGTCTTCTTTAAGTCCAGACATTAATATAAGTCCTTCATCCATAGCTTTTTTAGTATAATCCATATGTTCTTTCATAATACTATCATTTATTTTATCTACATTTTTTAATATACCTTCAACTATAAAATATTTCATTTATTTTTCCTCCTAATCTCATTATTAAATATCTATCTATTACTTTCCATATTATATTTTAATATAACTAACTTTATTTGGTCATAAGTTATATTGCTTGGTAATGCTTCTTTTATTGGCTTTATCTTTAAATATCCAATATCTTTTACTTTTTCTAATATAATTTTTTCTTCTACTTCAGTAAAGTATTTATTAAAATTAATATTAAAATCAACTTCAAACCCTTCTGATACATATTGATTTATGTGAGATATAATAGTTGATATTGTGATTTTTCTATTGCTTACTATTTCTTCTAAAGACATATTATCTTTAATCATATTTACTGTTATTTCATAAGATTTTTGCTTTTTTATTTTTTCTTTATTATTATTTAAATTTTCATTATCCCATTTTTTATCTATATTATTTTCATTTATATAATTTTGTATTTTACTTATAAAAATATTTCCATACTTCTCAATTTTCTTTTCACCTACTCCACTTATTTCAATAAGCTGAGTATTATTAATAGGCATTCTAATACTCATTTCCTTTATAGTATTATCTCCAAAAACCATATACGGTGGTATTTTTTCACTTTCTGAAATATCTCTTCTAAGTTCTTTTAATACATTAAATAAATCATTATTTTCGATTAATTTAATTATCTTTCTTTGCTCTTTAAATAAAACAGTTTCACTTCCCTTAACTACTTCAAGAGATTTTGAATTTGGTTTAACAACAGGATACTCACCACCATAATTAATATATCCATGAGCAATTAAAGTATTTATAAAATCCTTTAATTCTTCTTTTGAATAATCTTTCATTATCCCATAAGTAGTTAATTCATGTATGTTTAATTCTTTTATCTTTTTATTA
The DNA here is from genome assembly GCF_030532265.1 of Clostridium sp. Classification (GTDB taxonomy): domain Bacteria; phylum Bacillota; class Clostridia; order Clostridiales; family Clostridiaceae; genus Clostridium. The sequence continues at coordinate 43,735 of NZ_JAUNLM010000010.1, read as the reverse complement.
TTAGAACCTCTTAATACATCAATTATCATCCCTATTCCATAAGGTCTTTTCATTCTATATATACATGATATTACCTTTTGAGCATCTATTGTCTTATTAACAACTTCTCCATCTGATTCACAATTACTGCAATTATTACAATCTTCTTTAAGCTCTTCCCCAAAATAACTAAGTATATACTTTCTATAACATCCATTAAAATAAACTAAGTCTGTCATGCTTTTAAGTTTTGATAATTCATTTAATTTTCTATTTGGATTTACTGTCCCTATTTCTATAATATATTTTTGAGTTTGAACATCTCCAGGTGAAAATAACATTATACATTCTGAAGGTTCTAAATCTCTTCCTGCTCTTCCTATTTCCTGATAATACCCCTCTATATTTTTAGGCATATTATAATGTATTACATATCTTATATTAGGTTTATCTATGCCCATACCAAAAGCATTAGTTGCTATCATTAAATTTGTTTTATCATATACAAAATCCTCTTGATTTTTCTTTCTCTCATCATCAGATAACCCAGCATGATATTTCCCGAGAAATAGATTTTTTTGTCTTAATAAATCATATAAATAATCAACTTCTTTTCTAGTAGCACAATATATTATTCCTGATAGATCCTTATTTTTATCTACATAGTCTAATATATATTGTTTTTTATTAACTCCTTTTTCTATTATTATTTTTAAATTTTCTCTGTCAAATCCTGATATAAATACTTTTGGATTATTAAGATTTAAAAGATTTATTATATCTTCTCTAACTTCTTTTGTTGCTGTTGCAGTAAATGCTGTAACTATAGGTCTTTCTTTTAATACTTCAATAAAATTTTTAATTCTTCTATAACTACTTCTAAAATCATGTCCCCATGCTGATACACAATGTGCTTCATCTACGGCTATTTGTGCTATATCTTTATTTGATATTATATTTAAAAATTCTAATGACTCTAGCCTTTCTGGTGCTACATATAATATTTTTATATTTCCATCTTCTATATTTTTAAATGTATTTTTCATTTCAATATCTGAAAGTGAAGAATTTATATATGCAGATTCTACTCCTATACTATTTAATGTATCTACTTGATCTTTCATTAAAGATATTAAAGGTGAAACTACTATAGTTATTCCTTCTTTAAGTAAAGCAGGAACTTGATAACAGATGGACTTTCCTCCTCCTGTTGGCATTATTGCTACAACATCATTCCCATTAATTATTTCATTAATTATTTTTTCTTGACCTTTTCTAAAATTACTATATCCAAAATACTCTTTTAATATTTTTAGTGCATTACTCAAAACATTTCTCCTTTTTCACACTTTACTTACTATCATTATAGACTAATTAATTAAATTATAAAAAGGAATTGTATATACAATTCCTTTTAGTCAATTTTTATATTACCTCTATTTAAGATTTTCTTATATACATTTAACATAAATGGTTCTCTTTCAGTACATTTTTTTAAATCTTTTAAAGAAATCCACTTAACACCACTATTTTCATCTTCTTTTATTCTAAGTTTTTCATTCTCATCACCTTCAAAAAGATATGCAATTGACAAATGAAGATGTGGTGATACAAATTCTCCTCTTTTTATATGTCCTTCAACTGTAAGTATATCTATTGATGCTATTCCATTATAAAGTAACTTTGCACCTTTAAGCCCTGTTTCTTCTTCTAATTCCTTAAATGCAACCTTTAAAAAATCACTATCACCATCCATATGTCCACCTGTCCAAGCCCATGATTTATAAATATTATGATAAGCCATAAGTGCTTTATCTTTATTTTTATTTACTACAAAAGCCGAACTAGTTAAATGACAAACAACATTTTTCCTTGTTAATACATCATTAAAATTATTTATACACATTAATATAGCTTGCTTATCTTTTTCCTCTTGTTCATTTATTGGAATATATTTTTCTATTTCTTCTTTAAACCTCATAACTTCTCCCTATAATTTATATTTCTTATAAAATTTTTTCCATAACAACTAATTTATCTACAATATTATAGCCATTTTTCTCATAAAAACCTTCTGTCATATCTCCTCTAGATGTCCATAAATATATATTATTTATACCTCTATCTTTTAGCCTAACAGTAAATTCATTTAATACTTTTTTCCCTATACCTTTTCCCTTTTTAGAATGATCTACACAAAACTCCTTTATATTAAAATGTATTCCGTCATAATAGTATTCATGGTTTCCCAAAATCATAGCAACTATTTCATTATCTAAATAGCATACAAGCCCATACGCTCCTTCACAATTTAACATCTGCTGTAATCTTTTTTTAGCAGTATCCTCTGTCCACTTATCATTCCACGGAGGTGCATTAAATGATTTTACATAAAGCTTTGAAACTTCTTCTAAATGTTCTATATTAAAAATTCTATACCTCATAATAATACCCCTTATTTTTATATATCTATATTTTTTATAATTATATCATTTTTAAAATAATTTAATTATTATTTTTTATAATTTAATATTTTTCTTTAGCTATAATTTATAATAAAAATTTAAAGGACTTTAATTATTTTTATTAAAGTCCTAAAATATACTTATTATATTTCTTCACCATCAAAAGTTTTATATCCTGAAGGCTTTTTACTATTTCCTACATTGTTTTGTTTTTCGTGTAACCTTTGTCTTCTTTCTCCCTTTTGCATAGGATTGCCTAAATTATCTTTCTTTGGCATAATATCATCTCCTTCCTCAAAATTATTTTTTCTCTAATTAAATTTAGTATACATATAATTATTTAATATAAAGAATAATTAAAAACTCCAAATACCACTAATAACAAAATATAAAATATTTTATTTACAAAAATTAAACAATGGTACATATTTAAAACTTACTAAAACTTAATTAAAGTATTGAAATTTATATAAATTTATATTTTTAATATTTTATTTTTAATTAATTTCATAAAAATTTTTAGTTTACCCTTAACTTTTTAACAACTAAAAAAGCTACCCTAAATAAGGTAGCTTTCTTAACTATTTTAACTATATTTATTAATTATTTTTCTTCTTTTGAAGCAGGTAATATAACTTCAACTTCTGAATGTGGTCTTGGAATAACGTGTACTGAAACTAACTCTCCAACTCTTTGAGCAGCAGCAGCTCCAGCATCTGTAGCAGCTTTAACAGCTCCAACATCACCTCTAACCATTACAGTTACAAGTCCGCCTCCAACATATTCTTTTCCTATTAAGTAAACATTAGCAGCCTTAACCATTGCGTCAGCAGCCTCTATTGATCCTACTAATCCTTTTGTTTCAATCATTCCTAAAGCATCGTATTTCATATTAAAATCCTCCTAAAAATCCAATTATTTTTTATTTAAATTATTTTTTAACTTATTTTATTTGTGTTAGGCACTTTCCCTAACAATTTTAATTTTTGATTTTGGTGTTATACCAAATGAATTTGCCTCTTCAACATCTAAATGACATTCAAGACTAAATGAATCATTTGTTCTAATACTTACATTATTTAATATTCCACCTCTAAGTCCATCTACTTCAATTTTTACGATTTCCCCATCAGTGACTCCAAAATGTTCCGCATGTTTATTGTTCATATGAATATGTCTTTGAGCTACTATAACTCCTTCTTCTAATTGGACACTTCCCTTAGGTCCTATTAAAGTAATACCTGATGTATCTTTTAAATCACCTGAAAGTCTAACACTTGGTGATACTCCAGCTTTTCTACAATCTCCTATTGATAGTTCAACTTGTGTTTTACTTCTAACAGGTCCAAGTACTCTTACTTTTTCTATAGAACCTCTAGGTCCGCATATTGTTATAGTTTCTTTACAAGCATATTGTCCTTTTTGAGATAAGTCTTTTAACTTTGTTAATTCATATCCCTCTCCAAAAAGTGTTTCTACATGCTTTTTTGAAAGATGTATATGTCTATTAGAAATTCCTACTGGTATTTCAAATGATTCTTTAATTTGTTTTTTCTTTTCTTCACTTTCCTTAACTGCTGTAAGTAAAAGCTTTAATACTTCGTCTAAATTTTCCATGTTCAAATCTTCCTCTTCATAGTCTCTATTTTTTCATAGTTGCTATGATCTTATTTACTAAGTCCATTACTTCCTCATTATCTAAGTTATTGACTTTTTCTATTATTGTATTAGCAGTAGTTTCTGGTATCTCTGCTTTTCTTTGAATTTCTGCAGGGCTTAAATTCATTTCTGAATAACTTCTTCTGCTTGATTCTACACAACAACTAACATTATTAGCTTGAGGTTTAAAAGTTGTTTCTTGTAATTCTCTATTTCTAACTATATTTTCACAATCTATTAATCCATAAGCTACTCTCTTTATATTTAAAAGGTGCATTGGAGTTACATTTTCAGATACTGAACTTCCTCCCCATGTTCCACATCCTAAAGTGAATGATGGCATAAGTCCTGTTGAAGCTCCTGTTCCTCCAAATGATCCACCTGTATTAACTAATATTCTTGATGCTGGCTTTTTAGCAAACTTCTTAACTATTTCAACATCCTCTGTATGAATACTCATTGTATGTCCTATTCCATTTTGAAGAAGTTCTATACTTAATTCACAAGCTTCCATCCAGTCATTTACTACATAGAATCCAAGTACTGTAGTAAGCTTTTCATATGAAAGTGGATATTTAGGACCAACTCCTCCTTGTCTTCCTATAAGTACTTTAGTTCCTTCTGGAACATAAAATCCTGCAGCTTTTGCTATTACATCAGCAGATCTTCCAACAAAAGCAGCATTCATAGCATTACCTTGCTTAAATAAAATATTGCAAACCTTATTAGTTTCCTCTTCTGTCATGAAGTATCCACCTTGTTTTTTAAGTTCCTCTACTACTTTAGCTTCATTGCAGTATTCACAAATTATTGATTGTTCTGATGCACATATAGTTCCATTATCAAATGTTTTACTAGCTATAATGTTTCTTATAGCTTTTTCAATATTTGCAGTTCTTTCAATATATGCTGGTGAGTTTCCAGCTCCAACACCTAATGCAGGTTTACCTGAAGAATAAGCTGCTTTAACCATACCAGGTCCACCAGTTGCTATAATTAAACTTACTTCTTTTGACTTCATAAGCTCATTAGTAGCTCCTAGTGAAGTTAATTCTACACAAGTTATAATATCTTCTGGTGCTCCTGCTTCTACAGCTGCATCATGCATAAGCTTAGCTGCTGTGCTTGTACATTTTACTGCTGATGGATGTGGTGAAAATACTATAGCATTTCTTGATTTTATAGCTATAATTGATTTAAAAATTGCTGTTGATGTTGGGTTAGTTGAAGGAACTATTCCCATAACTAATCCTACTGGTTCAGCTATATCAATTAATTTATTTTCCTTATCCTCTTTAACAGTACCTATAGTTTTCATGTCTTTTATTGAATCATATAAAACTGTTGATGCTAAATTATTTTTAGTAGCCTTATCTAAAACTTTACCAAATCCAGTTTCTTCAACGGCCATCTCTGCTAAGCAAACTTCATGTTCCTTTGCCACTCTAACCATATTTCTAATTATTTTATCTATTTGTTCTTCGTTAAAATCAGCAATTTTATTTGCCGCTACTTTTCCTCTTCTTGCTAAATTTCTAGCTTGTTGTATTGATCTTAAATCTTTATCGAAATTTTCCAAATTAATTTTCCTCCTTCTTTAAAAGACTATTTTTTATAATAATTTCTAAGTCTAATTAGAAGAGAATCTTTATCTTCTTTTGAAATAGCCTTACTTGTTATATCAATATTTTTAAATTCTTTTGCTAACTTTCTTATTTTAGATACTTTTAAATTACCTAAAATCTCAAAAGCCTCATCTAATCCTTTTTCTTCTACAAGCTTGTCTAATTCTTCTTTTGTAAATTCTAAATCCATACTATTGTTTACAACTTCTAAAGCTTCAACTTCCTCTAAGGCTTCACTTATTATTTCTTCTTCTATATTTTCATTAATTTCTTCTTTAATAGCTTCCTCTACTACTTCGCATGAAACAGTTTCTTCTATAGATTCTTCTAATCTCTCTATAGCAGGTTTAGTTTCTATTATGCTTTCTAATTCATAGTGTGGTCTTGCAATCACATGGTGTGAAACTAAAATATTATCGCCTAGTCTATTTACTGCTGAAACTCCAGCATCAACTGCTGATTTAACAGCTCCAACATCTCCTGTTACAGTAACTGATACATATCCTCCACCAATATATACTTTTTCAAGGATATTAACATTTGCTGATTTCACCATGGCATCAGCTGCTTCAATAGTAGCTAACAATCCTTTAGTTTCTATCATTCCTATTGCTTGCATAATTATCTATCCTCCTTAAGTAATTAAAGTAAATCTGCCCAATTGGCTGGATATGTTGCATAAAATAACTTAGCTTTATTAGGTGATCCCCAAATTACTTTAGATCCTTTAGGAACAAATAACACATCTCCAGCATTTGCTTCGTAAGTTTTGCCGTTTATTTCTACAGTTACAGTTCCTTCAATAACATAGTCTATTTCTTCATAAGTTAATTCCCATTCAAATCTTGAGTCTTCAATAGTTAAAAAACCAGCACTCATTTTAGACTCATCTTTACTTATTAACTCTTGAAAAAATACTCTATCATTTGGATTTCCAGTATCAAATACATCCATTTTTACTGAACTTCCTTTTATAACCTTAAGTCCACTTTCATCGGTTGATGATACAAATTTTGAAGCTTCACCAGTAGCTAATATTTTTAGCATCTCTTGAAGCAAACCTTCATTAACCATTTGCTTAAACATCTCTAATAATTTCATAGAATCTAAATTTTTAGTTTCTATACCTTCTAAGCATTTATCACTTTTACTACATACTTTTTTCTCTATACTTTTTTCTGTAGTAATTGAAATACCATTATTTTTAGCTATATCTTTAGCTGATGGAGTTAAAATTACGTCTTTGTCTATATAGAAAACCTTTTCTCCAGTTTCTAAAAACTCTTCCATATCTTTTGCACAAATCAACTTCTTCATTTTCTCACATCCTTTCAAAAGATTTATAATTCTATTTATATCTTTTGTTTTATATCAAGCATATTGATTAATTTCTTATCATTCATATTTAATTAATTAAAATACATGTAAGATGCTATATATATCGTTTACTCACTAAATTTGCAATCTTCATCAATAATTCCTATTACTGCTGCATCAACTGGAATTTCATCATCCCTAAGCATTTTTCTTGCAGATGATCCTGTACTTACGATAACTCTATCTCCAATTCCGGCTCCAATATTATCTACCACTATAAATCTTCTACCATTAAAGCTTCCGCCAATTTCTTCAGCTAACATAAACTTTAATCCGTAAAGATTATCAGCTTTTCTAGTTGCCCAAATATTATCTATTAATTTTGCTGTTATCATAAGACTCTTCCCTCTTTCAACTTTAATTTGATTTCTTCTATTGCAGATTCTACTGATGAAGTATCTCCAAGTATAGCAATTGAGGTCATATGTTGAGGACAAATTCCTTTTATATCTTCAACTATTACTCCAGCTGCCTTTTCTGCAATATCTATAGCACAAATCATTTCAATTAGCTTGCCTTGAGCAAGCCCAATAGCATCTACATTTTTTATTGCTTCTTTTCCTTCTATACCCATTCTCTTTATAAGAGCACGTTTTGTTCCTTCTGTTGGCGATTTTATAAGTCTAAAATCCATAAGGCTCCAACTCCATTTAATCTATAATCTCACTTGTGCAACTAAGTGCTATTCCAAGTGGCGTAACAAACATTGGATTTTTTGGTTTATGCGTATATACTTTTATTTTGTTTTCTATTACTTCCTCTATTCCTGTAAGACAAGCAGTCCCTCCAACTAATGATATTTCCCTAACATCATGATTTTTTATATGATCATTAATTATTGATCCAACCTTTTCAATTACAGGTTTTAAAACTGGTAATAACTCTGAATGATTGCTATTATCTCTTTTAAAATTATCTGCTTCATCAAATTTCATTCCATATGCACCTGATATAACTAAAGAGAAATGTGTTCCTCCTGTAGGCTCATCTGCCACATAAACTACTTTTCCATCTTTTATAATGGAAGTACCTGTAGTTCCTCCTCCTATATCTACAACTGCACCATTTTGAATTTTTAATACTTGATTTGCAGCTGTAGGTTCATCTAATAGATTTGTTAATTCAAATCCAGCAGCTTGTACAACATTTTTTATAGCACCACCATCTAAAGAATCTGTTCCTGGCGGTATAGCTGCTGCAGCATAAATTAGCTCAGTGCCTAATTTTTCTTCTATTTGTTGCTTAAGCTCTCGAACTATTTTTACTGCACCTATATAATCAACTACCATACCATCCCTTACTACATCAGCATATTTATATGCTCCTGCAACTGGTCTATAATTTTCATCTAAAACTGCTAAAACTATACATGCAGTTCCAAGATCAACTCCTGTGTAATAAACAGATGATTTTTCTAAGATAGGTTTTTTTATAACTTTTTCAAACTCACTTACTAACTCATCACAGTACTCGAAAGTTTTACTTTTATCACTCAATTTTTTATCCTCCAATTTCTTTAGATATAGTCATAGATAATATATTTATAATATTTTCTAAATTAATTAAAATCTCTTTTACTAGCTCATCATTTTCATATTTTTCTAGAAGATAATATTTAAATTCATTAAGTTTACAAAGGAGGATGTAAAGATTTAATATTTGCTTACTATTTTTTAGGTGTATATAAACGTCTGTAATTTCTATTTCTTCATTATAAAAATCACAAATTTTAGGATTGGATTCTAATTTAGTTTTTCCTTCTGTAAACTCTCTTATATTCTTTATTTCTCTTCCTAAATCAATAAGTTTCTGAGCTAAATTTAAGTCCTCATTAATTATCTTGCTTGCTGACTCTAAAAATGATGCTTCAATAGATTTACATTTATATGTAATAGTCTTATAACCATACTTATTATTTTCATCTATTAAAGTTTCATCTATTTTTTCTTCTTTTTTGCTATCTGTAGGTAAATTACTATTGATCTTTATCCCTTTATCAAGTAAGTATTGTCTACCTCCTGGAGTAAGCTTTTCATTTTCATTAAGCTTAAATTCCTTAAAGGGTTCCTTTCTATATAAGTCTTTTAAATAATCCTCAGTAATAAATCTAAACATATATCTATTCACCTACCTATTTAAGTAGATATTCTTTAAGTTTCTTCATATCTACATCACTATTTTTTCTAACTAAAAAATATGGCTCTATAATTCCTATTCTCTTTAGATTTTCTTTGCATTTATCTATATTTTCATAGTTACTACTAACTTTGTTTACAACCCCAATGACCTCTATATTAAAAAGATTCGCAAATCCTTCACTAATTATTTCATTAGGATTTTCATAATCTAAAACATATACTATTTTTTTAGCATCTTGAGCTAATGCTATTATATGTTTGTACATCCAAGCACTATCTAAATAAGAACTAGGAATGTCCATAGTATTTTCACCATAAATAACATCGGCTGTCCGTTTTAGAGGACCATCATAATCATTTAAATAATTTACAATAGTTGTTTTCCCTGAATTTCTTCGTCCAACAACCATTATTCTCTTTTTCCTCATGTTCTAGTTATAGGGCATACTGTAAAACCTAACATATCTTTTAAAGTTTCATTTACTGAATTTAACGCTTCATAAACGCTATCTACATTACCGCTTATTAAAACTGATCCTGTAAATCTATCTAAAAAACCAATTTCTACATCAGCAACTTTTGTTGCTATATCTGCAGCTATAATTGCAGTTTCATATGGTGTTAATGTTAGTATCCCTATAGCTCCTTTTTCATCTATTCCTAATCTTTCATAAATATCTTTCATAGGAGATGCAATAATGTGTGATAAAGTTATCTGCTTTCCTGGTACTGACTCTTGAATTACCCTTTGTATATTTTTTTCTTTTAAGTTAACTATTTCTCCAACATTCATTTTAATGTCGAACTACCTTCGCATTCATATCATATCTTTTTATATAAGATTCAATTCGATTTAAATCTTCATCACTTAAACTAGGGTCACCGTATACAGGGTATTCAACTCCAAGTTGGTTATATTTATTAACTCCCATCTTATGATATGGTAATAAATCTATACCTTTAAAATTTTTATATTCTTTATATGGAAGTAAAAACTCCATAGCTTTTGTTATAGCTTCTTCACTATCATTTACACCTTTTAAAAGAGGCATACGTATTTGGACATTAAATTTATTTTGAAGAAGATTTTTTAAATTTTCTAAAATCTGTTCATTTCTAACTCCTGTCCATTTAAAATGCTCATCAGAGTTTATATGTTTAATATCAAATAGGAATAAATCAGTAAATTCTGCAATTTTTAAAATAGTTTCTGTTTTTGTATATCCTGAAGTTTCTATAGCAGTATTAATTCCAACATTTTTACATGCCATAAGAAGACTTAAGGCCGCTTCAGGTTGCATTAAAACTTCACCACCACCTAAGGTAACTCCGCCACCAGACATCTCATAAAAAGTTCTATCCTCTTCAATGATTTCTAATAGCTCTGATATTGTTTTATTTTCACCAATTATATTTATTGCTGATTTTACGCAAGCTTCTTCACATTTTTTACATCCAATACAATCTATATTTCTATTTATTTCATGAGTATTTGTAATACTATTTACTGTATGAATACCAACAGGGCAAACATCTACACATTCTAAACAATTTTCACAAAGATTGCTTTTAAACATTACCCTATTTTTCTTCATCATCCCTTCAGGATTAGCACACCATTTACAACGAAGTGGACATCCTTGAAAGAATACTATAGTCCTAACACCTGGGCCATCATACATATTGTATTTTTGTATATTGAAAATTCTTGCTTGTCTTTCAATAATTCCATTTGCATTATTATTCATATCTAAACTCTCCAGCTTTCTTAAGATTATGTAGTAGAAAAACTACTACATAATCTATAGTTTTATTAAAAATGTGTTAGCATAGTTCTACTAATAATCTCATCTTGAACATCTTTGCATAACTCTACGAAGTATGCACTATATCCAGCAACTCTAACTATTAAATCTCTATAAGCTTCTGGGTTCTTTTGAGCTTCTATTAATGTCTTATTATCTAAATAGTTAAATTGAACTTCTCCAAGTTGAAGAGCACAAGCACTTCTTAATAAAGTTATAATTCCTTGTTCTCCTTCTGGAGTATCAAGAAGACCTGACATTAATTTAAAGTTATGAACCATTCCTATATTCATATTGTCACAAGCCATTTTTGAAACAGATTTAATGATAGCAGTTGGACCTTTAAAATCTGCCCCTTGAGTTGGACTAATACCATCTGAAAGAGGTGTCCAAGCTTTACGTCCATTTGCAGTAGCTCCTGTTAATTGTCCAAATGGAGTATTATTTGAAATTGATAATGTTCCATGACTTAAAACTGAATATAATGTTTTATATTTTCTATGTTCCATTTCAGTAAAGTTTATTAGATCTGCTCCAATATAGTCAGCGTAATCATCATCATTACCGTATTTTGGTGCTTCTAAACAATCTTTTCTTAATTTTTCATATCCAACAAAATCAGCTTTTAATGCTTCTTTCATTTCTCTTAATGTATATTTTTTCTCATCAAATACTAATTTCTTAATTGCAGCCATTGAATCAATGTAAGTTGCAAGTCCACTCCATACAACTCCTGGTCCAAAGTTATACATAGCTCCACCAGCTTCAACACCTTTTCCCTTTTCCATACATCCTTCATACATAATTGACATAAGTGGTTTTGGTGCAAGCTCTCTGTGAACTCTTTGAGATATTACTGTTGCTACACTTGTCCATTTAGTAATAAATTTAATTTGTTCTTTAACAGCAGCTTCAAATTCTTCATAAGTTTTAAAGCTATCAACATCACCTAAGTCTGGACAAACTTGCTTTCCATACCATAATGGAACTCCATTATTAAGTACTAATTCTATACATATTGGCCATTGAGTATATCCAGTAGAAGTCCATTGATATAATCTACCTGACTTTTGTGGTTCAACACATCCCATTAAGCAGTAATCTCTAGCATCTTCAATTGAAACTCCTTTAGCAAGCATCATCTTTATATGAACATCATCAAAGTGACATGCTGGGAATCCCATTCCTGCTCTTATAACTTGTACTATCTTTTTAAGATATTTTTGTGGTGATGACTTATGAATACGACAAGCTAATGATGGTTGATAAATCTTAACATGTCTAACTGCATCCATTAATAAATAAGTTAAATCATTAGTTGCATCTCTACCTTCTCTTGTAACTCCACCAACACACATATTTACGAATGGTTGATATCCTGCAAAGAACTTAGATCCACCTTCACTTGTTATCCACATCATTTCTGACATCTTAATAAGCATACATCCTGCAAGTTCAAAAGCTTCAAACTCAGTCATTCTTCCTGATTCTAAATCAGCTTTAAAGAATGGATACATATATTGGTCAACACGTCCAATTGACATTCCTGTTTGGTTTTCTTCTACTACTAATAGTGATTCTATTGTCCAAACAGCTTGGATAGCTTCCCAGAAAGTTTCTGGTTTATGAGCTGGAACCTTAGCATTTACTTCTGAAATTTTAAATAGTTCAGCTTTTCTCTTAGGATTTGTTTCTTTTTCAGCTAACTCTCTTGCATACTCTGACATACGTTTTGCATATATCATTACACCTTCTGCAGTATCAATTACTGATTTATAGAAGTATATTTTTTCTATATCTTCTGGATTTGCATAGTTAAGCTCTTTTAATTTTTCTTGAGCTTCATTAACTATATCAAGCATACCTTTTTTCATTAAAATAACATCATATCCTGGATTTGAGTCTCCTCCACCATTTACTGCATGGTATGAGCAATCAGAAACAAATGATTCTCCTGAAAGTTCCCAAACACCTGCTTCTCTATATTGATCTTCACAATATTCATCTACTGATTTACCCTTCCAGAATGGGAATAATTCTTCTCTCATGAATTTCTTATCTTCTTCTGAAATATAGAATGGATCTTGAGGTCTTTCTCCTATAGTATCTATTTCATCTACCATCCATCTCCAAGCTATATCTGGTGAAAATGCACCTGCTCTTGGTGCACCATTTGGAGCTCCAACTATAAGTTCATTATCTTGAATTACTAATGGTGCAGTTTCACAGCAGTGTTTGAAACATTTACCTCTTAATATTGATTTAGGTGTTCCTGGGTTTTGTTTTGCTATTTCAGTTATAGCTCTTGCTCTATGAGTTGTTATTGAAGGAACTTGCTTTAAATAATTTTCCTTAAGTTTCTTTAAACGTTCTGTTATTCCATCTGGAACTTTCCCATCATTTGAAGATACTGCACATTCTGCAACTACAGGTTGATCATCTTTTTTTATTTCATCTGAAACACTTTCAAACATTTTTAATAATGCTTGGCGTTCATTTTCAGACATATTTTTAGTTGCTTCCATAAATTTATTTGAAAATTCACGAATATCCATTTTATCTACTCCTTTTCTATTTAATTATTTTTCTTTTAAAATTTGAGTTAAAACATTTTTAAGAAGTTGCATATTATCTAAAGAATTATCTAAACTTTTATCAGTAATATTATTAACCTCTCTATTCATGCCTATAGAATTTAAAAATTCATCTTTATTTCTTACTTCATAACCAACTTTTCTTATATATACTAAGTTCATTGGAGATACATTATCAGAGGTCATTCCTTTTCCAACAGATCCACTTCCAAGTGTCATTGATGGGAAAAGATTTGTTGTAGCCCCCATACTTCCAAATACTCCTGAAGTATTAACCAAAATTCTTCCAACTGGTTTTTTAAGAGCAAACTGCTTTATTACTTCTTTATCATTTGAATGAATTATAAGGGTATGACCTTGTCTTTCACTTAAAAGCAATTCTATACATTTCTCACAAGCATGCATCCAATCATCTTCTACATAAAATGAAAGTATTGGACAAAGTTTTTCTCTAGAATGAGGATTATTTAAGGAAACAAACTTTTGAGTTGATATCAAAACCTTTACATCAGATGCAATATTTATTCCAGCTCTTTTTCCTATAAATTCTGGTGACTTTCCAATAAACTCTTTTTCAAGATTTCCATACTTATCAAATATAATTTTCTCAAGAGATTTAGATTCATCTTCACTCATAAAATAAGCTCCATTTTTAATAAGCTCATCTTTCACTTCTTTTGCAATAGGACTATCTACAACTATAGATTGCTCTGCACCTGAAACTACCCCATAATCAAAACTTTTGCTATCTATAATATCTTTAACTGCCTTTTTTATATTAGCAGTTCTCTCTATAAACGCTGGCCCATTACCTGTTCCACCATAAATAACTGGTTTTCCACATTTAGTTGAAACTTTTAATAAATCTTTAACACCAGTGTTCATAACTAATGATGTATCTTTATGTTTCATAAGTTCTATAAAACCACTTTCAGATACTATACTTAAATAAGAAATTGCTCCTTCTGGAAGTCCATAACCTTCAGCTGCTCTAATTAGAATATCTAAAGTTCTTTTCATAACATTCTTTGCTTTAGGATGGAGACCAAATACTATTGCATTTCCTGATTTTATAGCTATAACTGCATTGTAGATTATTGTTGAAACTGGGCTTGTCATAGGACAAAAAGCTGTAATTACTCCTATTGGAACTCCAATATCCATAGTTTTATTACTATCATCTTTTTCTATTATTCCTACACACTTCATTCCATCTAACTTTTTTCTAAGATAAGAAACTACAAACCTATCTTTTATTAATTTATCTTCTACTCTTCCTAAGTCTGTTTCTTCAAAAGCTAATCTAGCTAATTCACCATCATACTCTTTAATAACTTCAAGCATACGGTTTACTATCTCATCTAGCTTTTCTTGTGGAAATGTAGCTAAACTTTTTTGAGCTTCCCTTGCATTTTCAACAAGTATTCTAGCTTCTTGCATGGAGAGTAAATCATTATCTATAATATTCATTTTCATCTCCCCTTTTCTAAAACTTTATTAAAGTACTTCTAAAGAATACTTATCTATAATTTTTTGAAGATCATTATGAGGTCTTGCTATAACTACTGAACTATAAAGATTTCCATCTTCCATCTCTTCAACAGCTCTTACTCCAGCATCAACAGCAGCTCTGCAAGCTCCAACATCTCCTGTTACTATAACTGAAATATAACCAGATGCCACATTTTCATAACCGACTAATTCAACATCCGCTGCTTTACACATAGCATCTGCTGCTTCTAAAGCAAAAACTAATCCAAATGTCTCAATTAATCCTATTGCTTCACGTCTAATCATATTAACCATTTCCTTTCTATTCATCAATATCATGAACTGATACTATTTTTCCAACTTCTCTAATTGGTCTTGGCATAACATTTTTTGCTGTAAGCTTTCCTATAGCTCTTGCAGCTTCTGCTCCAACTTCAACAGCAGATTTTACAGCAGCAACATCACCTTTAACCATTATAGTAACAAGAGTTGAACCTATATTTTCGTATGAAACTAATTCAACATTTGCAGCTTTAAGCATCTTATCTGCTGCCTCAAGTGCAGGAACTAAACCTATTGTTTCTACAAGCCCTAAAGCTTCATCTCCATAATACTTCATATATGAATACCTCCATCTTAAATTAATCCTTTATATATCCATTGATTGCAGCTTTACCTTCTTCATTTGCATGATAAAAAATAATAAGCTCATCATTTTCATCTAAATCAACTCTAGTTTCTTCGATTAATCCATTAGCTTCTGCTGTTAATAAGGCATCAATTATAGATTCTTTATTAAATGTTCTAAAGCTTGAGTAATCTCCCTTTAAAGCTTCCATAACATCTAATGCTGAAGCTTCATGAACTTTTGTAAAATGTTTTAATATAGCATAATTTAAAGGTTTCATAAACTTTATGCCTCCTTCTTTCTAAAAAAGTCTAAAGGATTTGTAGCTATAGTTAAAATACCAAACATCATTATAATAGCTCCAATCCAAGCTACTGCTGGTAGTGACCATCCATCCATACCTGAAATAACTCCTAAAACTAAGTAACAGAAGAAAGGTCCAAAGAATGAATATGTACCATTACAAGCAGTTCCAAGTCCCGCACCACACATACTATTTCCTTTATACCAAGCCATAAATGTTAAGAATGTTAATAATCCACTTAAAATGAACCATATCATTGCAGGGCCACTAGTAAATGCTTGAATAGCTAAATTTTTAGAAATTTGTAAATCTCCTGCTAAAAGTCCCATTATAGGTACTACTATAAATAAATTAGCTATACCTGATGATAATTGACGGATACATATTCCAATTTGTGGATCAACCATTGTTGATGCATATCCTGCAACACAACCTTCAAATCCCCAACCTAAAGCTGCTATAACTGCTATGAAAATTCCTAAAAATACAGTTCCTGAAACTCCTCCTGAAAATCCTGTACTTCCTATTAAGAAACTTGCAAATACACATATTGCAATTCCTACTGCCATACGTTTTGTAATTTCTTGCTTGTAAAGTATTTTTCCAAGAATTGCAGCAATTGCAGGGCAAAGAGCTGATATAGGAACTATAATTGGACCTGCCATTTGAAGAGCAACAACATAAGCTGTTCCTGCTAATGGACCTCCTAAAAGTGCTGCCCCTATAATTATTCTTCCTGGTTTAGAAACCAAACATCTTATAAAATCTTTAAACTTACCTTGGACTAAAGAGTTTCCAATTGCCCAAACAGCACTACAAGTATCATTAATTGCATTTCCAAGGGCAGCAAGTAAATAAACTATAACAAATGCTGAAAGACCTGCTGTATTTGCTCCATACCAATCTTCCCAAACTCCTTTACTCATTCCCATTGTTAAAAATGCAGTATAAAGACCATATGAAATACCTGAAAATAGTGCTATTGCAACTCCTTTTTTAAAGAAATTGCTTTTCATTTTTGCTTTTAATTCCATCGCCTTACTAATTCTTTGATCATTAGTATTTGCTTTAGAATCAACTCCTACTGATATCTCTGACATAAATAAGAACTCCTCCCATATTAATTGATTTATAAATAAACCGATTGCATTGTTAATTTTTTAGCAATCACTTTACTATTAAACGTTTACCAAAATAATATAAATGTACTTACAAATTAAATTTCTTAAATTGGAATATTGTATACTTCTTATTTTTATCTTCGCTTTATTCAATTTGATTATAATCCCTCCACTTAAGTTAAAGGTCAACAACAAATTTCGAGAATTATGTAAACGTTATTTTCATATTTGTTTAAACTTTATTAACTTTATTTTAAATAATTCTATATTTATAATGCTATAATTCCATTTTTTAATACTTTTTTCTATAATTTGTAATATAAAACAAAAAAAGTTATATAAAAAACCTTTCACCTAAGGGTAAGCTTTTTTATATAACTTAATAATTAATCTAATTTTTAATTTTTATCATAACTTCTGTGACAAAATTTCTACTATCTTTACTTGTCCAATAATCAACTACATATCTTTCATAACATTCATCTTCACATTCATAGTTATGTAATTTTATCCAATCTAGTATTTTTTCATAAGTTTTATTTATATTATCATGAGATCCTATATGATAACATGAAGCTACTAATTCTCCACCGAATTCAATAGTTTTTTCTTTTTCACATTTTATTAAACTTTGCTGAATTATTCTCATGGTTTTACAAGTGCCATTAATTTTTTCTTTATAGGATGGAAATTGTATTATAACAGGTCCTGTAATCGCATTATCAATACTCTCTATATAGTTAGTAAAATCAATGTTTATTATAGAATCTATATAATCATAATCAAAATCTTGATCTAAAAACAGCATATCAACTTTATTAATATATTTTACCGAAACCTCATTTAAATTATTATCAATAACCATTTTTGCCTCTTTAACTAATGAATACCAATCTATAATAGATTTTTTCTTCAAATTTAAATTTCTTTCAACTTCCTCAAGTTCTTTAATTTTTTCCCTAAAATTCTCTTCAATTTCACTACACTCACATTCACAAATTAAATTTTTAATTTCTTCAAGTTTAAATCCGCTTTGCTTATAATACTTTATGACTGGAATAGATAACATATTATCTTTACTATAATATCTGTATCCGTTTTCATCATGTACAACATCAGGAGATAATACTCCTACTTTATCGTAATATCGTAATGTTTTCTTGCTTATCTTGCAAATTTTCTCCACTTTCCCGATATAATACATTTCATCCTTCATATTTCTTCCTCCTATCCTTTGTTAACCTTGAGTAAAAATTATTAATTGTCATTAATTTATCATTATCATATTGAGAATTTATTGTCAATATTTTCTTATTATTTATTAAAACTTATAAAAATACTTAAATAACTTTATAAAAACCTATAAAATAAATTAAAGGTTAAACATAAAATATGCTTAACCTCTATATTTTAAATTCCAATTATCTTATCTAGTAATAGATTTAAATCTTCTCTAGAAACTTCTCTAGGATTTGAACTAGTACATACATCCTTCAATGCAGCCTCTATTATTTCATCTCTAAAGTCATTAATTAGTTTTATATCTACTCCAAGTTCTATTAAGTTTTTAGGAATAGATAAATCTGATTTTAAATTTGCTATATTTCTTATTAAATTATTAACTCCTATAACAGTACTACATGCATTTATATCTAAAAGTTTTGCTAATCTTTGATATTTTAACGCAACTAAATCATAATCTTGCATATATAAATTATTATTAATATTAGCATTAAACTCCATAACATATGGAAGTATTATAGCATTTGCCTTTCCATGAGGTATGTGAAGTTTTCCTCCTATAGCATGAGCTAAACTATGAGTTATTCCAAGACCTGAAGCATTAAATGCCATCCCTGCAAGACAAGATGCATTATGAAGTTTTTCTCTAAAAATTAAATTTTCTGGATCATTATACGCTAATTTTAAATTATTAAAGGCTAAACATAGTGCTTTTTCTGCTAAAGCATCAGAAAAATCATTAGAACCTTTTGAAACATACGCTTCAATTGCATGTGTTATTACATCCATTCCAGTATCTGCTGTTATAGATTTAGGAACAGTTTTTGTAAGTTCTGCATCTAAAATAGCAACGTCTGGTAAAAGTGATTTGTTAGTTAATGCATATTTTAAATTTTCTTCTTTATTAGTTATTACCGCATATTCCGTAACTTCTGATCCAGTTCCACTTGTTGTAGGTATAGCATAAAATTCTATATATTTTGAATTCTCTTTAAATAAATTATTATAATATTCACGTATAGCTTTAGCTCCATCTATAGAAGACCCTCCACCTAATGCAATAATTATATCTGCATTTAACTCTTTAAGCTTTTTCACTCCTAGTGCAACTATTTGAACACTAGGGTCTGGAACTATATCACTAAAAATAGAAACATTACAATTGTTTAATTTAATTGCAATTTTTTCTGCTGTTTTACTTTCCTCCATAAATTTATCACATATAATCAGAACATTTTTATTTGAAATTTCACTTAATTTATTTAAAGCTCCTTCACCAAAATATATTTTAGTTTTTAGACTAAATTCTTTCATTTTTATCTTCTCCTTAATCTTAATAAAAAGATAAAAATAAGATTTTAAAGTATACGTTTCCAATATTGATATTTACATTGTATCATTTTTTTTTAATATGTAAAATAAAATATTTAAAAATTATTTAAAATTAAAAAAGATGATTTTTAAAAATCATCTTTTTTAACACTATTATTTTAAAAACTTATAGTAATTAAATTGAATAAAATAAATTAATTATTTATAGAACTATACATTTTATTTTTTAAATTTTTAATTTTTTTACTTGCATCACTATATTTTTTATTATCAATTAAACTTTGAATTTCTTTTATCTCATCTTTTATTGATTTCTTTTTAGAATCACTAAATTTACTTAAATCAAAATTTCTAATATCATTTAATTGATTGTTTAATATTTTTTCATTATCAGTCTTAGCTCTATTTATTAGTTCATTCATTTGACTTTCTAATTCTGGAACTATTTTTACATTTTTATGATCTATAGCTCTATCAGCTTTCTTCTTTAACTGTTTATATTCTTTTTCTTCTTTTCCAATCATATATTCACTAAATTCAGTTTTATGACTGTTTAAGTATTGCTCAAATTGTTTTATTATTTTATCTTCTCTTATTGTATTTAAAATCAATAAAATTAATATTAATACAGATATTAATATAGATAAAATAATTTTAGTTTTCTTTTTCATCTTTTGCCACCCTCATATTATAAAATAAATTCTTGCATTTCATAATAATAAATTAAAAATATATATAAATTGTTTTTATATATTTAATTATTTATTAAATTTATATTATAACATCAAATTCTTCAAAAAATCTATTAAGATATTCCTCCATATAATCAACTCTATCTTTTGCAATTTCTTTAGCTGTATTTGTTATCATATCATATTCAAGCTTAAATAATTTTTCATAAAAATGATGTATTATGGAACTACTTCTAGAAGTTAAATCATATTCTCTATCATTTAACTTTTGATTTGGATCATACATTTCTTCTCCTATATATTGACCAAACATAAATGCTCTCGCTATTCCAACTGCTCCTAATGAATCCAAATTATCAGCATCTCTTAGTATTATACCCTCTATAGGTGATTCTAATTCTTTAATTACATCACCACAAAAAGAATGTTTGTCAGTTAATTTTATACACTCTTTTATTTTTTCTACTAAATTATTATCAATTTTTAATTTCAAACATATATCATTAAATATTTCTTCTATATCATCTGAATGTTTTAATTCAACATCATCTTTTAATTGTAGTCTGTGTAAATCATGCATATATGATGCTAAACATAAAATATCTAAATCTCCATTTAATTTATCTTTTTCATTTATATATAAAGCCATCTTATATACTCTATCTAGATGATATATATCATGAGCTCCTTCTTTACAATATTCCTTTATAAGCTTTTTAACTTCATCTCTTACAACACTATAATATTTACTATCCCCCATATCTTTCACCTCTACATTTTACTTTCATAAACATCTTTAAACTTATCTCTAGTTAATCTATATACAGTCCATTCACTCATAGGAACAGCTCCTAGGCTTTTATAAAATTCAATTGATGGCTTATTCCAATTAAGGCAACTCCATTCCATTCTATGACAACCTTTTTCATAAGCTAACTTTGTTAAATATTTAAATACCTTTTTTCCATAACCCTTACCTCTATATTTAGGCTTTATATATATATCCTCCAAATAAAAACCTGATCTTCCAATAAATGTAGAATAATTAAAGAAATAAACTACATATCCTATAGGATTACTATCCTTTTCTATTATTAAAACTTCTGCTTCTTTTCTTTTAAATATAGACTCATATACCTCATCTTCTGTTGCAATAACTTCATTTAACATTTTTTCATACTCAGCTATTTCTCTTATAAATCCTACAATTAAATTTATGTCACTTTCTACTGCCTTTCTTAAGTTAATACTTTCTAACATTTCCCCCATAAATTAAACACCTCTATCTTAACTTATTCTTGTTATATTATACCATAATAAGTATATATACTTAATAATATTAAAATTCTAAACACTATATTTATTTAAAAAGGCCTAATAAACTAAAAGTTTATTAGGCTTTTAAATTAAAATAATTTATTCCATCGCTATAAAGTCAACCTTTTCCACACTAGACATCTCTCTTAGTCCATCTAAAAGAGCCGTTATATCACATTCTAAAGATGTCATATCTATAGTTACACTAAGATTTGCAGCTCCATTTATAGGAATGCCTTGATCTATTGTAAGTACATTTCCACCTTTATCTGATATATAATTTAATGTATCTGATAAAACTCCTTTTTCATGCTTTATAATCATACTAAAAGTCATTTTTCTTCCTTGGACGCTTTCTGCAAAATCAAATACATGATCCTTATATTTATAATATACACTTCTGCTTATCCCTACTATCTTAGTAGCTTCTGTTATTTCTTTTATTTTTCCATCTTTAAGTATATTCTTAACTTCTATAACCTTTGAATACACCTCAGGTAAAACTTTTTTATCTACAACTAAATAATTGCCTTTCATTCACTACACCTCTATAATAATAGCCCCCAAATATATATTACTCATCTCTAGTGTATGTAATAAAATTGTTACTGCCATCATTATAATAACATGTGTCTTTATTGTATACAACTGTATTTTATTTGTATACACATTTTTTTAACTTTTTTAACATATCAATATAAATTTTTAATTAATTTTAATATTATACCACCTTTTATTGATACATTATTTTTATCTACAAAATCAATTACCTCATCTATTTTAACTTTAATAACTTCAATTTCTTCATTTTCTTCTACATTATCAGAAGTTATCTCTCCACATACATCCATTTTTACTATAGCCGTAGTTTCGTCAGTCATACCAACTGATGTATAACTAGGCTTTAAAAAAACTTCATAACTTGTTGATTTAAGACCAGTTTCTTCAAATAACTCCCTTTTTGCTGCTTCTTCCATAGTTTCTCCTGGATCTATTATTCCTGCTGGAAGTTCATATATATAATCACTTATTACAGGTCTATATTGCTTAACTAATACAACTTCTCTATCACTTGTTATTGGAATTATCATAACACCATCTGCTTTATTATGATTTTTTGTCTTACAAGCAAGATCTTTTTCTTCTCTCCTTGTTGCAAAATAATATTTTTTTAAATTCCCTTTTTTATTTTCTAATTCCATTTCATACATATTTAAATACTTATTATTTGTTTGCTTTTTTAATTTAAGTAATTTCATAACTAATATCCACCCTTCTTACATAATCTTTTATATTTACATATATAACATTTATAATCCTCTTCACACATTAAAAAACTTTCCTTATTTTTTGGCTTATTTATATTTTTATCCTCCAATAATGCATCTATAACATTCAATTCTAAATTTATTCTATCTTTCATATTATTGATGTCTTCTTTAGTAAAGTCATATTCATAATTTTCTCCTAGATATAAATACTCTACTCTACCCTTTATATAATTTATTGGAATATTATATTTTTCCATAACATATATTGCATAAACCAAAATTTGATCTTTATTTTCCTCATCATATTTACCAGTTTTCCAATCAACAATTACCCAGTTATCATTTTTATCAACATAAAGCATATCTATTATAGAAAAAACTTTAACTTTGTGGATAAAAATGTGATTAAAACTCCCTTCATCAATTTCTATGATATTTTTAAAGTTACCATTTGATATATCAAAAAATGTTTTGCTCTCAAAAAAATTCTCAGTACATTGTTCTATTCTTTCTTTAATTTCATCTATATCTTCTTTATTTATTTTTCCATCATAATAATATTCTTGAAGCATATTTCCTTTAGGATAAGTATCCCATTCAACATCTCGATTCTTTTTACTACTTTGTTTAACTAATATATTTAATTTAAGTCTAATAAATTCCTTAAACTTGTCCACATCAATTTCTTTACCTTGGTTATTACTTTGAAATTTTATTATATTTTTTATTCCTTCATGAATTATATCTCCAAAATATATCCATATATTTGTTAATTTTTTCAATCTCCAAGCTAATTTTCTTTCCTCTGAAACTTCCATTTCCCATCCTCTATGTGAACCATAGTATGTGTAATAATACTGCCTTAAGCAGTTTTTTAATGTCTTAACCCTAGAAATACTCCAAGATTTCTCTGGATAAGCTTTCACAATATAATTATTTTCTTTCATAACTTCCTCCTAAGACATACTATAATATTATTATACTATTTATTTTTTAAATTCTTAAGAAAGTATATTAAACTCTTAAAAAAATATAAATGTTAATTTAAGTCCAACAAACTATATTGTATATTACATTATTTTTAAATATACTGTATTTATTAATTAAAAGCTTTTAGGGGGTAATTATAATGAAAAGATTATATAAAGTTCCTGATAAGGGTAAGATAAGCGGTGTTTGTCAAGGTATATCAGAATACTTAAATATTGATGTTACTGTAATAAGACTTATTTGGATTATATTTACTTTTTGTTCTTTTGGGGCAGGTATAGCTGGATATATTGCTTGTATTTTTATAATGCCAAATAAAGACGATATAATTAAAAATACTGATAATAATTCATACTAATTTCAAGGAGTAGCTAATAAAGTTACTCTTTTTTAAATTTTCTGAATAAAACTACTTTTCATTCCTAAATATAGTAAATAACTCATATTTTAAATTCTATTGAAAAATATCGATAAATTTTTAACAATTTCTATTGAAACTCCTTTTTCTTCATTGTAAAATATATACTGTCGGTATTCAAATTTTTTGAAACTGAACGCAAAATTCAAAATTTTTATATTGTTTTTTGCCGAATTATATCCTAAATGGGGGAATAAGAACGGAGGTTACAAAATGGAAAGAAGTGCAAGCAAAAGAATTTTAGGACTTCGTCAAATGGTTATTGTAGGTATGCTTTCAGGTATATCAATATTTCTAGGACTTACAGGACTAGGATTTATACCGCTACCTTTTATGAAAGCTACAATAATGCATATACCAGTAATAATTGGCGCAATAGTTGAAGGTCCTTTAGTTGGTGCATTAGTAGGAGGCGTTTTTGGTATTTTTTCTATGTATCAAGCATTTACAGCTCCTGGTCCAACATCATTTATATTTTATAATCCAATAATTGCAATTGTTCCAAGAATATTAATTGGTATAGTAGCTTATTATGTTTATAAACTATTAAAAAATAAGTTTAGAAAAGAATCAATTCCTATAGGAGTTGCAGCTGTACTTGGAACTATTACAAACACTGTTGGTGTTTTGGGGCTTACTTATGTTTTTTATTTAGAACAGTATTCAAAAGCTTTAAACATAGATCCAACAGCAGCAGGAACTGTTATTGCAACTGTTGGTGCAACTAATGGTATTCCAGAAGCTTTATTATCAGCGCTTATAACAATACCAGTAGTTTTAACTATTAAAAAAATAAAAAAATAATTTGATTTTATGCTCCTATCTTTTATAGGAGCTTTTGATTTAGGGGGTTAATTTTTATGAGAGAAATTAAATTTGTTGATATAAACGGAATAAAATTGGGTCATGCTCAAAATATTAAAGGTCTTACTGGATGTTCTGTAATACTTTGTGAAAAAGGTGCAACTGGTGGTGTTGACGTAAGAGGTGGAGCTCCTGGCACTCGTGAAACAGATCTTTTAGATCCTTCTGAAATGATAGAAAAAATTCATGCTGTTGTACTGTCAGGTGGAAGTGCTTTTGGTCTTGATGCATCTTCAGGTGTTATGAAATATCTCGAAGAAAAAAATATAGGATTTGATGTTCAAGTTGCTAAAGTTCCAATAGTTTGCTCTGCTGTTCTTTTTGACTTAGCTTTTGGAAATCCTAAAATAAGACCTGATAAATCTATGGGATACGAAGCCTGTGTTAATAGTGAAACTTATAATGATGATATAAATGGTAATATAGGTGCAGGATACGGAGCTACTATTGGCAAAATTTTAGGTCCACATACTGCTATGAAAGGTGGACTTGGAACATATGCTGTAGAAGTTGGTAATTTAAAAGTAGGTGCTATAGTTGCAGTTAATTGTCTTGGAGATGTTATAGATCCTAAAACTTCAAATATTATTGCAGGTGCTTTAGATAAAAATACAAACAAATTTTTAAATAGTGAAAATATTTTAATTAATAACTTAAAAAATCCTAAAACTCCATTCAAAGGAAATACAACTATAGGCTTAGTAGTAACTAATGCTAATCTTTCAAAAGCTAATGCAAAAAAAGTAGCTTCAATGGCTCATAATGGCTATGCAAGAACTATGAGACCAGCTCATACAATGTTTGATGGAGATACTATATTTACAATGGCTACAAATGAAGTTGATATAGATGTTACAACTGTAGGTATGATAGCTTCTAATGTTATGGAAAAAGCTATATTAAGAGCAATAAAAGAAGCCGATTCATTAAATGGAATTAAAGCTTATAAAGATTTGCTTTAAAATTTTTAGGTATAAATTGGATTAATTTTTTTGTAGTATTTTTTTTCTTCCTGGTTAAACTATAAATAATCTATTACCACATATGAAATATAAGAATTAAACTCTAAAATATTTTTTAGCAAAATTATTTCATAAATATTCCATATATGGTTTTAGAAACATAGTTTATAAATTCTAAAAAGACATAAACTATGAATGTAAAGTAAATCAAATAAACTTTACAAAAACATCTCGTATAAGGAGGAATGAACAATGGCAAGAAAATTAGTACCAGAAGCAAAAGACGGATTAGCAAAATTCAAAAATGAGGTAGCTAATGAAATGGGAGTTCCATTCACTGACTACAACGGAGACTTATCTTCAAAACAATGCGGAAGCGTTGGTGGAGAAATGGTTAAAAGAATGGTAGAACAATACGAGAAAACAATAAAATAATAACAATCTAAAGATGAAATGGTAGGATAATTATCCTACCATTTCTCTTTTTAAATATTTATCTCTTTTCATTGCTATAAATTTTTTATATATGTATAATATTTTCTATAACTATATTTACTGAAAATAATGAAAGGGGAATTTTAATTGAAAAATTTAAATAGTAAAGTCAAACAATCACTTTTAATTTCCACATATATAATAGTTTTATCATATATTTTTCTGAATCTATCTACTGTTGGTAATTTTCTAAAATGGAGTTTAAATATTTCCGCTCCATTTTTAATGGCTATAGGTATTGCATTTGTATTAAATATACCGATGAGAATAATTGAAAATAAATTACTTACACCTATCTCAAAAGTTAAAAATTTTAAATTTTTAAATTCATTAAAAAGACCTTTATCCATTGTAATTACCCTATTACTAGTTATAGGATTGTTAAGTACTTTAGTTATTTTTATAATTCCTCAACTTTTAGATAGCGTATCTAAGTTAGTTGATAGCGTTCCACAATATATACAATCATTTGAAAATATTGTTCTTAAAAACTTAGGAAATATTGATGGTTTTGATTCTATTTGGACCACATTTATGAATGCTTGGAAAGATATATTAGGTGTTGCAAGCCAAGTATTAGGATTTACATTAAATCATATTTTAAATTTAACTATGAGCATAACATCTGGTATATTTAATTTTTTATTAGCTCTTGTTTTTTCAATATATATGCTTTCTAATAAAGAAAAACTTATTTTTCAATGTAAAAAATTTATATATGCACATTTAAAGGACAACCATGCAGATAAAATTCTTGAAATAGGAAGAATATCTAACGAAACATTTCAAAAATTTATTGGTGGTCAATGTATTGAGGCAGTTATAATTGGAACTTTATGTTTTATAGGAATGTTTATTTTAAGGCTTCCATATTCTCTATTAATAGGATTTGTAGTTGGTGTAACTAGCTTAATTCCTATATTTGGAGCATTTATAGGAACTATTCCATCAGCTTTTATAATACTTATAATAAGTCCTATTAAAGCTGTAATTTTTATTATATTTATAATAGTATTACAACAATTTGAAGGACATCTTATATATCCAAAAGTTGTTGGAAATTCAATAGGTTTATCTTCTATTTGGGTAATGTTTGCTATGTTAATTGGTGGAAGTTTATTTGGATTTTTAGGATTTCTACTTGGTATTCCTCTATTTGGAGTAATATATAAAATTACTAGAAAAAATACAAATAGAAAATTAGCTGAAAAAGGGTTATCAATATCTGATATAAATAATAAATAAAATAGACTGTTACACTATGATTTATTAGTGTAACAGTCTTTCTTTTATAATTCAGCTTCTTCAAACTTTTCTTCCATAAATATTCTTATTTTATTTAAGCTCTTTTTAAATATTCCTAATATTAAAAATACAATTCCAAATATACATAACATTTTAATATCTTTCATTGTACTACTCCATACTGGCCCTGCTATAGCTTCCCTAAATCCATCTATTGCATAAGTAAATGGCCATAAAGGCTCAAGCATTCTAAATATCTCAGGATTTGTTTGTATTGGATATATTCCTCCAGCACCAGCTATTTGAAATACCATTATTACAACTGCAATAGCTTTACCTATATTCCCAAATAAAGATACTAACGTAAATATAATTATAGTAAATACTATACATGAAAGTAATGCCATAGCAAATAATAATCCTGTATTTTCGGGATTTATTCCAAGTATATGTATATTTCCTGTAATTACAATTAATGTTTGAACTACACCAATAAATAAAAATAATAACATTTTACCAAAATGCTTTTGAAGAAATGATAATTTTTCACCATCTTCAAATTCATCACATTCTGTTGTAAGTAATGCAGCCATAAGAAGTATTCCAACCCATATTCCTAAAACTGTATAAAATGGTGTTAAAGCTACTCCAAATATTCCTGTATTATATACTTCTACTGTTTTTACGTTTATTGGTGATGACATAAATGAAGCTATTGTTTCTGGATTTTTGCTTAATAATTCTATTGCACTATCTATATTTTTACTTGTTATATTTTTAGTTTCATCTTGAAGCTTATTAATCTTTTTACTAAAATCCTCTACCTTCTTATTTGCATCTTTTATTTGAGATGAAGCAACATCTCCACTTAATATTCCAAGATTAGCTAGCCCATTTAATTGTGGCACAACTATTTTACTCGCCTCTAAAACATTATTTGCACTATCCCCACCTTGTGCAAATGTATCTGCAAAAGCACTTAATGAAGGAATGATATTGCTATATAAATTATTTGATGCATTTGTTGTCTTACTTGAAAAATTATTATTTAGCTCAATTAATTTATTTATTACATTTTGTCCTTTTTCTGCAAATTTATTATTATCTATTAAAGATTTTAAAATAGATAATTGTTCTTTTTCTTGTACTATTACACTTTGTAAACTAGCTAATTTATCTATTTGACCTTGTATTGAATTGTTGTGCATTTGTTCATTTAATTTTATTAAAACTGCTTTTGCGCTATCTATACTAGTATTTATTGAATCTAATATAGAGTTCATATCTTTTATTGTTTTATTAATCTTTTCTTTATCTAAGTTATCCTTTGTTACTGTAGATATATTATTTAACAATTCATTATATTTATTTTGTGTCATTTGAATTTGTGATAAATCATTTTTAAGTCCATTTCCTAAATTTTGAATACTATATTTAGTATTTAAAACTAATTCCTTACTTCCTGTAACCATACTTTGAAGATTATTTATTGAATTTGTAATAGCAGGTAAATCATTTTTTAAATTATTTAAATTTCCTTTTGTACTATTTATTTGTTTAACAGAACTAGATAGTTCATTACTTATTTTACTAATATTGTTTTCAGCTTGATTCAATGTATCTTTTAATTCTAATATTTGTGGCTTATTATTTTTTATATTATCTCCAAACTTATTTAAATATTTAAATGCTTCTTCATTTACAGTATTTATAAAGTTACTTTTTATTTCTTCTGTTAATTTATTTTCAGCTACTTGAGTTATTTTTGTTGCAATTGCATTTGCCTTTTCATTAGCTTTATATATTATATTTGGTTTTATAGGATTTGAACTTAAAAGACTTGTTAAATCACTTGAAAAGTTTTGTGGAATTTCTATAAGTGCATAATACTTTCCTTCATTTAGTCCATAATTTCCTTGCCAATCTCCAACAAACTGCCATCCTATATCTTTATTTTTCTTTAATTCCTCTACTATTTCATTTCCAACATTAATATTTTTACCATTAAATTTTGTTCCTGTATCTTCATTTACAACAGCTACTGGTAATGCTCCTGTGTTTACATAAGGATTCCAACAAGCCTTTATATTTACCCATGCATAAAGTGAAGGAATAAAGAATAAACCTATTACAATTATTATTGCTGCTGGATTTTTAATAATATTTTTCAAATCTCTTTTGAAAATCTTAAATATTTTCTTCATAATATCCTCTCCTGTAATAATTAATGGAATAAAACTTTATTCAGCTATTCTTGATTCCTCAAATTTATCCTCAAATCTTTTTACGTATTTCCATATCTTTTCTTTAAAGAATGTTCCTATTATAAAAAATATTGCTGCAAATAAAAGTAGCATAAATATATCTAATGCAACACTACTTAGAAGAGGTCCTGCTATTGCCTCTCTATAACCTCCAAGTGCATATGTAAATGGAAATAATGGTTGTAATACTCTAAAAAACTTAGGGTCTACTTGTATTGGATAACTTCCTCCTGAACCTGCTATTTGTATTACCATATATATTATCGCTAATGCTTTACCAACATTTCTAAATAATGAAACTAGTGTATAAACTATTATACAAAAACTAAATGACGCTAATACTCCAAAGAAAATAAACAAAGGTGTATTAACTGTTTGAACTCCTAATATATATTTGTCACCTGCTGCTATAATAAAGCCTTGTATAACAGCAAGAAAAGTAAATGTAACAAGTTTTCCTAAATACCTATCTCTTATTGTAAGATTCTCACTTCCCTCAAATGGTTTTATTTCAGTAGAAAGCAGTGATGTCAATACAAGACATCCAACCCAACTTGCAAGTACTGAATATATTGGTGCCATTCCTGAGCCATAATTTGCAATTTTATAAATTGATTCATCTTTAACATTAAAAGGACTTGAAATATATGAACCCATAATTTCCGGTTTACTTTGAAGGATTGTTACTATCTCACTTAAATTATTATCATTAATTTCCTCTAGCTTTTTGCTTAATTCACTTATACTATCTTTAAAGTAATTAAATTTTTTAAGTAAATCATTTGATATATCAGATGTTAAATTTGTAGCATTTACTCCAGAATTAAGTATACTATCAATACTAGCTATCATATCTTTTGAACCATCTAAAATCTTATTAGCTTCATTTGTAGCATCTATATAATTATTACATATTTTATTTATTGAACTTTTAGTTGAAGTATTATATTCACCTAATATACTCTTAACTTTACTGCTCATACTTGAATTTATTGATGTTATATCTTTAACTATACTAGAGCTTAATTCCCCTTGTGAACTAAATGAAGTTTCTAATTCTTTCAACTTATCTTTTTCACTATTTAATGTTGATTTTAAACTATCTAATGATGTAATTACATTTGATAAGTCAATATTATTTGTATTAGTATTTTTATTTAATTCTTTTAAAAACTTACTAATAGTATCAACATTATTTATAGTATAATCTATCTCTTGACTTATAGAAGATATAGCTGTACCTACACCATCTTTACCTCCCGATGATATTGAATCATTTAAACCTTTTATAAGTGAACTTATTTTTTTATTTGATGAACTTATCTGATTTATGTTCATATCTAAACTGTCAAAAGAATTATTTATAGCATTCTTTGTATATGTAGTTAATTTTTTTGACTGATTCGCCCCATCTTTTATTGCATCTACACCTTTTGTTAATTCTGGCATAGTTGCTTTTACATTATTTAAATATGTATTAAGATTTTTAGCATTGCTACTTGTAGAATTTAACGTGCTAATTATAATATCCATATTTTTATTTATTTTTATTATTGCATCTTTTAATCCTATTATTTGATCTTTATTTGCTTGAAGAGTTTTACCAACATTATTTAATGATGCAAAAATTGTTTTATTTACTGTTGATACAAAATTAGATTTTATTTGATCAACTAACTGCTCTTCAGCAACTTCTGTTATTTTTCCTGCAACTGGATTTGACTTAGTATCAACTTTGTATATAATTTCCGGCTTAACTGGTTTATCTGTTGCAAGGCTTGTTAAATCTTTTGAAAAATCTTCTGGAATTTCAATTACTGCATAATAATCACCATTTAAAATTCCAAGCTCTGCCTTTTTAGAATCTACAAAAGTCCATCCTATAGCCTTATTATTTTTAAGTTCCGAAACAACACTTTTTCCAATGTCTATATTTTTATTATCAATTGTTGCTCCTTTATCATTATTTACAATAGCAATAGGAACTGTACTAGTATTTTCATATGGATTCCAGCAAGCTTTTATATTTACCCATGCATAAAGTGAAGGAATAATACAAAGTCCACCAATTATTAAAATTGCAACTGGATTTTTTATTATTGCCTTCATATCTCTCTTAAATATAGAAAGAATTTTTTTCATAACTGACCTCCAAAGTTTATTAATAATACTATTAATATTATCAGCATTAAATGTATTAAATTTTAAATTTTATTAAACATTCTATGTACTTCCATTTATTATTTTATATTAAATAAGTATAGTCCACTCATATTGTTAAATACTATTAATAAAATATTAATTTATACTTCATTATTTCATAACTTTAATGTGATAAAGTAAATTATTAACATTACTTCTAAGGAGGAGCTTATGAGCAAACATAATAACAAAAAACTTACATTAATTGCACTAATATTAATGACATTTACATCAGTTTTTGGATTTACAAATATAGCTAGAGCATTCTTACTTATGGGATATTCAGCTATACCTTGGTATATAATTTCAGCAATAACATTTTTTATTCCATATTCATTTATGCTTTCTGAATATGGTGCTGCATTCAAAGACGAAAAGGGTGGAATTTATTCTTGGATGAATAAATCTGTCGGCCCTAAATATGCATTTATAGTTACTTTCATGTGGTATACTTCTTATATAATTTGGATGGTTTCTACATCATCATCAATTTGGGTACCACTTTCTAATGTTATATTTGGAGAAGATAGAACTTCAACTTGGAGCCTTTTTGGAATGAATGCCTCACATACAATGGCATTACTTGGTATAACTTTATTTATCATAATAACATTTGCCGCTTCAAAAGGTTTAAAAAGCATAACAAAAGTTACATCAATAGGTGGTACTTTTATAGCCTTAGCAAATATAGTTTTATTAATTGGTGCAATAGTAGTTCTTATTGCTAATAAATTTGAACTTGCACAACCTATTAGTACATATTCACTTATTTCATCACCAAATCCAACTTATCAATCTCCAATTGGAGTATTAGGATTTATGGTATTTGCAATTTTTGCTTATGGTGGACTTGAAGCAATCGGAGGATTAGTTGATCAAACTGAAAATCCTGAAAAAACATTCCCAAAAGGAATTAAAATAGCAGCTGTAATTATTGCTATTGGTTATTCTTTAGGAATATTGTGTGTTGGCTTCTTTACTAATTGGTCAACAACATTAAATTCTTCAACAGTAAATATGGCAAATGCCGGATATGTTGTTATGAGTAATTTAGGTTATACTTTAGGTTTAGCCTTTAACCTTGGAACTTCTGGAGCTCAAATACTTGGTGCTTCATTTGCAAGATTTATTGGACTTTCAATGTTCTTAGCCTTAATGGGTTCATTCTTTACCTTAACTTATTCACCTATTAAGCAACTTATTGAAGGAACACCAAAAGAAATTTGGCCAAAATCATGGAGTGAACTTGATGAAAATGATATGCCAAAAAATGCAATGTGGATACAATGTATAATTGTTGTTGCTATAATTTTAATTTCTTCACTTGGTGGTAAAACTGCATCAGCTTTCTTAAACTACTTAATTCTTATGAGCAATGTTGCAATGACTATACCTTATATATTTATAGCATTTGCTTTTATTGCCTTTAAGAAAAAGGAAGAAATACATAAACCTTTTGTTATGTATAAAAACCATACTACTACAAAAATTTGGACTGTTATTGTAATAATTACTATTATATTTGCAAACATATTTACAATAATAAAACCTGCTTTAGATTCAGGAGATTACGTTGCAACTTTATTCCAAATTGCAGGTCCTATAATATTTGGTGCAATTGCATTAATTCTTTATGATAGATATGAAAAGAAAATGAAATTAAAATAATATAAATAAAAAAATGACTATCAATTAAGATAGTCATTTTTTATTTATATTAACTCTGCTATATCATTAACTCTGATAGTTCCACCTTTTAATACTTTTGTAAAAACACCATGTATAGGCATTATACATTTTCCTACTCTATGAAATATTTCACATTCACTATGACACTTCTTACCTATTTGAGTTACTTCTAAAATAGCTTCTCCAATTTTAACTTTTTGTCCTATATTTAATTTATCAACTTCAATTCCATCTATTACAATGTTTTCGCCGAAGTCCCCAAACTTAACATTTCCACCTTGTTTATTAAAATCATCTATTTTTTTAAGTTCTAAAAGACTTACTTGTCTATGCCATTTTCCTGCATGCGCATCATCTTTAACACCAAAATCTTCTATTAAAATAGCCTCTTCTACTTGTTTCTTTGCAGTTCCTTTTTTAGGACTTGTACAAATCGCTACTATTTTTGCCATGAATTAGCCTCCTATTTCATTCATAAATTTTATTTCTTTGTTTTCATCAACACTTTTGAAAAGATATTTTTCTGGCTTATTATATATAGCTTTTTCTATTATATTCTTTATCTCTTCATCATTTGCTCCTGATTTTATTATAGATTTTAAATTTATTTCACTTTTCCAATTTAAACATTGCTTTAAATATCCATCAGTTGTAATTCTCATTCTATTGCAATCTTTACAGAAACAATTACTCATTGCACTTATAAATCCAACTCGTCCTAAAGCCCCTTTAAGTTTTATATATTCTGCCGGTCCGTCATGAGAATTTCTTTTAATTTCCTCAAATTCAATATTACTTTCTGTTATGAATTTTAATATATTCTCATTAGATAATCCTTTAAATTTCTTACCTTCTCCAATTGGCATAAGTTCAATAAATCTAACATCAACCGGAATTTTTTTTGTTAAATCTATTAAATCCAATATTTCATCATCATTAATACCTTCAACTATAACTGTATTAAGTTTAATCTTAATTCCAAGCTTTATCCCCTTGTCTATAGCTGATAAAACTTTACTTAAGTTTCCACCTCTTGTAATCTTAAAATATTTATCTTTATTTAAAGTATCAAGACTTATATTTACTTTTTTAAGACCACACTTCGATAAAGCTTCAATTTTATCATCTAGCAATATTCCATTTGTAGTTATTGCTATTTCTTCTATTCCGTCAATTAAATCTATGTTTTTTATTAGATCTACTACCCCGTCCATAACAAGAGGTTCTCCTCCTGTAAGTCTTACTTTTCTAATACCAAGCTTAGAAGATAAGTTAACTATTCTTTGTATTTCATCATTAGAAAGTTTTTTTTCATCACTACAAAAAGTATTTCCTTTCTCTGGCATACAATATAGGCATCTTAAATTACACTTATCAGTAATAGAAATTCTAAGGTAGTCTACATTTCTTCCAAATCTATCTAACACACTACCACCTCAAAGCTTTAAAAATTAAATTCTCCACTTTTTCCACCAGTTTTCTTAACTAAATGTATTTCGCCTATTTCCATTCTTTTATCTACGGCTTTACACATATCATATATAGTAAGTGCAGCAACTGAAACACCAGTTAATGCTTCCATTTCAACTCCTGTTTTGTCAACAATTTTAACTTTAGAATTTATTATTATTTCTGAATTTTCTTCATCTATATCAAAATCTATACTACATCCATCTATCATTATTGGATGGCACATTGGAATTAAATCTGATGTTTTCTTTATTGCCATAATTCCTGCTACTCTTGCAACAGCTAAAACATCACCTTTTCCTATTGTACCCTCTTTTATTCTATTTATTATTTCTTTACTTGTTTTAACTTTTCCCGTAGCTATAGCAACTCTTTCTGTTTTATTCTTAAGAGCTACATCAACCATAATTGCATTTCCTTTATTATCAAAATGTGTTAACTTATCATTCATTTTATTCTCCTTTTCCAAATGAACAATGAGGGAATGTACAAACTTCACAGCTTAAACATAAACCTCCATGTCCATATAAAGCAATATCTCTAAGATTTAGCTTCTCATTACTTAATATTCTTGGAAGAACTAAATCAAAAATTGTTCTCTTACAATACATAACGCATCCTGGAAGGCCTACTATTGGAACATCACCACTATATGCTAATAAAAACATTGCTCCTGGTAAAACTGGTGCTCCATATGTTATAAGGTTAGCTCCACATTCTTTTATTGCTGTTGGAGTAACGTCATCAGGATCCACTGACATACCACCTGTACATACTATCATTTCTGCTCCACTTTCTAATGCTTTCTTTATTTCAGAAACAATCATTTCTTTGTTATCCGGTAGTATAACTTGATTTTCTAATAAACATCCATAATATTCTAATTTTTTTCTAACTGCAGGTCCGAAGGCATCTTTAATTCTTCCATGATAAACTTCACTTCCTGTAGTTATCATATGTACTTTTTTAGGTTTTATATCAATAACTTCTATAATTTTTTCATTTATTAAATTTTCAGCTTCTATTATTTTTTTCTCATCTATTACTAAAGGAATTACCCTTGTAGATCCAACTAATTCTCCTTTTTTTACAGGAGTATTGTTCTGTATAGTTGCAACTATTATTTCTCCTAACATATTAAGCTCTAAAAGTTTTTCCTTGTTTATTTTTAAAAGACCGTCCTTTGAAGCCATAAAGCTTATTTTTCCTTCTTTTATTTCTCCAAATTCTAATCCTTCTCCACAAACTAAGTTTTTAAGTCTTATAGCTGCATCATTTTCATGAAGCATACCATCTTGATTTTCCCAAACATATATATGCTCTTTCCCTATTGATAATAATTCCTTTATATCTTCTTCTTTGATTATATGACCTTTTTTAAAAGCTCTCCCCTTAAATTCTCCTGGAACTATTTTTGTTATATCATGGCATAATACCATACCTACTGCATCTTGTACTCTTACACTTTTCATTTCTATTTACCCCCTTATGCTATTCTCTTAAGTATTTTATTATATAAAAAAGTTAATGTCACTGAAATAATAACAATTGCTATTAGTATAATCTTGGAAGTTCTGTCATCATTATTTTCTATAGCGTAATACATAGCCATTGGAACTGTTTGAGTTTTACCTGGTATGTTCCCTGCTACAAGTATTGTTGCTCCAAATTCCCCAAAAACTCTAGCTATACTTAATATTATTCCTGTAAATATTCCTTTTTTACATAATGGTAAACTTATTTTTCTAAATACTACTCTATCTCTTGCTCCCATTTCTTTTGCTGCATTTTTTATATCTTCATCTATTCCTATTAATTGCGCCTTTATACTCTGATACATTATAGGCATAGAAACAACAACTCCTGCTACTACAGCTGCAATCCAAGTAAATATTATTGTTATATTAAAGTTATTCAAAAGAAATTCTCCTATAAAACCTCTTTTACCTAAAGATATAAGTATTAAATAACCAATTGCAGATGGTGGCAAAAACATAGGAAATAGTATTATTGTTTCTATAATATGTTTAAGCTTTATTTTTTTTTCAATTAAAATGTATGCTCCAACTATTGATAAAATTAAACTTATAATAACTGCAATTACAACTACTTTAAATGATATAATAAAAGCATTTATTAACATATTATTCTACTCCAAATCCATATTCCTTAAATACTTTTTTAGATTCATCACCTTTTAAGAATTCAACAAATTTCTTGCTTTCTTCAGCATTTTTACTATCTTTTAATACACATAAAGAATATTGGATTTCCTTGTGATATTTATTTGGTATTTCATAAGCTATATTAATACCCTTAATATCTTTTGCATCTGTTTTATAAACAAATCCATAATCTACATCTCCATTTTCAACATAACTTACAACATTTGATACACTTTTAGCATATACGAATCTATCTTTTAATGAATCCCATAATTTTAAATTATCTAATGTTTGTTTTGCATATTGACCTGCTGGTACTGTTTTTAAATCACCTATTGCAATTTTTCCTTTAGTATCTTTTAAATCATTTAATGATTTTATATCTTTTTTCATATCGTTATTTTCTATTAAAACTAATGAATTTGTTAAAAAGTTATATGTATCATCTTTATTTACTAATTTTTCATTTATTAATTCATCCATATACTTAGTATTTGCTGAAAAGAATAAATCAACATTAGCACCTTCTGATATTTGTTTCTTTAATGTACCTGATCCACCTGTATTATAAGTTATTTTAATTCCTGTTTCTTCATTAAATTTCTTAGCTATATCTTCCATAGGTTTTTTAAGACTAGCTGCTATACTTACTGTTAACTCTTTTCCTTCTGCCTTTTTACTATCATCTTTACTAGCACATCCAACAAGTAATGTAGTTACAAATAAACATGATATTAAAAATGCACTAATTATTTTCTTGCGCATTCTGAAGCACTTCCTTTCATTATGTCCAATCCATGTTTTAAGTCCTCTAATATGTAATCTAAGATTTCCTCACATGCCTTAGGACTTCCAGGCATATTAACTATTAATGTTCTTTTTCTAATTCCTGCTGTTCCTCTTGAAAGCATAGCTCTTTTTGTTATAGTAAAACTATAATTTCTTATAGCTTCTGCTATACCTAAAGCTTCCTTTTCTATTACATCCTTAGTAGCTTCTGGTGTTATGTCTCTCTCACTAAAGCCTGTACCACCGGTTGTAAGTATTAAATCTAAATTAAGCTCATCTGCCATATACTTCATTTCTTCTGATAGCTTAATTCTTTCGTCTGGAAGTATTGTATATCTTTCTAATTTAAAGCCTTTAGATTCAGATATTTTCT
This sequence comes from Clostridium sp., assembly GCF_030532265.1. Lineage (GTDB taxonomy): Bacteria > Bacillota > Clostridia > Clostridiales > Clostridiaceae > Clostridium. The sequence continues at coordinate 4,769 of NZ_JAUNLM010000010.1, read as the reverse complement.
TTATTACTTCTCCACTTTTGTCTTCCCTTTGCCCTTTCGAGCCTTTGTCACTGCTGGTTATTATTCCCAAAGTATACATATCTATCAACTCCTCTCTATTTGATTATATTTTAAATTTTCCAATAAGTCTATTAACATTTTGTAATCGTTATACTTAATTTCTTTTATTTTATTTAAATTAAGTGGAATATCCGTTGCTACACATATTAATTTATCATTTGGCGTTATAATTCTACTACTTACTCCTTTCCTAAATACTTCAATTTTCTTTAAATTACTTTTTTTATAACCTTCTACAATAATAAAATCTTTATCATTTAACAGTTTTATTAAATTTTCTAATTTTTCTTCCTCATTAACTTCCTTTATCATTGCCATTCTGTTTTTTGATGATATTATTACAGTTGATGCTCCAGCAACTCTATGTTTATACGTATCTTTTCCTTCTTTATCTATATCAAATCCATGTATATCATGTTTTATAGTTCCAACTTTATAACCTCTTTTTACCAATTCTTTTATAAGCCCTTCAATTAATGTAGTTTTACCAACATTAGACCTTTCTCCTACAATATTTACAACAAAAGGACTCTTATTTAAATTTTCTTTTGCACAACTCATTATACTCAACCTCTGTATTTACATTTATAAAATTGTTTATTTCATTACATTCAATATATTTTGTACTAATTTTTTCTAATAAATTTTTAAGCTTATAATCTTTTTTAAAAATCATTGACTCTATAATTTTTAAAATACTTTTTTTATATATTCCACAAAGAGGATTTATTTTTCCATTTACTACTGGTATTAAAGCATCCTCATTGAATTTATAACTTGAAATATAATTCAAAAAATCTTTATTTAAAAAAGGCATGTCACTTGCAACCACCAAAGAAGATTCAAAGTTGCTTTTTTTAAGACATGAATATATACCTCCCATTGGACCTATATCTTTAAATTCATCTTTAACTAATAAAGCTTGATTTTTAAATTCTTCATAAAGATTAATATCATTACAAGATAAAATTTTTTCTTCAAAGTCTGATGTTTCTAAAAAAATTTTATCTATAAACCTTATGCCATCTATCTTCAAAAAAGCTTTTGTCTTATAGTTCATTCTGCTATTTTTACCACCTGATAATATTATTACAGACTTATTTATCATATTTAAATTAATACCTCTACCTTCTCACCTTTTTTTAGTTCTTTCATTTTTGGAATTTCAAGTATTGCATTACTGTTTATCATAGTGTGAACTTGCCCTGGAGTTTGATATACATTATTTATAAAAACTTTATTTTCATTATCAATATAAACTCTTAAAAATCTTCTTTTATTTGATAATTTAGTGTAATTGTCCATTAATATTCCTATTCTCTTTTTGATACATAAACTATCTGTATTGTACATTTTTGATAAAGCATCTCTACATGTTAATTCAAACGTCGTTGCTGATGCCACTGGAGTACCTGATAATCCTATATATAATTTGTCTTCTTTAAATGCAGCAAACATTGGTGAACCTGGCTTTATATCAACTTTCCAAAATAATATATTATATCCTGCTTTCTCAGCACTTATCATAACTCTATCTTTTTCACCAACTGATACTCCACCAGTTGAAATTATAATGTCACATTTATCTTCTAAGTACTTTATAGCTTTTATTATTTCCTCATCCTCATCACAAATTAAATTATACAAAATACTTTCAAAACCCAATTCTGAAAGTCTTGCTTTTAAAAAGTATCCATTACTATTATAAATTTTTCCACTTTTTAATTTTGTTCCAGGATTTTGGATTTCATCACCAGTATTTATTATTCCAACTATTGCTTTTTTATAAACTTTAACCTTATTAAATCCAATTGAGGCAAGAGCTATAACCTCTGATGAAGTTATAAGTTTTCCTCTTTTTAACAATTCTGTTCCTTCTTTAAAATCTTCACCTTCATAACAGTAATTATCATATTCATTAAGTGCAGTATATATCTTAACAAATTCTACTCCTTCATCAGTATCTTCTTGTCTTATTATCGTATCTGCTCCTTCTGGAATTGGTGCCCCTGTCATTATTCTTATAGCTTCATTTTGTTTTACTATTTTATCTGATACATACCCTGCATATATTTTATCTATTACTTTTAAATTAATAGGATTTTCTCTCGTTGCACCTTTTGTATCCTCGCTTCTAATGGCATATCCATCTAAAGGAGATCTTGGAAATGGTGGGTTATTTATAGGAGAATATATATCTTCATATAAAATTCTTCCTACAGAATCTTCAATATTAACTTCTTCTGAACCTAAACTTTTCACTTTTCCTAAAATTAATTTTTTAGCTTCCTCTAAACTTATCAAAAATAACCCTCCTTAAAACATTAATGCCCACTCTTTAAAAGAATGAGCATTATTTAATTAATCTATTTTCTTTAAATTACATGTTACATATTTATATGATGGCTCTCTTGAATATGTGTCATATTTTCCTTTTGTTAACATATTAATTTCTATATAATGCATAGGTCCATACATCTCATCTTTTAATAAGCCATCATTTATTTTAGCAATTACTCTTACAGTTTCTCCATTTGATGATGTAACTTCTATTATATCTCCATCTTTAACATCATGCTCTTTCGCTATTTCTGAACTAATTTCAATATAAGCTTTTTCTGAAACCATTTTTGTAACCATAGGAATTTCCCTAGTTCTTGTTTGAGTATGCCATTGTCCTACAGTCCCTCTTCCTGTATTAAAAATATAAGGAAATTGTTCTGTTTGCTTTTCATTATTTTCCATTATATCTTCATACATAAATTTCATTTTTCCATTAGGTCTATAATAAATTCCATCTTCAAAAAGTCTTCTTTGGTCTTTCTCTAACTTATCTCCCTTTTTAAAAGGCCATTGTACTCCGTTCCCTTCTCTAACCATATCATATTCTACTCCAGTAATATCACATGGCATACCTTCAGTAGATTTTTTTAGAAGTTCAAATACATCTCTTGGAGTTTTCCAAAGCTTTAATTCTTCTTCTTTTCCTAAAGCTTTTCCTATTCCCCTTATAATTTCAAAATCAGTAAGCTCTTTTTCACCTCTTGAAAGCATAGGAACTAATGCTGACATTCTACGTTCAGTATTAATATATGTACCATTTTTCTTGATTCCTGGTATAGCAGGTAAGAAAAGATCACATAATTTAGCTGTATCAGTGTCTGAGTATAAATCTTGAACAACTAAAAAATCAATTTTTTCTGCAGCTTCTTTAAATTTTTTGTTATCTATCCATGAATCAGCTGGATTTGTTGAAACTATCCAAAGTGCTTTTATATTTCCATCTAATGCTCCTTGTATTATTTCTGGATATGCCATAGTTGGTTTTTTAGGTATATGCTCATCTTTTATTCCCATAACTTTTGTTATAAATTTTCTATCTTCTTCATTAGCATAATCTCTTCCGCCATAAATACAAGTTGTATTACTAAATAATCTTGACCCCATAGCATTACATTGACCTGTAATTGAATTAGGACCTGTTCCTTCCCTTCCTATATTACCTGTCATTACACAAATATTTATTATAGCCTGAGCAGTTCTTACAGCTTCATAACCTTGATTTACTCCCATAGTCCACCAAATTGAAACCTTTTTACCGTTATGTATTGTTTCTGCAAGCTCTAATACTCTTTCCTTTGAAATTCCTGTAGTTTCATAAATATTATCTAATTTATACTTTTTAACGTGTTCTTTGAATCCTTCAAAGTCCTCTGTATATTTTTCTATATATTCTTCATCTATATATCCTTTTTCTATTAAAACATTAGCTAATGTATATAAAAATCTTAAATCAGTTTTTGGTTTTATTGGATACCAATCATCACATCCCTTTACAGTTTCTGATTTTCTTGGATCTATAACAATCTTCTTAGCATCTTTATTTTTTCTTATTCTTCCCCATAATATTGGATGAGCAACAGCTGGATTTGCCCCTATAAATATAAGTGTATCTGAAAGTTCTAAATCTTCTAATGTGTATGGTGGTGCGTCAAATCCAAAGCTTTGCTTATATGCAACAACTGATGTAGCCATACAAAGTCTTGTATTTCCATCTCCATGCATTCCCATAAGCCCTCTTCCTACGTATCCTAATATAGCCATTTCTTCCATAGGAAGCTGTCCTGTACTTATAAAAGCGGCACTTTCTTTACCATATTTATTTTGAATCTCTGTCATTTTTTTAGCAAAAACTTCAAATGCTTCTTCCCATGATATTTCATGCATTTTTCCATCTTCACCTCTAAGAAGAGGAAGTCTTTGCTGTCCATACATAGTAAGTTGCTTATCTAGATTAAGTCCTTTTATACAAGCCATTCCATCATTAACAGGGTAACCTTTTTTTCCCATTATTTTAACTATTTTATCATTTTCTATATTAAAATTAAGATTGCATCCAGTAGAGCAATAATTACATACTGATTGTTTAACATCCATAAAAAAACATCTCCTTTTAAAGTCCTAACTACTTTTAGTTGTTATAATTTTAACATTCATTTTTCTTTTATAACGTGATATTTATCACACTTATTGAAATTTGAATAAATTATATATAATATTTTTTAAATTTTAATAGGTTATTATTTCTATAAATTATATACTTTACTTATCCATAACAAAGATATTTAAATACTATTATATTTATTAAAAATTAGTCTTTCAACACTCATATTACTTTTTTAAATAAATATTCAATTTGATTTATTATT
>NZ_JAUNLM010000067.1 GCF_030532265.1 Clostridium sp. | reverse complement strand
TAAAATGGTTAGAATTAGTGGTTAAAGGTTTTAATTGAAAATTTATGATTTTATAGAATTAAGGTTTTATGTTATGAAATATATGTAAATGTATATTATACTAATGAAAAGTATAGGGGATTAGATGAATTAAAATTTTATATATTATAAAATAATTATGTAAAAAAGTATCATAAAATATAATTATATTTATTGTGTAACTATTTGTGTACATTTCTTTGAAAAGAAGTAAAAATAAATATTTAATAATTTGTTTGATAAATATAGAAATTTAACTTCTAATCTTAAAATGTGAGTATTTTATTAAATTATTATTAGATTAAATAGATTATAAAAAAATTAAATATTACTATATTATAAAAATACTTGAAAGGTTAAAGGTAAGTAGTTTTAATTAAAAATAAAATTTATATATTCATATATAAGCTGGTAATATTTTGATACAAAAAAATATTACCAGCTTATTAAATATTATTTAAAAACATAATTGTGTAATATAGTAGTTTAATTGTAAAAATCAATAAATATAGATTTAGATATAAATTAAAAGTAAAATTTATTTTATAAATAGTAATTTTACATATCTAATTCAGAATTGTCATTAAAATTGTTTAAATTGTTACTAGAGCAATTAGGACAAAACTTTACATCTTTAGTTTTATCCAAATAATTTGTTTTGAATATTGCATCACAATCTTCACATTGAATATAAGAGTTGTTTATCCAGCTTATTTTAATTACCTCCTTAAAAATAAATATTAATATAATTATATTTATTTCCAATAAATTATATTGTTAATTATTTATAATGAAATAAATAAAATATTTAATATAGAGAAGAGAGTTAGAAGTAGTGGGTAAGTTATTTAATTTAAAATTTATAATTAATTAAAAAGGAGTTTTAGACTCCTTTTTTCTTTCGATTAATTATTTATCAACTATTATATCGTAATTAACAATAATAAGAATAAAATTGTATAAATATGTAGATGACTAATGTGTATTTTAAGAAGAAAAAAATATATTGTGTGATAAATTATATGTTATTTAGAGATTAGTGTATAAAAAAACTGTAATATTAATTGTAAATTATGAAATTTTAATATTACTTAACCAATCTATAAATAAAAAATGGTTTAAAATCAATGATTTATGTATTTGGCATGATAGTTGCTGTAAGTTAATGTCAAGAAAATAAAAAATATATTTATATAAAGATTAACAAAATAGTTACAATATTTACAAAATAGTTGTAAATATTGCAAGATACATGATATAATTCAGCTTACATATTATAGAATTATGGGTTTAGGGTAGGTGCATTATGAAAAATATAAGAAAAAAAGAAAAAGTACAAAATGATAAGAAAAGTTCAATAAAATTAAAAAGATTTATAGCAGCTTTAGTGGATTGGTACTTAGCATCAGTAATTGCAGGTATACCTGTATTGTTAATATATAGTATAGAGAGTGGAGAGGCTAATATAGCTAAATCATTATCATATATGTCACTGAAATGGGGAATTATTTCAGGTTTATTAGCTGTTTTATTAGGAATAGCATATTATGTTCTGATACCTATTTATTGGAGAAATGGACAGACGTTAGGTAAAAGCTTAGTTGGTATAAAGGTAGCTAATATTGATGGAACTGATGTAAACATAAGAAGCTTATGTAGTAGGGAAATATTAGGAGCAATAATAATTGAGGGTGGAATTATTTGTAGTAGTGAGTATATAAGACAAATGTTAGCATTATTATCTAATATAAGTGTTTATTCCGTATTATCTTTAATAGCGACAATAGTTACTGGAGTATCAATTGTATTATTATTTAGAAGTAAAGATAATAGAATGATACATGATTATATAGCAAGTACAAAGGTTATAGAGCTTTCAAAAGCTTAAATTAAATATAAAAGTTAAAATGAAATTGATTTCATTGGTCTAATAAAAGATTTAGAAATTAATTCATAAAATAAATAAAATTATAATAAGGGGAGAGAAATTATGAAAAAAGTTTATTTGTTTTGTAGTCAAGGAATGTCAACAAGTTTATTGGCAAGTAAAATGCAGGATGTAGCTAATAAACATAAGTTACCTATAGTTGTAAAGGCTTTTCCACATGGGAAGATAGAGCAAATATCTAGGGAAGATAATCCAGACTGTATATTATTAGGACCACAAGTAAAATATCTTTATAATGAGACTATTACAAAACTTGAGGATTTAAATACGCCAATTGCTGTTATAAGTTCAGAAGATTATGGAATGATGAATGGTGAAAGGGTTTTAAAACATGCATTAATGTTAATAAAAAAGAATAGAAAATAAAAAATAAATAATAAATAATAAAGGGTAAACAAGGGGGAGCATGAATGTTTTCAAAAATGGAAAAAGTGTTAATGCCTATAGCAGATAAACTAGGTAGTAACAAAATATTAGTAGCTATACGTGATGGTTTCTTAATAACAACACCATTACTTATTGTTGGATCAATATTCTTACTTATTGCTAACTTTCCAATACCAGGATGGGAAGATTTTTGGAATAATATATTAGGACCGAATTGGACAACTTGGTTTACTAATGTATCAAGGGCAACTTTTAATATGATTGCATTACTTACTTGTGTTGGAACAGGATATGCATATGCTAGAGAGTTGAATGGAGATAAAATACAAGGAGCAGCAGTTGCTTTAGTTTCATTCTTTATACTTATGCCAACAAGAATTCCATTTGAAGGTGCTGAAGGACCATCTTTAATGAGTGGAATATCATTTGAATATGTTGGATCTAATGGTATATTTTTAGCTCTTATAATATCTTTATTATCAGTAAAACTATTTACATGGGTTTATAAAAAAGGGTGGACAATAAAGATGCCAAATGGTGTACCACCAGCAGTTGCTGATTCATTTGCAGCTTTAGTTCCAAGTGCTATAGTAATAGGAGCATTTTTCTTTGTACGTATAGGTTTTGAATTTACACCTTTTGAAACAGCTCATAATTTTATATATAAGGTACTACAAACACCACTTCAAGGTGTGGGGAATACTTTATTTGCTCAAATTATCTACAGTTTAGCATGTACAACTTTTTGGTTCTTTGGTATTAATGGACCAGCGGTTGCAAATACTGTTTTTGCACCTATTACAAAAATATTAACAATGGAAAATTTAGAAGCATTTCAAGCAGGATTACCATTACCAAATATATTTACAGATCCATTTTCAAATTTCTTTACAGGATTTGGTGGTGGAGGAAGTACACTTTCATTAGTTATAGTAATGGTACTTTTCTGTAAGTCAAAGAGAATAAAGCAACTAGGTAAATTGTCAATAATACCAGGATTTTTTGGAATAAATGAACCTATAATATTTGGGTTGCCAATAGTATTAAATCCTATATTAATAGGACCATTTATAGGAGTTCCTTTAATAAATTTAGTTTTATCAACTTTTGCAACTAAAGCGGGAATAATACCTTATACTACAGGAGTTTCATTACCATGGACTACTCCTATAGGATTTTCAGGATATTTATCAACTGGAAGTTTTATGGCATCATTATGGCAAATAGGTTTATTAGTATTAGGATGTGTAATATATTATCCATTTATAAAAATGTTAGATAAACAATATTTAAAAGACGAAGAAACTGCATCAAGCGAAGATTCAATAGATGATTTATCATTTGATGATTTAGAAGTCGATGAAGTTCAGGAGGTTAAATAGTGAAAGTTTTAATGATATTTGATCAAGTTCAAGCAGGACTTGGAGGAAAAGAAAATCCAGATCTTACCTTGGGTGGAAAGACTATGCCGATAGGTTCATCTAGTATGTTAGAAAAAGATATGAAGAATGTTGATGGAAAAATAATAGCATGTCTGTATTGTGGAGATGGTTTTTTTAAGAAAAATGAAGATATGGTTAAAGCCAAAATGGTTGCGATGATTAAGAAAATAAATCCGGATGTTGTTATTTGTGGACCGGCTTATAATTATGCTGGATATGCAATGATGTGTGCAGAATTAGCAAATGAGATAGAAAAAAAATCATCAATACCAGCTTTAGCAGCTATGTCAAAAGAAAATGAAGAAACAATTAATAAGTTTAAAGATATAGTTGATATAGTAATTATGCCTAAAAAAGGTGGAACAGGTTTAAGTGAAGCTTTAAATAATATTTGTTTATTAGCGAAGAAAAAAGTTGATAATTCAGAAGATTTAATTGAATTCAAGAAAAAGGTTTGTTATTAAAAATGGGGTAGCCTAAAGTGTTAGGCTGCCTTTTCTAAAAGGTAGATAATGAGGAGAGAGGGAGTTTTATGATATTAAATGATAATACATTAAATTTAATGAAAGAAATAACACAGATAATAGGTGTTTCAGGATATGAAAAAAATATTTCTACTGTTTTACAGAATCATTATAGAAAATATACAGATAATATAATATTCGATAATTTAGGTTCTGTATTTGCAATTAAGAAGAGTAAAAAAGAAAATGCAAAAAAAGTTATGATATGTTCACATATGGATGAAGTTGGATTTATAGTTAATGATATAAAAGAAAATGGATTAATAAAAATATTACCAATAGGAAATATTTTCTCAAAGTCTCTTATAGGACAAAGAGTTAGGGTATTAAATTCAAAAGAAAAAGAAATTACTGGGGTTATAATTTCAAAGTCTCAGTTAATGTTAAGTAATGATGAAAAGAAAATGGATATAAATATTGATAAGTTATTTGTTGATATTGGAGCTGAATCAAAAGAAGAAGTCTTTGAAAATGGAATAAGAATTGGAGATTCTATTGTAGTAGATGGAAAATTTGAGTCACTTTTAAATGGTAAAAGGTTGGTTTCAAAGTCATGGGATGATAGATATGGATGTATTCTTGGAATTGAAATATTAGAAGAACTAAAAGATGTAGAAATTGATGTGGACTTATATGTTGGTTGCACCGTACAAAATGAGGTTGGCTTGAGAGGTTGTATAACATCAACAAATTTAATAAAACCGGATTTAGCAATAGTATTAGATTGTTTATATTCAAATGATATAAATGGAGATGATGATAACACTGGAAAATTAGGACAGGGTGTTTTAGTAAGTTTTTATGATAAATCAATGATGCCAAATAGATTATTACTTAATTATTTAATAGATATCTGTGAAGAAAATAGTATAAAGTATCAATATTATTACTCAATGGATGATAGTGATGCTGGATGGATACACAAGTTACTAGAAGGGTGTCCTACATTAAAAGCATGTATATGTGCTAGAAATATGAAAACAAATAGTTCTATAATAGATTCAAGTGATTATCTAGCAGCTAAGAGTGCCGTATTAGAAATTATAAAATCATTAAATTCAGAACAAGTAGAAACGTTTAAAGCTGAAAATAGATAAGATATTTAGATTTATTAGGAGGAATAGTTATGGTTAATAAAGCTAGGTATGGCGATGTAGATATTAAAATGCTTAAGGAGTTAAGTGAAGCAGATGGTATTTCGGGTGCTGAAAAAGAAGTTAGTAGAGTTGTAAAAAAGTATTTTGACATATATGCTGATGAAGTTTCTTATGATAATCTAGGATCAATTATAGGATTAAAAAAAGGAAAAATTGATGGACCAAAAATTATGATAGCTGGACATATGGATGAAGTTGGATTCGTTGTTAGAGCTATAGATGAACAAGGATATATAAAATTATTACCTGTAGGTGGTTGGTGGGGCCATGTTTTACCATCACAAATCATGAGAATAACCACTAAGGATGGTAAAAAAATAAAAGGAGTTGTTGGAAGTCGTGCTCCTCATGGAATGCCAGCATCTGAAAAGGAAAAAGTGATAAAACCTATGGATTTATTTTTAGATTTAGGAGTAGAAAATAGAGAAGAGGTTATTGAACTTGGGGTTAAAATTGGTGATATGATTACACCAGATACTAAGTTTGAAGTTATGAATAATGAAAATTATTTATTAGGAAAGGCTTGGGACGATAGAATAGGGATAGCTGTTGCTATAGATGTACTTAAGGAACTTAATAATGTATATCATGAAGCAAATATATATTCAGTTGGTACTGTACAAGAAGAAGTTGGAATAAGAGGAGCTAGAACGGCAACACATAAAATAAAGCCTGATATAGCTTTTGCTTTAGATGTTACAACTGCAAAAGATACACCAATGGACAAGGGGGGGTTACCTCTTGGATGTGGAGCTGTTTTAAGTGTCTTAGATGCATCTACTATTGGAAATAAAATTCTTATAAATAAAATTGAAGAAGTATGTAATGAATTTGGTTTAGATATAAATTATGATTGTATGATTGCTGGGGGTACAGATGCCGGCAATATACATAAATCATTAGATGGAATAATTAGTATGACATTATCTATTCCTACTAGATATATGCATTCACATACATTATTAATACACAGGAAAGATTATGTTCAAACAGTTAAAACAATAGCAGAGTTTTGTAAGAAACTAGATAAAAAGTTATTAAGTGTTATAAAGAATAGATAAGTATAAGCAAAAGTCTACACCATTAAGATGTAGACTTTTTTTTAGTTCATAATATAAATACATATAAGTATTATTAGAATAAATTCAGAGTTAGATAAATATAAATTTAGGTTGTTTTCAATTATATCTAAATATTCTGAGGCTAGATTATATTCATTTTGAAATAAAGACTTTAGTTTATTTTGAAGTGATATAGTATCTAAAGTTATAAATGTCATTCTATCATAAATTAAATCTATATGAATATTGAATAATGACTCATACATTTTGTATTTAAATAACTTTTCAATGGATTTATTAAAATTACAGAGTTCAGAATTTATTTCATCAAATGTTGAATATGAAAAGCTATGTTTATAATCAGCACAATTATCTTGTATTGAATCCAAATAATCAAATAAAATTTTATTGAAGTCTTCAATCGATGAATTTTTATTTGATGCAATAATTTCTGTCTGATTCAATAAGTTTTTATAAGATGAAAACATAGAATGTTTTTGCCTTTTATAAGAATAACTGGTTATATTTGTATTTTTATCATATATAAAATATCTATTAGTTGAGTTTAACTTATTTAATAATGAATTCTCATCTACTAAAGGGTTTGATATATTCTTAAGCATATCTTTTGGTAAGTCAGGACTATTTATTTTTATTTGTTTTTTATTATTTATAAAATATTCAGTATATGCATTTGCAACTGCGAGTTTAATATCGTTTCTAAGTTGTCCCACATTATATGGACAATCATATGATAAAAAACAGAGCATTGCATTGTAAGAAATAGAAACAGGTTTATCTAAATTTGTACTTTCTTCTTTCAAGAAAGTTTCAATTAAAGTAAGCCTTTCTTCTAAGCTTCTTTCTCGTAAAGTTGGTATCTTTATTTTTATAGATATACGTCTTAAGAAAGTACTAAGTAATTTTTTATTTATATTTTCATTAGTTGCACAAATTATTCTAACATCAGATTTTATTTTTTTTGAAACTTCACCAAATCTTCTAAAATAACCAGTATCCATAAATAAAAATAGCATTTCTTGACCTTCATTAGGAAGATTGTGAATTTCATCTAAAAATAGTATTCCACCATTTGCTTTTTCAATAAGACCTACTCTATCTTCAGTTGCTCCTGTAAATGTGCCTTTTTTTACTCCAAAAAGATGTGAGCTTAAAAGTTGAACATTATTTGCATAATCTGAACAATTAAAATGTATAAATGGAATATCCTTATTATTAAAGAAAGATACTGCATATTCATGCATAAGTTTTGCAAGCATTGATTTACCAGAGCCTGTTTCACCTATAATCAGTGAGTTCATTCCATTTGGTGGATAAAGTATAGCGGTTTTTGCTAATTTAGTTGCCTCTGTAAGTGATGGATATAAATAAGATAAATTATCAAGAGGTGATTTATATGTAAAATCAATATTAGAAGTATCTTTTATATAATATTTAACTGGTCTACTAGAGTTTTTGAATAATTTTCCGCTTTTAATTAATAAATTAAGATTCTTACTTATATTTGATCGTTCTATATTTAAAATTTCACACAATTGATTAGTTGTAACACCATTACCTTTATCCAATTTTTTTACTGTATCATAAATCAAATCAATTCTTTTAATTTTTCCCATCTCAATCCCCCAATTAATGTATATTCTTTGATTTCATCATGTATAAAGTATTTGTTTAAAATTATTTTAGTGTGTAAAAAAAGTAAAAAAATATATTATTATGTATTATTCTAAAGCACACTTATATTAAAAGCAATTAAAAATAAAAATATAACTTTGAAAAAGTAGCAGAAAAGGTGAAATAAGAAATAGTATAAAAGCTTGGCATAACAATTGCTTTATTTAAATATTACTTAGCTTAAGGAAGGAGCGACTATGAAAAGAGTAGTTTTAGTATTGAATAATGCGCAAGTTGGATTAGGGAATAGAGAAAATGATGATTTAGCTCCAGCTGGAAGAAATGATGTTATAGGTCCAGGTAAATTATTTGAACCATATCTAAAAAAAAATGGAGCAGAAATAATTGCAACTTTGTATTGTGGGGATAAATATTACTTAGATAATAAGATTGAAGCTGAAGATAAATTTATTTCTATGGTAGAAAAGTTAAAAGCTGATATTGTTATATGTGGACCAGCTTTACATTATTTTAATTTTGGAAAAATGGCTATTGGAATTGCAGAAAAAATTAATAATATTATTAAAATTCCAACTTTTGCTGTTATATCATCAGATAATCCAGTTCTTCAATATTTTGATGACAGTGAGTTTATATTTATAACACCTAATAAAAAAGAGATTAATTTAGATAAATTTATAAAAATTATATGTGATGAAGCTATGAAAAGATTAAGTGAGTAGTAGAATAAAAAGGAGGAATAAATTATGAAATGGGCTATGATAGCTACTTGGAGAATGGCAGTTGAA
>NZ_JAUNLM010000066.1 GCF_030532265.1 Clostridium sp. | reverse complement strand
AAAAAAGCTTAATATAGTAACTAAATATTATTTAGTTACTATATTAAGCGTAAAATTAAATTTTAACTTTTTCTCTTATTCATTACTATTGGCCATTTTTTTGAACCTATATATTTTTCATCTTGCTCTACAATTATTTTTTTATCAGCTATTACATTTTCAAGTTCACATCCATTATTTATTATTGTTCCTTGGAGTATAATGGAATCTTTTATTTTTACATTTGGACCTATATATACTCTTCTTGATATTATACTATTTTCAATCTTTCCATCTATATAACAACCATTTGCTATTAAAGAATTTTTAACCACACTATCATTAGTATACTGTGTAGGCCCTTCATCTTTTGTTTTTGTGTATATTGGTCTACCGCTAAAAAACATTTCTTTATTTACTTCTGAATTTAAAAAATCCATATTAGCATCATAATAGGATTTTAATGAATTTATACAACTTAAATATCCATTAAATTTATATGCTTTAACATTTAATTTATCTAAGTTAGAGTGTATAAAATGTTTTATTTTTTTATACATACCACTTTTTACAGATTCATTTATTATATCTATAAATAAATCTGTTTTCATAAAATACATTTCTGTACTAATTGATGCATTTTTTTCCTTTCCTATATTTTCACCAACACTTATAATTCTATTATTATCATCTATATTAAGAACATCACAATTTATAAATTTTTCTCTTGCATTATTTACATTTTTATATACTATTGTGACATCATTATTTTCATTTTTATGTTTATCTATTAATCCTTTAAAATCTATATTGCAAATCATATATGAAGGTGCAATTAAAACATATTTTTTCTTACTATACCTTACAAACTCTATATTGTCATTGAAATTATGAATATCATCATACGAAGGAGAATAATCTCCAAAATTAAATACTTTTAACCCATCTCTTTTTCTGTGAAGATCCCATGGTCTTCCATTTGTTAAGTGATCCATTAGTGATCTAGATTTATTTTTAGTAAATATTCCTATACACTCTATTCCTGAGTTTGTCATATTTGAAAGTATAAAATCTATTATTCTATATCTAGCAGCTATCGGAACTGAACCTAAAGGTCTATTTCTTACTAATTCACCCATTCTACTTTCATTTTCATCTAAATTTATTATTCCTAAACAGTTATTCATTTTTTAGCTCCCCCCACCACTTAATTTATACAGTTTTTCTTTCTTTGTACCTAATCCTGTATCCAACCTCTTCTTTTGATGCTACAACTGATATATTTTTACCATTACCAACTACTACTTCTTTGTTAATTATCGCATCGCTTCCAATTATAGCTTTATTTACAATTGAAAAATCATCAATAACTGAGTTAGGCATAATTACCGAATTTTTAACTACTGTATTTTTACCAACATAAACACCTTGAAATAATACGGAATTTTCAACAGTTCCATGTATTACACAGCCTTCTACTATAACAGAATTTTTTACCGTTGCATCTTCTCCTATATATTGAGCCGGACTTGATGGACTTACTGAATATATCTTCCAATCTTCATCAAATAAATTTAACCCGTTTTCTATTTTCAGTAAATCCATATTTGCTTCCCACAAACTTTTTATAGTACCTACATCCTTCCAATATCCGTTAAAAGGATATGCAACTAATTTACACCCTTCACTTAACATATTAGGAATTATATTCTTTCCAAAGTCATTACTTGAATTTAAATCTAACTCATCTTTAATAAGGTGCTTTTTTAATGTTTTCCAATTAAATATATATATTCCCATAGAAGCTTTTGTACTTTTAGGATTTTTAGGCTTTTCTTCAAACTCATATATACTTAAATCGTCATTTGTGTTCATTATTCCAAATCTACTTGCTTCATCTATAGGGACATCAATAACTGCAATGGTCGCATCTGCTTCTTTTTCTTTATGGAATTCAAGCATATCATCATATTGCATCTTGTATATGTGATCACCTGATAAAACTAATAAATATTCTGGATCATAACTATCTACATATTCTATATTTTGATATATAGCATTTGCAGTCCCTTTATACCACATTCCTCCTTCTTCTTCTTGATAAGGTGGAAGTATACTTACCCCTCCATCCCTTCTATCAAGATCCCAAGGGTCCCCTATTCCAATATGTGAATTAAGTTCTAAAGGTTTATATTGTGTTAATACTCCAACGGTATATATACCTGAATTGGAACAATTACTTAGCGGAAAATCTATTATTCTATATTTACCTCCAAAAGGTACTGCTGGCTTTGCTAAATTCTTAGTTAATACTCCAAGTCGCGAACCTTGTCCACCAGCTAATATCATTGCTACTATCTCTTTTTTTCCCATAAAATTATTTTTCCCCCTTCATATGTTTTTCAAAATAAAAGCATTTTTTATTTTTAATCTGTCAATTCTTAAAAGTGCTTATATAAACATATGATGTAATTTTATATTTTATACTATTTATTGATTAAATCTTATATAAAAAATAACCTAAAGAAAAAATCTTTAGGTTATTTATAATTATAAATTTTTATATACTAACTCAGATCCCCAAATACCATTAACATATTGAGAAATTGTTCTATCAGATGAAAAAATTCCTGAATGAGCTATATTAACTCCACAAATTTTTTGCCATACATTAGTATCTCTATATAGCTTATCAACCTTTTGTTGAGCTTCAATATATGAATCAAAATCTTTTAATACAAAAAACTCATCATTATATGGTATTAAACTATCATATATTTCTCTAAATCTCTCTCTATCAAAATGATATTTTCCATTTATTAAATCATTTATTACTGATTTAACTCTAGAATTATTTTTATATATATCAAAAGATGAATATCCTCCATTTTTATAATAATTAAGAACTTCTTCTGAATTTAATCCAAATATTACTATATTATCTTCTCCAACTTCATCTTTGATTTCTATATTAGCTCCATCTAATGTTGCTATTGTTACAGCACCATTCATCATAAACTTCATATTTGACGTTCCAGATGCCTCTTTAGTAGTTGTAGAAATTTGCTCACTTAAATCTGTTGCTCTTATAATTTCCTCTGCTAAAGAAACATTATAGTTTTCTAAGAATATAACTTTTATTTTATCATTTACTCTAGAATCATTGTTTATCTTTTCTGCTATCTTATTAATAAGTTCAATTGTCTTTTTTGCTAAATGATAAGCTGGTGCAGCTTTTCCTCCAAATATAAATGTTCTTGGTACTATATCTAAATTCGGATTTTCTAAAAGTCTATTGTAAAGATCCATTATTCTTAAACAATTTAAAGTTTGTCTTTTATATGCATGTATTCTTTTAATTTGAACATCAAAAATAGAATTCGTATCTACCTTTATTCCTTTTCTCTTATATATTGTATCTGCTAATAATTCTTTATTATATTTTTTTATATTATGAAGCTCAATTTGAATATTTTTATCATAAGCTTTTTTTTCAAACTCTATCAAATCTATAGGATGTCTTATAAAACTATCCCCTATTGTATCAATTAATAAATTAGTTAACTTAGGATTTATTTTTAACAACCATCTTCTATGAGTTATTCCATTTGTTTTATTATTAAACTTATTAGGATAATAATAGTAAAAATCACTCATTTCTTTCTTTTTAAGAATTTCCGTATGAAGTTTTGCTACTCCATTTACACTATGACTACCTACTATTGCTAAGTTAGCCATTCTCACTTGCCCATCAGCTATTATGGCCATTCTTGATATTTTATCCCACTGACCTATATATGAATTCCAAAGTTCCTGACAAAATCTCTCATTAATTTCTTCAATTATCATATATATTCTTGGAAGTAATGACTTAAACATTTCAATTGGCCACTTTTCTAAAGCTTCTGCAAGTATAGTATGATTTGTATAGGATACTGTATTAGTTGTTATTCTCCATGCCTCTTCCCAAGCAAATCCTTCTTCATCTATTAATATTCTCATAAGTTCAGGTATTACAAGCGTAGGGTGAGTATCATTTATATGCATAGCTATTTTTTCATGTAAATTTCTTAAATCACCATTATGCTTTTTATAATGCCTTATAATTCCTTGTACTCCAGCAGAAACAAAAAAATACTGCTGCTTTAATCTAAGTATTTTACCTTTATATTGCGAATCATCAGGATATAAAACTTGAGATATTGCTTCAACTGAATTTTTATATTCTAGAGCCTTTAAAAAATCTCCTCTACTAAAGGATGAAAAATCAAATTCATTATTTACAGTCTCAGCACTCCAAAGTCTTAGTGTATTAACTGTATTATTCATATATCCTACAACAGGAGTATCATAAGGTACAGCAAGAACAGGCTCATAATTTACATGGGTAAATTTCAATTTTCCATTTATTTTTTCACTTATTATATTGCCACCAAACTTAACTATTTCTTTTTTATCAAGCCTTCTTTTCTCCCAAACATTCCCCTCTCTAAGCCAATTATCTGAAACCTCAACTTGAACTCCATCAATTATTTTTTGTTCAAAAAATCCATATTTATATCTTATACCACATCCATGACCAGCTATATTTACAGAAGCCATAGAATCTAAAAAGCAAGCAGCAAGTCTTCCAAGTCCACCATTACCTAAACCTTGATCTTGTTCTAAGTTTTCCAATTTTTCCAAATCTATATTTAAATCCTTTAAAGCTTCCTTACATATATCTCTAATCCCTAAATTAAGAAGGGCATCTCCTAAGAGTCTACCCAAAAGAAATTCCATTGAAAAATAATATACTTGTTTTTCCTTAGTTATATTATATCTTTTATTAGTTTTCATCCATGTTTCTGAAATATAATCTCTAACTAAACTACCTAAAGCTTCATATTTTTTATAATCACTTCCTTCTGAAAGCTCCTCTCCATGTATCTCTAAATATTTCTTTTTATACTCTTTCTTAAAAGTATTTTTATCTATAGTCAGCATAATACACCTCCTTGAATTTTGTTATAATTTAAAGGTAATTAAATCACTATACATTTTCTTGTATTCATTTGCAGACTTATTCAAGCTATTATCAGAATCTAATGCTTGAATAACAATTGAATTCCAAGTATTTTTATTTTTATATAAATCTAAAGCATATTCTATTATTCCTAATAATTCATTTGCATTATAATTTCTAAAACTAAATCCATTTCCTATTCCAGTATATTTATTATAAGGTTTAATTGTATCTTTAAGTCCACCTGTTTCTCTAACAACTGGAACAGTCCCATATCTAAGTGCTATTAATTGTCCTAATCCACAAGGTTCAAATAAAGATGGCATTAAGAACATATCAGATGCTGCATATATTTTATGCGCTAATTCATTATCAAACTTAATATTAGTTGATACTTTATCTCTATATCTAGATGCTAATCCTATAAAGTGATTTTCATAACTTAAATCACCAGTTCCTAATATTATTAATTGGATATTATGTTGTAATAACCTATCTGCTATATCAATAATTAAATCTAAACCTTTTTGATTAGTTAATCTAGATACTATACCTATCATAGCTGCATCACTATTTATAGATAAACCTAACTCGCTTTGTAACTTCTCCTTATTTCTCTTCTTACCATATAAATCATATTTATTAAAATTATCATAAATATATTTATCATCTTCTGGGTTAAACTCATCATAATCTATTCCATTTAAAATTCCACTTAACACACAATCCCTATCTCTTAAAACAGCATCTAATCTCTCCCCGTATTCTTCTGTTTTTATCTCATTTACATATGAATAACTTACAGTAGTTACTTTATCTGAATAAATAATTCCACCTTTCATAAAGCTTACCCCATTATCAAAAGCTAAACTTCCATTATAATAAGCTTCTAAATCATAACCAAAAAGTTCAGGCAAAATTTCCTTAGGAAAAACTCCTTGAAATTTAAGATTATGAATTGAAAATACTGATTTTATATTTTTATAAAAATAATCTTTTCTATATTCTAATTTAAGAAGAACTGGAATCATTCCAGTATGCCAATCATTACAATTAATTACGTCAGGCTTAAAACCTATTTCCTTTAAAAGTTTTAGTACTGCTCTATTAAAAAAAGCAAATCTTTCACCATCGTCAAAATATCCATATACTTTATCTCTAGAAAAATAATATTCATTATCTAATAAATAATACTTCACTCCATCACAAATTCCTTCAAAAACTCCACAATACTGATTTCTCCAACCAACCTTAACATTAAAAGATTTTAAAAATTTTAGATTTTTTTCAAACTTACTATTTATTGATTTATATTTTGGTATTACAACTCTTGCATCAACATCTATTCTATTTAACGCCTTAGATAATGACCCTAAAACATCTCCTAATCCCCCTGTCTTTATAAATGGATTTGCTTCAGATCCAACTAATAAAACCTTCACTTTCTTCTCCCCCTTATTTAAAAATATAAACATATTTGTTTATCTTTATATACTTCTAATGTAATTATCTATATGAATAATGATATAAAATATGATTATTCAAACCCTTACTATCTTTATAAATATTAATAAACTCAAAAAAAAATAACTTATAGAAGTTTTTTTATTAAATTTTTATAATTGAAAAAACTTTAGTATAATATAAAACAAATATAAAATTAGGAGGACTATTATGAAATCAGCAGAATACTATATAAAAAATCTGGATATGATTCCTCATGTAGAAGGTGGATATTTTAAAGAATCATTCTTATCAAATACAATAGTAAAAGATAATAAAAAACTATGGAGTAGTATATACTTTTTATTAAAAACTGGAGAAGTTTCTAATTTTCATAGATTAAAATCAGATGAAATGTGGTATTATCACGATGGTGAAGCATTAACTATATATATGATAAGCCCTGACGGTAAATTAACAACAAAACAACTTGGTAAAAACATTGAAAATGGAGAATATCCTCAAGTTTTAGTACCAAAAGGATATATATTTGGTTCTTCAATGAATAATGATGGATTTGC
Organism: Clostridium sp.; assembly: GCF_030532265.1. Taxonomy (GTDB): domain Bacteria; phylum Bacillota; class Clostridia; order Clostridiales; family Clostridiaceae; genus Clostridium. The sequence continues at coordinate 2,189 of NZ_JAUNLM010000066.1, read as the reverse complement.
ATTAGTTGGATGTATGGTGTCTCCCGGCTTTGAATTTAGCGATTTTGAATTATTCAAAAGAGAAGACTTATTAAATAAATATCCAGAACATGCAGATGTAATAATAAAACTTACTAGAGAAGATATTTAATATTATAAATAAAAGGCGTAATATACATTATATTACTGCCTTTAAACTTTTATTAAGTTAAAATTATATATTTTAATTCTCTATCTTATATCAATCTAATTACTCATTATCTATAAAACTATTAAATATTCCATTCTCATCTATAGAAAAATCTTTAATTCCATTAACTATATCTCTACAATTAGCTACACTCATCGAATCTGATAAATTAGCTAAATCATCACCAATATATGAATTTACACTATTATTACTCTTTATTTGTGAAATTGTACTATTAGATAAATCTCCACCTTTTCTCATTTCATATGTGTCAACTGCCATTACTACTCTTCTTGACTGCTCTATTACTTTAGTCTTTTTAGCCTCATCTATATATCCAGTAATATTTTTACTAAATATTATTACAAGTATTCCCATTATAGCAATAACACCGACTAACTCTATTAATGTAAATCCCTTTTTCTTCGCTTTAATTATATTTTTACATTTTGTATTTAATTTTCTATAAGTCATATATGTCCTCCTCTCATTATAATCTAATTCAAATTATTACCAATTAATTTATTTTTAAACTATATAAACTAAAAAAATAGCAAAAAGATTAAATCTTTTTGCTATTTTTAATACAAATTAACAAGCTATTTCTATATCTTTATTAATATTATTATTTCTATCAATTAATTTCATTCTTATTAAATGAACTATCATTGCAACTAATATAGCTACAACTAAATCACAAGTTACTGTTAATATAAAAGTAATTAATAATTCAAGTGCATCAAGTTTATTTTTTTCTATAACTTTTATACACTCTCTCCATTCACTCATGTTATATGATACAACTGCAAGTATAGCAGCTAACGCAACTAAAGGAACATATTTTATAAAAGGCATAAATATTATCATTATTAATAATAAAACTATAGCATGAACTATTCCAGCTATTGGAGTTCTTCCACCATTTTTAATATTAGCTGCTGTTCTTGCAATAGCACCTGTTGCCGGTATTCCACCAAATAATGATGATGCTATATTTGCTAATCCTTGTCCTATTAATTCTGTATTAGAATTATGTTTTTTATCTATCATTCCATCTGCAACTACAGCTGATAATAAAGATTCAATTGCAGCTAAGAATGCTATTGTAAGTGATGGCATAATTAAAACTTTAATTTTATCTATAGTCAATACAGGAAGATGTGGTTTAGGAATAGATGATGATATTGAACCAAAAGCACTTCCTATAGTTTCAACATTTAAACTTAATCCAGCTACTATTAACGTAGATATTACTAAAGCAATAAGTGAACCTGGAATTGTTTTATTAATCTTAGGAAAAAGTATTATTATTCCTATACATAATATACCTATTATTAAAGTTATAAAATGAGTTTCATTAAAATGTGATATATATGCTTCCCATTTAGGAATAAATTCTGATGGTACTTTTTCAATGTTTAACCCAAATAAATCTTTTATTTGAGTTGATAGTAATGTTACTGCAATTCCTAAGGTAAACCCTAAAGTTATACTCTTTGGAATAAACTTTATTAAATTTCCCAATCTTAAAATCCCAAATAATATTAATATTACACCAGCCATTAATGTTGACATAATTAATCCTTCAAGTCCATAATTTTCTATAATTCCATATACAATAACAACGAATGCACCTGTTGGTCCACCAATTTGAACTCTACTTCCACCAAATAATGATATAAATAACCCCGCTACTATAGCTGTTATAAGACCCTTTTCTGGAGTTACACCTGATGATATTCCAAGAGCAATTGACAATGGAAGTGCTATTATAGCAACTATTACACCCGATATTACATCCTTAAATATTTGCTCCTTGGATAATTCTTTTTTTCTGTGCTTTAGAATGGAAAAAAACTTTGGTTTTTTCATTATTAAAGAAACGCCTCTTTTCATATAAATTTTTTGTAAACTATCTATACACATTAAAAAAAGAGATAGTTAAAACTATCTCTTTTCGTTCACACCTGGCAACGTCCTACTCTCCCACACGGTCACCCATGCAGTACCATTGGCGCTA
>NZ_JAUNLM010000009.1 GCF_030532265.1 Clostridium sp. | reverse complement strand
TTATTTGTTGAAAAAATATAAACTATGCATATCTTATATATAGATAAATATTTTATTAATTTAAGTATTTACTAAAGTTAAAAAGGAGGGTTTATATGAAAATAGCAATAAGGGCAGGGCACACTTTTTCAGTACCAGGTTCTAAAGGAATATTAGATGAAACAAAAGAAAATAGAAATATAAAAGATTCAATTATTAAATATTTAAAAATTGCAAAAATAGATGTTGTAGATTTAACTCCAAGTGATTCTTATAAAACTGTCGGAGAAGAATTAGCCTATGGAGTAAATAAGGCTAATGAGTTAAAAGTAGATTTATTTGTGAGTTGTCATTTTAATAAAGCATATAATAAATATGATGGTGCTATAGGATCAGAAGTGCTCACTTATAATGATAATTTTATAGAGGCAAAAAGAGTAGTAGATAATTTAGGGAAACTTGGATTTAAAAATAGAGGAATTAAAAATAATAAAAATCTTTATGAACTTAAGCATACAATTATGAAGGCTATGATAATAGAGGTTTGTTTTGTAGAAGCTGTTAAAGATGTACAACTATATAAAGCTTTAGGTTATGATAAAATAGGTAAAAATATAGCAGAAGGATTAATAGGAAAAGAAATAGTAGTAGAAGAAAATAAGTCTAATATAAGTATAACTAAACCTTTATGGCAAGAATCTATAAGTGGAGAAGAAGTTAAAAAACTTCAATTAGAGTTGAACAAACAATTTAATAAGGGTCTTAATATAGATGGGTATTTTGGAGAGAAAACATTAGATGCTTGTATAATATTAAGAAAATATAGCAGTGGTAATATAACTAAGTTGATTCAAAAAAGGCTTTTAGCTAATAAATATAGTTTAAGTCCTTATGGGGTAGATGGATATTTTGGAGATGTTACAGAAAGGGAAATAAGATTATTTCAGAAAAATAATGGATTATTAGTTGATGGAATAGTTGGAAAGAATACTTGGAAGGCTTTATATAAGAAATAAAAAATAGCCAAGCTTTTATTAGCTTGGCTATTTTTTTACCATTCATTTGGATAAGCTATTATAGTTACTGTAACTTGTTGTCTACCAAACTGAGTACATTCGGCTTCTGAATTCATAAATAAATCAATTATATTTCCTTTAATGGCACCACCAGTATCTGATGCAATTGCATATCCATAACCACTTACATAAACTTTACTTCCTAAAGGAATAACATTTGGATCTACAGCTACTGTACTTATACCATTTGGATCTCTAACTGGCTTTAACCCCATAGCAGTAGTAGTATGACCTGAATAGGCTGTAGCTTCCATTGATAAAGTTTTTTTACCGCTAGATGGTTTGCTAGGTGTATTAGAATTATTATTTGGAGTAGCAGGTGTTTTTTCTGCTTCTTTCTTTTTACTAATTAAGTCATTTCCTTTTGAAATATAAGATTTAGCTTCATCTATAACTGATGATGTAGATATTTGAGGTAATAATTGTTTTAATGTTTCAACTGCATTTTGTAAATCGTTAATTGATGAAGAAGATGAATTTATAGTATTTATTGGATAAGAAATAAGTTTTAATTCATTTTCTTTTATAACTGATTCAACTTGTGCTTTTTGAGAATCAAATTTAGCCTTAGCTTCTTTAAGTTCACTTTGTTTAGAAACAACGGTTTTTAAATTTTTAGAGTTTTCATCATTAAGCTTTAATATTTCACTTTTTTGGTTTATCAAATTTTTTATATCATTTTGTAAGTTGTTTTCATTAGTTTTTAGTTCATTAATTGTATCATTATCAGCACTTACAAGTTTTTCAACTGCTTCAATTCTACCAACTAAATCACTTAGCCCTTTTGACTGAAATAGAAAAGTAATATATGATGAAATGGAGTAGCTACCAGATTTATAAGCGGAACGCAATCTTTGTGATAAGATAGCTTGTCCTTTAGCTATATCTTCTTTTGTTTCATCTATTTTACCTTTTGTAGTATCAATTTCTTTTTCGATTGAATTAATTTTTACTTTATTGTTATCAATGCTCGTATTTATTTTATTTATTTCTGAATCTAAATTTGCTATTTTATTATCTAAATTTTTAATTTCCTCACTTAGTTGTTTGTACTCAGCTTTACTTTTTTCTATGTTATCTTTTGGATCTGCAAATGCAGGAAGTGCCAAATTTATAGTTAAAGCTAACATAGCAAAAAAACATATCAATATTTTTTTCATATGAATACCTCCTTTAGAAGAAAACCCGATATTAAGTAGTATTATAGCACAATAATAAAAAATGAGGAAATTAATTTCAATTATTATCTAATGTTTGAAAATATTGCTGTACACCATTCTTGGCTTTGTAACTTTTCATTCATAACAAAACCATTAGCTTCTACAATAGATTTTAAAGAGTCAAAACTCCATTCTACAAGCCCAGAAACTAACAGTTTACCTGATGGTTTTAAATGTTTATTTATAATAGGCATAAACATTTCGGTTTCAGCTCCTCCTATGTTTATATAAATCCAATCAAATAATCCATCAATTTTTACTTCATTTGATATAGCATCTCCAACTAAAACTTTTATAGTATTTATATTATTTAATGATGCATTTAACATAACTTCATCATAAACATCTCTAATATCTAGTGCTACAACTTCACTTGCACCTTTTATAGCAGTTGCTAGAGAAAGAATTCCAGATCCAGTACCAATATCTAAAACTCTTTTATTAGAAAAGTCTTTCTCAAGTATTACAGATAATAAGTCTTGAGTTGTTTCATGAAGTCCTGTTCCAAAGGCCCCTTGAGATATAAAGTTTATTTTATTTTTCCCTTGAACTTCTTCTTCTGGACTTGCTAAAACCCAATTATCATTTATAACAATAGGTGGTATACTAAATTCTTCATATTCATAATTTACTTCTTCGATTGATGATGGTTCTTTATCTAATATTAAATTTATTCTTTTCAAAAATTCATCAAATTTATTAAGTTCTTCATCATATGCTACTTTTAAAATTATAGGTTCATTATCTTTTTCAATGTAACCATATCCAAATTCATCTGTTGTTATTTCTAATGGATTTTCATAAAATACATTAAAAATATCGTTTATTTGTAATTTTGTAATTATGTCATCTACCTCATTATATTTAACTTTATAAGATAAAATTTTCATCATGTCACCTCTTTAATATTATATATTAGTTATAGTATTACAAAAGACTTTTAATGTAAAGGTTAAAGATGTATAATTTATTAATGTGGAATAAATACAAAGGAGAAAGAGATGGACAGATTTAAACTAAAATTATTAATGGTACTATTTATGGTATTGGATAGTATAAGATTTTTCTTTGATGGAGCACCTTTTTGGTTCACTTATGTAGGAAGAGTTGTTATGCCAATATTTTTCTATCTTTTAGTAGAAGGATATTTTAAAACGTCTTCAAAAAATAATTATCAAAAAAGATTATTAGTAGCAGCTGAAATAATGTTTATAGGAAATTTAATATTATCTGTTTTAATATTAAAAGGGGTAGATGGAAACAATCTAATGTATAGTAATTTTAATTTACTATCATATGTAGTTAGTTTATTAGTTTTAATTTTTATGGTGACTATTTTAGTAATAACTTTAAAATCTAAAATAATATCAGATAAAATGGCATCTATAATTATTTTTTTAATAGTATGTGGAGGATATATTTTAAGGTATGCATTCTATAATAAAGTATATATTATGCCAAATAATATGTTTTTAGCTTTATCAGCTGGATTTATAATGTTAAATGGATTAGTAGAATTTAGAGGTAAGGATTTTAAGAAGGCTTTTGTAAAAGTTTTAGTTGGTACATCACTTGGAATATTTACTGAGTCTTTAATATTAGGACCTGCTTTTGTTTTCATTTTTTATAAATGTTTTAATAATAGAAGAGATATGTATCTTGCGATTTTTGTTTTTTCGGCATTATTTTTCCCAGGATTTAATATTGAAGCTTTATTAAAATATCCTCAGTGGATGATTATATTTACTATACCGTTTATATACATATATAATGGAAAAAAAGGAAAAGACTTTAGATGGTTTTTTTACGTATTTTATCCATTGCAACTATGGATTCTATATTTATTATCAGTATTAATTTAAAATTAAAATAAATATTAAAAGCCCAATTAAAAATTTTAATTGGGCTTTTAATTAAACATTAGCTATTAGAAATATTTTATAATTTTTTAGAGAGGTATTGTTATTACTAAGTATACGTTTAAACTTTAAAATTATGAATATAATTTTACATTACCTTCGGCTATTATATTTATGCCTGTATTACAAATATTTTCTTTTATTATATCTCCATTATTTATAGGAGCATTTACAGTTAAATCTTTTAATTCATTTAAAATAGAAAAAATAAGAGATTTTGGAACTCCTAGTTCACTTTTGACTGTTAATGTTTTTGAAGAGCCGTTATTAACTTTAATAATAGTTTTTACTATGCTAGAGGGAACTATACATCTTTTACTAGCATATAACACTCCTTTATTACATTTATTGCCTTCTATACCTATTAATTTAGAGTTTTCTAAAGTTAGTAATAGAGTACAAGAATAATCACATGCTAAACAAACTAATTCTTTATTTTCCATGAAAATATTGCTCCTTTCTATTTGATTTATATTATGATTTTTGTCAAAAATTTATTTTTTTACACATATGTTTGAAATTTATTCAAAAAAATATGGTAAAATAAAGTTAAAATTCATAAATGAATTGGAGTGATAATTTTTGAAGAGTATAGTAGTTTTAGATGGGAATACTTTAGGAAATATGAACTACAGCTTGCTTGAGGAATTTGGTAGCCTTAAAGTATATGGAATGACTAAAGAGGATGAAGTATTAGAAAGAATTAAAGAGGCTAATATAATTCTTACTAATAAGGTAGTTTTGAATGAAGATAATTTGAAAGAATGTAAAAATTTAGAGCTTATATGTGAAATGGCAACAGGGTTTAATAATATAGATATTGAATATGCTAAAAATACAAATATAGCGGTTACAAATGTAGCTGGTTACTCAACTAATACTGTTGTTCAACATACATTTGCTACATTGTTGCATTTATACGATAAAATAAATTATTATGATGAATTTGTAAAGTCAGGCAATTACTCAAATTCAGGAATGTTTACAAATCTAGATAAACCATATAATGATTTATCAGGAAAGACATGGGGAATAATAGGGCTTGGAGCAATAGGAAGAGGAGTTGCAAAAGTTTGTGAAGCTTTTGGAATGAATGTAATTTATTATTCAACATCAGGTAAAAATAATAATTCATCTTATAAAAGAGTGGAGTTTGAGGAACTTTTGAAAACTTCAGATATAATTTCAATACATGCACCATTAAATGAAAACACAAAAGGATTAATGAATTATGAAAATATATCAAAAATGAAAAGAGAAGCTTTTCTAGTTAATATGGGAAGAGGACCAATTATTGTAGAAGAAGATCTAGCAAGAGCAATTGATGAGGAAAAAATTGCAGGAGCTGCATTAGATGTATTTTCAGTAGAGCCTATATTAAGTGAAAATCCTTTATTATCAGTAAAAAATAAGGATAGATTAGTGTTAACACCACATATTGCTTGGGCGAGTGTTGAGGCTAGAGAGAGATTATTTAATGATTTAATAGAAAATATAAGAGCTTTTAATAAAGGTGAAATTAGAAATAGAGTAGAACTTTAAATAAAAAGGTTGCAATTTAATTGCAACCTTTTTAAGTTTAATTTATTAGTTCATTAATCACTTGAATTACACCATTTTCTTTATTACTTTTAGCTATAAAATTACCATGTTTTTTAACTTCATCTAAAGCGTCTTCCATAACATAACTATAATGTGCTCTCTTAAGCATTTCAATATCATTAAAATAATCTCCAAATACCATGGTTTCTTTAGGAGATATAGAATTTATAGATTGAATTTTTTTTATGGCATTGCCTTTATTAACATTTTTATTAGTTATATCAGTCCAATATTTACCGGCAACAACTATTTTAAATTCATTTCCTAAAATATCATTCATTAGTTTAAATGAATTTGTCATTGCATTATCCATATCACATATAGAAACTTTAAATATTTCATCATCAACAGTTTTTATGTAATCATAAGAATCTATTATAGTATTATCTAAATAATATTTATTTATTTCATCAGTAAATTTTTCAGAACAATCAATATGATAAAAATTTTTAACGCCACAAAATATAGCTACAGAATTTTTAAGTTTTTTACAAGCATCTACAATTTTTATTACAGATGATTTATCCATAACTTCTATAGATTTAATTTTTCCATTTTCAACTACCATTGCACCATTATCTGACACATAGGATATTTCATCAGAAATAGGTTTAAAATTTTCATATAAAGTTTTGTAAGGTCTTCCGCTAGCTACAACAAATTCTATATTTTTTTCTTTTAATTTCTTTAATATATCAAAAAACTCACTAGGAACATTTCCTTCTGGAGTTAATAAAGTTCCATCCATATCAGATGCGATTAATTTTATCATGTATACCACCTTTTCTTTATGTAAATAATAATTATTATAATATCATAAATTATTATTTAATAATAGTAGGATGTTGTTATAAATATCAATATGATAATTTATTTTAAAAAAACTTGATTTATTTATAAGTTATATATATAATTAAATAAAATTAAATACGTTCGGATGAAGGTAGTGGGAGAGAGACTGATTTAATTAGTCCACCGAAGAGGAAAAATCTTTCAGGTTGTAGGACCGCTACTGGACGAGCCTCTGGAGAGACTCAAAAGTTTCTTTTGAGCACCGAAGGAGCAAGGCATAAATTTCTATGCTGAAACTCTCAGGTAAAAGGACAGGGGATTTTTTGAAGCTAATTTTATATATTTTAGCTTTATTTAATCTCCTCCAAAATGATAAATTAGGGGGATTTTTTTATTATGGAAAAAATATTAAGAACAATTGACTCTATTGTATGGGGTCCACCACTTTTAGTGTTATTATTAGGTACAGGAATTTATTTAACATATAAACTTAAGTTTATACAAATTAGAAAACTTCCACAAGCTATAAAGTTTATATTTCAAAAAGAAGAAGGAGCAAAAGGTGATGTATCTAGTTTTGGAGCTTTATGTACAGCACTTTCAGCAACTATTGGAACAGGAAATATAGTTGGTGTTGCAACTGCTATAAAGGCAGGAGGACCTGGAGCTTTACTTTGGATGTGGATTGCAGCATTTTTTGGAATGGCTACTAAATATGCTGAAGGAGTGCTTGCTATAAAGTATAGGGAATTTGATGAAAATGGAGTAGTAAAAGGAGGGCCTATGTACTATATACAAAATGGTATGGGTATAAAGTGGCTTGCAAAACTTTTTGCTTTATTTGGAGTTTTAGTGGCTTTATTTGGAATAGGGACTTTTGCTCAAGTAAATTCAATATCAGAAGGATTAAAAAATAGTTTTAATGTACCAATTATTATAACAGCTATTATAGTTACTGTTCTTGTTACTTTAGTAACATTAGGTGGAATTAAGAGAATATCCAAAGTATCAGAAGCTGTTGTTCCATTTATGGCATTGTTTTATATTTTAGGAGTTATATTAGTAATAATATTTAATTTTAAAAGTATTCCAGAAGCTTTACATATTATATTTGAAAGTGCATTTAATCCAAAAGCAGCTATGGGAGGAGTAACTGGACTATCAATAATTATAGTTATGCAAAAAGGCATTAGTAGAGGAGTATTTTCAAATGAGGCTGGACTTGGAAGTGCACCAATTGCAGCAGCTGCTGCAAAAACAAACTCACCAGCAAGACAAGGATTAATATCAATGACAGGAACATTTTTTGATACAATAATCATATGTACAATGACAGGACTTGTAATTGTATTAACTGGAACATTTAATTCTTCAATTGATGGAGCAAGTTTAACTACTGCTGCATTTGAGGTTGGGTTACCAATTGCTTATGTTGGAAAATATATAGTTAATATAGGATTGGTATTTTTTGCATTTACAACAATACTTGGATGGAATTATTATGGTGAAAAATGTATAGAGTATTTATTAGGTGAAAAAGCGATAATTCCATTTAAAATAATTTACATAATTTTAGTTGCTATTGGAGCATTTATATCATTAGATATTATATTTATATCAGCAGATATAGTAAATGGTCTTATGGCAATACCAAACCTTATTGCTATAATAGCACTTAGAAAAGTAATTTTTGATGAAACAAATAAATTTTTGGATTAAAAAAAGAGTCAATTTAAAATTGACTCTTTTTATTTTATAAAAGTATAAATTTTATATACATAATATATTAGAATATAATGTTTTCAAATTATAATTAAAATATTTAAAAGAAACAGAATTAAATAAGCATTTAAAATTAATTATATGTATTAACCTTTATATAGATTTAAAGAAAATACTATATAAAATTTAATATAAGACTTTAAATTTTTTATCAGAATCAATAGGAGTTAATTCATCAATAGAAATAGATTTAACTTTGCAGAAGCCATTACCTTTTTTTATTTTATTTATGAATTTTAAAATATTATTTTTATCTCCTTGAGCTTCTAAATAAACATTTCCATCAGATAAGTTTTTAACAAATCCAGTTAGATTAAGTAAAGATGCTTCATATTGAGTAAAAAATCTAAAGCCTACACCTTGAACATGACCACTAACTAAAACTTTTATTCTAATCATTATAAAGTACCTCCTAATTAATATATAATTGTAAAAAAGCAATCATATTTCTGATTGCTTTTTTATTATGACCTAACTTTAATCCATGCATCATTATAATTTCTTAACGCTTTAGGACTTAAATCATTAAATACTTCACATCTTTTAAGTTCTTCTTCAGTAGGATATTTATCTTTTACATCTTGAGGAAGCATTTCATAAGCTTTAGTAATAGGTGTTTGGTATCCAATATATTCAACATTTTTTAATGCATTTTCAGGTTCACATAAAAAGTTTATAAATTCTTCAGCTTCTTTTTTATGCTTAGCTCCTTTTGGAATTGCTAAAGCATCATACCAAAGATTAGAACCCTCTTTTGGAATTACATATTTAATATCAGGGTTTTCATCCATTATATACATAGCATCTCCAGACCAAACTGGTGCAACAGCTACTTCACCACTTATTAAAGCATCTTTAACTTCATCTACCATATAAGCTTGAACTAAAGGCTTTTCATTTCTAAGTTCTTCAGCTGCTTTATCAATTTCCTTTGGATTTGTAGTATTTAAGGAATATCCTAGTTTTTTTAATGCAACTGCCATAGCATCTCTAACTGAATCAACCATAACAATTTGATTTTTATAATCTTTATCCCAAAGTATATTCCAGCTATCTACTGGTTTTTTTATTATTTTACTATTATAAGCAATTCCTACTGTACCCCACATATAAGGAACTGAATATTCATTGTGTGGATCATAAGGCAAGTCTTTAAACTGTTTACCTACATATTTATAATTAGGAATATATTTATAATCAATTTTTTCTAAAAGATTTTCTTTTCTCATTTTTTCAATCATATAATCAGATGGAACAATTAGGTCATAATTACTAGATCCATCTTTTATTTTAGAATACATAGTTTCATTTGTATCAAAAGTATTATAGTTTACTTTTATTCCAGTTTCTTCTTGGAATTTATCAACTAAATCAGGGTCTATATAATCTCCCCAGTTATATATATTTAATATTTTTGAGTTTTCTGAATTAGTGCTAGCACTAGAATTGCTACACCCAGTAAAAAGAGTAGTAGCTATTATTCCAAGTAGGGCAATAGTAGTGCATAAAATCTTTTTTCTTTTCATTTAATTCACCTCTACTTTTTTCTTTTTATTAACTATAAGAAGTAGTATAAGAACTGTAACAAACATTAGTGTAGAAAGTGCATTAATTTCTGGTTTAATACCACGTCTTGCCATAGAGTAAATTTCTATTGAAAGATTTGTAACCCCAGGACCTGTTGTAAAGAAACTTATAACAAAGTCATCAATTGACATAGTAAATGCCATTAAAAATCCAGCAAATATTCCTGGCTTAATTTGAGGTATTATAACCTTTCTAAGTGCATACCAAGGAGTAGCACCAAGATCCATTGCTGCTTCTATAGTATTATCAGGAAGTTGTTTTATTTTAGGAAGAACTGATAATATTACAAATGGTATATCAAAAGATATATGAGCAAGAAGCATTGTATTAAATCCAAAATCAAATTTTAAGAATATAAATAAACTCATTAAAGCTATACCAGTAACTATATCTGGATTTATAATAGGAAGGTTATTTATATTAAGTAATAAAGCTTTGCTTTTTCCACGCATTCTACTAATTCCAATAGCTGTTATAGTTCCTACAATAGTAGCAATAATAGAGGCAATTAAAGCAATTAAAACTGTATAGTATAAAGCTTCCATTAATGCATCATTTTGAAAAAGTGATTTATACCACTTTAATGTAAAACCACTCCAATGTCCCATTGATTTAGAATCATTAAATGAGAACACCATTAAAGTAACTATTGGAGCATATAAAAATATAAAAATTATAATCAAATAAAATCTTTTTATAAAATTGTGTAATCTATTTACCATAAACGACCACCGCCTTCAGCTTCTTCACTATCAAATTTAGACATTAAAGCCATTGATATTAATATTAGAATCATAAGTATAATTGCAAGTGCTGATCCAAAGTGCCAATCGCTTAATGTTGTAAATTGTTGTTCTATAACATTACCAATTAACATATCTTTTCCACCACCAAGTAGTCTTGGAATAACAAAAGTTGATACAGCCGGCATAAATACCATAGTTATTCCAGAAATAATTCCTGGCATACTTAAAGGCAATATTACTTTAGTAAAGATTTGCTTTTTGTTTGCTCCAAGGTCATATGCAGCATTTATTAAATTTTGATCAAGCTTAGATAATACTGTATATATTGGTAATATCATAAATGGTAAGAAGTTATAAACCATACCAAGTAAAATAGCACCATTAGTATATAAAAATTGAATTGGTTCAATTCCAAATAACCCTAAAAAGTTATTTACTATACCATTTCTGCTTAATATAGGCATCCAAGCATAAGTTCTAAGTAAGAAATTCATCCACATAGGAAGAATAAATAACATTATTACTAGGTTTCTCTTTGATTCAGGCATTTTTGATATTATATAAGCAACAGGATAACCTATAACTAAACATAATACAGTAGAAATAAATGCCAAATACATTGAACGACCAAATATTCTAATATATATAGGATTCATAAGCCTCTCAAAATTTTCAAGTGAAAATTTATAGCCAGAACCTGTATCTATAGTAAAACTAAAAAATAAAATCATAATTAAAGGAACAACAATAAATAATACGCTCCATACTATGTAAGGATAAGCTGCTAATCTACTTCTTTTATTCATATTCTCTCACCTTTTTCATTACATGAATATCTTCTGGATATATATCTATTCCAATAGTTGATCCAACTTCAGCTGATTTTGTATTATGAATAATCCATTTATCATTACAATTTTCAACTTCTATTTCTATTTCGTAATGAACTCCTTTAAAAATAACAGATATAACTTTTGCTTTAAGCATACCTTCTGAAGCTTTAACCATTTTAATATCTTCAGGTCTTATAACTATATCAACTTCTTCATTTTTATCAAATCCAAAATCAACACTTTCAAATATTTTTCCTAAAAATTCAGTTTTATAGTCACAAAGCATAACACCATCAACTATATTACTTTCACCTATGAAATCAGCAACAAATGCATTAGCAGGTTCATTATATATATCTTGAGGTGTTCCCATTTGTTGAATAACACCTTTATTCATTACAACTATAGTATCTGACATTGTAAGAGCTTCTTCTTGGTCATGAGTTACAAATATAAATGTAATACCAAGTCTTTGTTGAATTTTTTTAAGCTCTATTTGCATTTCTTTTCTAAGTTTTAAGTCTAATGCACCTAAAGGCTCATCAAGAAGTAAAACTTCAGGTTCATTAACTAATGCTCTTGCAATTGCTACTCTTTGCTGTTGTCCACCACTTAAAGAGTCTATTTTTCTATTTTCAAAACCACTAAGAGCAACTAATTTAAGCATTTCAGTAACTTTTTCTTTTATTTCATCCTTTGGTAATTTTTTTATTTTTAAACCAAAGGCTATATTATCAAACACATTCATATGAGGAAATAAAGCATATTTTTGGAACACTGTATTTACAGGTCTTTTATAAGATGGAAGGCTTGCCATATCTTTATCATCAAAAATAACTTTACCACTATCTGCTGTTTCAAATCCTGCAATTATTTTTAGGGTAGTAGTTTTACCACAACCGCTAGGACCTAAAAGTGTTAAAAATTCATTTTTCTTTATATTAAGATCAAGTTTCTTTAGAACCTCGTTATCTTCATATTTTTTACTTATACCTTTTAATTCTAGAATGTTATCTTTCACAATAAACACCTCTTTCTATATAGTCTTAATAAATAATCTAAAATGATGGGGGAGTACTTATCCAAATAACTTTTGCAGTAGTTTTACCTGGATTTGAAAGATAATGATTTAATTTAGGTTTAAAATAAAAGCTTTCTCCTTTTTTTACCTTATATCTTTTTTCGCCTAAGTGTAAAATTATACTTCCATTTAAGACAAATCCAAATTCTTCCCCTTCATGAGGTTCTTCCTCTATATATCTGCCATTAGGCTCTAAAGTTAGCATAATAGGCTCCATATCATTTTTTTGAGCACTAGGAACTAACCATTTTAAGCTGTACTTTAAGTCTTCATCTTCAGTTTCAAACATGTCATCACTTTTATATGTTATTCTTTCTTCTCCTTTTTCACTAAAAAACTCGGTTAAATTAGTTCCAAGGATTTCTAAAATATCAACTAATGTAGCAATAGATGGTGAAGTTAAATCATTTTCAACTTGAGATATAAATCCTTTAGATAATTCACATCTATTAGCTAATTCTTCTTGTGTGAGACCTTTAGCAATTCTAAGACTTCTGATTTTATCGCCTATTTCCATTTTTCACACCACATTTCTGTTTTTAAATATAACTTTTACTAAACATAAAGTTTAAGATTACTAAACAAACAAGAATAATTATAATTATTATATGTTTAAAAATCAATATATTTAATAAAAAAATAAAAAAATTTTTTCTTTAGATTCATTGATAATAAAAGGATACAGCATTTACTGTAAAAATAAGTTTAATAAAAACGTAAATAAAGTTTAGTAATACTAAGATAAAACATTTAACTTTGTATATTAAAAACTTGATATAGTGTCACTTTAAAAAATAATAATAAATTAATACAATTTCTAAAATAATAAAAAATTTATTAATATACAAAAAAACATTAAAAGTTTGATATAATTAATATAAAATAAGTATTGTTCTATAAATTGAGAAGGGTGAATTTTTAGATAAAGGTGATTATAATGAAACTGAGAGACGGATTATATAGAAGGAATGGTAAAAAGGTATATATAAAACAACCTGAGTATAATGAATTATCGTTTGTTAAAGAGCTTTGGGCTCATAAACAAACTATGAAAGATATTGGAGGAGTTTTTTATTTTACAGAAGAAAAGTGGGATATGTTTTATAAAAAAATGGTTAACCCAACTGATGGAAAGAATTTTTATTGTTTAGTATATGATAATAACGATACTCCAATAGGAGAAGTTAGTTTTCACGGATATGATTCTGCAACAAAAATTGCAAGGTTTAATGTGAAAATACATTATAATTATAGAAATAATGGATATGGAGAAGAAGCTGTTAGATTACTTCTAGAATATTATTTTACCGAATTTGGTGGGGACATGCTTATGGATAAAGTATCAACATTAGAAGGGGAAAGGGTAGCTCAAAAAATAGGGTTTGAGGAAGTTAAAAAATTTGGAAACACTACAATTATAAGAATTAGTAAATCAGGATTTTTGAATTTTGATAAAAGCAAAAATACTAACATAGGAGTATTAATGATTAAGAATATGAATATGTTAGATTATACTATGGCAGAGGAATTGTTTTCAAAAGCTAATACTATACTTGGAAGAAAAATGTTTAATGTATATGGTATAGCAATTGATAATAATATAAATATTAGTAAAAATATTAATTTAAGTATAACTGAAAATGACATTAAACCTAATATAATTATAATACCAGGTGGAAATAAAATAATAGATGAAAGTAGTAAAGGAAAGATAATAAATTATATATTAAAGTATTATAAAGAATGTGATTTTATATGTGCTATTAATGAAGGAATATATTATTTAGCAAATTGTAATGAGCTAAAAGGCGTTTTAGTTCCTTATGGAGATTGGATAGATGGACTAGATATAGAAAAAAATGATTTTAGATTAGTAAAAAGAAATTATACAGATAATGGGAAAATAATGTTGAGTAAAAATGTAATGGGAAATATAGAGTTATATTTAAACTTAATTAAAAAAATAGGCGGAAATGATTTAGAAGAAAAATTAGCTTATAATATAGGACTAAAAAATAAGTAGGAAAGTATTTTTCCTACTTATTTTTTAAAAATACTCCTGAAACAATGTTTGCAATATCTCTTACTGTTTCTAAATGTCCTTGTAAATTTTCTTTTGCTACAATAACATCAGCAGTTGCTTCAGTTGCAACATCTGAAATATCTTTTGCATTATCAGAAAAATCTTTTACATTATTAAGTGTAGTATCTATATTTTTTTTATTATTAGTCAAAATAGTATCTACATTAGTTAAAATAGTAGATAATTTTATTAGACAAATTATTAAGAAAACTAATGCAACTATACCTAAAATACCAATAACTATCCAAAATAAATCAAGTAAATTAATATACATTAGTTATTAACCTCTGAATTTGTTTCTTCTTTAACTTCATCTATTAGATGTTCTTCATTTTCTTTAGTTGATAAATCTTGAATATTTTTATTATTTAAATAATCTTTTATTTTGGCTTTAGCTTCTAGTACATTTTCTTTACAAGTATTAGATGCTTTGTTAGCTGCTATTTTTACTTTTTCATTAACATCTTTAGCAGTATCCTTTAAATTGTTTCTTGTTTCCTTACCTGATTTTGGAGCAAATAATACACCGCTTAAAGCTCCAGCTAATGCACCAAAAGCAACTCCAGTTACTAAAGTTTTAGCTGTTTTCTTTTGAGATTGTCTAATTTTTTCTTTTCTTTTTTGTTCAATTAATTTTGATAAGCTCATATATATACCCTCCTAAAATTTGATAGTTTTATTATCTTAATTATACTATAAAAAATATTATGTAATATAGAATTTAACCATAATTATAACAATGTTCATAAAGGTTTAAATTATATTTTCAAAAAGTGAACTATAGTGTAAAATAATTATACAAAGTAATATTTTGTATGGGTGGTAAGATGAGGTATATTAAGGGTAAATGGGTTTATTTATTTATAATATTTTTGTTGTTATTAATTATTCCATTAATTTTACACATTTTTCATGGACAGGGAAATGAAAAAATAGAATTTGGAAATGAGTTTATTAATACATTAAAGGAAAATAATATTATTAAAGAGGAAAAGAAAAACATAAGATTTAATATAGAGAAAAGAAATTTAGAAAAAAGTGATGAAGAGATTTATTTATTAAAAAGCAAGTTTTATATGATAGAAATAAATAAAGATAATAAAATTATAAGTTTTGTTGATAAGAGAAAAACTGATAATAAAATTAATATAACATTAGATGAAAGTGTAAAAATTGCTAAAAAATATATAAATAAAATAGATGGAATCAATTATAAATTAAAAGAAATAGATAAAAATGATACAAATAAAGATTCTAATTTTTATTCTGTTATATTTTTAAAATATGAAGAAGGATACCCATATTTTTCGCAAGAGGTAATTTTGAATATAAATAAAAATACTGGAAAATTACAAGGATATATAAATAAGACTAAGAATAGTGATCATGAAAGTATAAAAATAAATATATCAAAAGATAATGCTGAAAAAATCGCTTTAAACTTTTTTAATAAAGTACAAAAAGAAGGGCATGTAAAGACAAATTCATATTTAGCTTTTTGTAATAGCGCACAAAATGAAAGATTAGAATTGGCTTATGTTGTAGAAGTTTCAAATGAAAAAACTGATAAAATATTTTTTATATCAGCAAAATCAGGTAAAATAATAAATATTATTAGTAATGTTATAGATAAAATAGAAGTTAAATAAAAAGCAGATCAAATGATCTGCTTTTTCTATTTCCATTCAGTAACATTTTTTAAACCAGGTATATTAGATGCTTTAAATAATGGTTCTTTTATACCAGATCTCTTTTGGTCTTGATAATCCTTTAATGCTAAGAAGGCTTGTTTGCTAAGAAGGGTAATTGCTATTAGATTTGTTACAGCCATAAGTCCCATAAATACATCCGCTAAATTCCAAACTATATTTATTTCTGCTATTGATCCAAAGAATACCATTCCAACAACTAAAAATCTATATACATATAATATAACTCTATTTTTACTTAGGAATTCTATATTAGATTCACCATAGTAATAATTACCTACAATTGAACTGAAGGCAAAAAGTAGTATACATATTGCTATAAATGTATTACCCCAAGGGCCTACTTGTGTACTTAAAGCTCTTTGAGTAAGTTGAATTCCAGTAACTGATTTATCTAAATAATTAACACCTGATAAAAGAATTATAAATGCAGTACAACTACAAATTATAATTGTATCTGTAAATACTCCTAATGTTTGGATAAGACCTTGTTTTACAGGATGGCTTACATCTGCTGTTGCAGCTGCATTTGGTGCACTACCCATACCAGCTTCATTTGAGAAAAGTCCTCTTTTAATACCCATAAGCAACGCTCCACCAAGTGTACCACCAACAAATTCTTTAAATCCAAAAGCATTCTCTATTATTAATTTTAATATAGAAGGAACTTCAGTTATATTTATTATTAATATAAATAAAGCAACTGCAATGTATGCTAAAGCCATTATAGGAACAATAACTTCTGATACCTTTGCAACTCTGTGAACACCACCAAATATTACAAATAGTGTTATTAAAGTTAGTATAATACCAACAATTAATCTATCTACGCCAAAGGCATCTTTAAATGCTAATGTTATAGTATTAGATTGAACTGAGTTAAATATTAAACCAAAAGCTATAGTTATAAGTATTGAGAATATAACACCCATCCATCTTTTATTTAAACCTTTTTGCATATAATATGCTGGTCCACCTCTAAAAGAGCCATCTTCAGCTTTTTCTTTATATATTTGTGCTAGAGTAGATTCAACAAAGCTTGATGCTGCACCTATAAGTGCTATAAGCCACATCCAGAATATAGCTCCAGGACCTCCAACAGAAATTGCAATAGCGATACCAGCTAAGTTTCCAGTACCAACTCTTGAAGCCGTACTTATACAAAATGCTTGGAATGATGATATACTTCCATTTTTTTTATCTGCTGAAAATCCATCTCCAAGAAGTCTAAACATTTCTTTTATATATCTAAATTGTACAAATTTTGTTTTAAAAGAAAAATAAATACCTAAAATTAATAGCATAGCTATTAAAATATATGTCCACAAAATATCATTGAATTTTAATATGAAATCATTAAGTAAATTCATTAAAAATCTCCCTTCTAAAATAATATTCTAAATAATTATTGATTATAGTATATAATAAAAAAACATAAAATGCAAGAAGTGATTAACTAAATTTCATATAGATTAAAATAATCAGTAAAAATAAGTAAAAATCATTGAAAATACAACAGTATTGCAAGAAAAAGAGATGTTTTATTCATATGTATATAAAAAATAAGCATCTTTAAAAAGATGCTTATTTAAACTGTTAATTGTTAGGTTTATTAGAGTTATTTTGAGTATTTGATGGTTTATTATTATTTTGATTATTGTTTTGCTCAGGAGTAGTTCCTTCATTTGGTTTAGTGGTTTCATTATTATTTTCATTTGAATCAGGCTTTTTATTTTCATTTGGTTTTTTATCTTTTTCGTCTTCCTTGTCTTTCTTATCTTTATCCTTTTTATCTTCCGTAGGTGTATAGGTTGAATTATCATAAGAAGTTGGAAGTATATATTTATAATCGGCAGTAACTGGATTTTTATAATCTTTTGTTATAAAAATTCTAGTTGCTGCTAAACCAGCAGGGGTGTTATTTGTAGCTAATAAACCACTAGCACTATTAATTTGAGCACTTACATGAGTTTCACAGTAACTTGAAGGTTGAGTTCCTTCAATAAATAATTCAGTATAAACTTGATTTCCTCTAGGATCATTTTTACAAAGATCAGTAGGAAGTAATCCAGAATCTTTACATACAGAAACTTCTACAATTCCAGATGGTTTATCAATATCTTTTGTACTTAAACCTTCATTTGCTTTTCTCATAATTTTTCCCCAAAGATTTGATGCAGTAGCACCAGATCCACCACCTTTTATGGAAGCTTGATTATCATAACCAACCCAAACTGCACCACTAAGATGAGGAGTTAATCCAACAAACCAATAATCTTTATTATCAGTAGTAGTACCAGTCTTACCAGCAGCAGGCATAGCTCCAAGTTGAGCATATGTAGCATTGTAAGTTAAAGGTCCTTTCATCATATCATAGATTATATAGGCAGCTTGAGAGGATAATATTCTTTTATCTTCTTTTTTGCTTTCTAATAATACATTTCCATTAGAATCAACAACTTTAGTATAAAGTCTAGGTTCAACATATACTCCATCATTACCAAAAGTTCCAACAGCAGATGCCATTATAAATGTGTTGGCTCCATCTGGGTCAGTAGAACTATTATCAAATTGTCCTAAAGCATAAGTGGAAGGGAATTTTGAACCATTTGAATATTTAATTCCGAATTTTTCTCCATATGAAAGTGAAGTTTCATCTCCAACCATTTTTTGAGTTAAAGCAGAACCTACATTACTTGAAATTCTTAAAGATTCTCTTAAAGGAATTAATCCTTTATAGGTTTTACCTGCATTACTAGGTCTATATGATGATACTGATTCAGGAATTGGTGAATCATCAATTGTAGTAGCAGCAGTTGCTTTTTTTGTGTCAATTGCAGGTCCATATACAGTAAATGGTTTTGTAGTAGAACCTATTGATCTTAATGAACTATAAGCTCTATTTAATGAACGAGCACTTTGACTACCTCTTCCACCAACTAAAACTAATACTTCACCATTTTTATAATCAGTTATAGTAGCAGATGATTGAAGTAGTGGAACACCATCTTTATTTAATTTATCATAACCTGGAATATTGTAATTATTATAATTATCTAGTACTTTTTGAGTATAATCTTGTAAGCTTCTATCCATTGTTGTATAAACCTTAAGTCCACCAGCTTGAATTAAGCTTTCAACTTGCTCATCACTATATTTATATTTTTTCTTTAAATCTTTTTTTACTTGATCTACAGAAGCATAAATAAAATCTTCATATGGTAATCTGTAGTCTACTTTAGATTTCTTAAATTTAAGTTTTCCATTATCTAAATCCTTTATTGCTTTATCATATTCTTGTTGAGTTATATATTTATGCTCAAGCATTTTAGATAACACAAGTTTTGTTCTGTTAATATAAACAGAAGGATTTTTTTGTGTATAACCACTGTAAGTTGTTGGTGCTTGAGTAACACCAGCTAAGTAAGCACATTCTATAAGATTTAAATCTTTAGCATTTTTATTGAAATACATTTTAGCACCAGCTTGAGCGCCGTATGCTACACCACCTACGGGGAAATGATTAAGATATGCTGTTAGTATTTCATCCTTTGATAGCATTTTTTCGATTTGAAGTGAAAGATAAATTTCACGAACTTTTCTTTCAATTGATCTTTCGTTGGTCAAAAGAGTATTTTTAACTAATTGTTGAGTTAAAGTAGATGCTCCTTGAATTCCGCCTTTTCCTGTAACTATATAAACAACGTCATTAACAGCAGCACCAAGTATTCTTTTAACATCTATACCATCATGTTCATAAAACCTTTCATCTTCTATAGCAACTAATGCATTTTTAAGATTTTTAGGTATATTTTTTGATTCTATTTTTTGATAATCTTCTTTTCCATGTAAAGAGGCCATAAATTTTCCGTTATTATCATATGCTTGTAGGGTTTGGTCGACATTAACAACTTTATTAATATCTATAGGTGGAGTGTTTTTCACAACAGCTACAACATATCCAACTCCTATTACGGCTACGGCTAATATTAAAAATAATATGCTAAGCCCTACCCATTTAAAAATGTTCTTTTTAGTAGATTTTTTCTTTTGTGGAGCTTGGCTATTAGTATTATCTTTATCTTTTTTTAAGTCTTTTTTATTTGCCATCTCATCCTCCCAATTATTTTAAAATTAATAAATAATATTCTTATCCATTATAGCATAATTATAATATTATTAAACCAATAACTCAATAAAAAGGTGTTTTATGAAATATTATACAAGAACACGAAAAAACAAGCGTAAATCAGTTATAGCAGTTAGTATCACCATTTTTATATTTTTTAATCTTATGGTTATAGTATTTGATAAAAAAGTCATGCCTTCTGTATTAGCTATTTCAGAAACTTTAATGAGAGCAGAAGCTGTTAGAGCTATAAATGAAGTTAGCATGGACGTTTTTGATGAAATAGTTGGATCAGAAGATATAGTAATTATAGAAAGGGACGATAAAAATAGAATAAATCTAATTAAATCTAATACTCAGCTTATAAATAAAGTATCTGGGAAAATTGCAATTAGATGTAATGAAAAATTAGAACAACTAGGTGTTAAAGGAATTGAAGTTCCTCTTGGATGGATGACTGATAAAAGTATATATTATAATTTAGGCCCTAAGATAACTATACAAATGGAACCACTTGGTAATATAGAAACATCTTATGATTCTATATTTGAAAGTGCTGGAATAAATCAAACTAGACATAAAATATATTTAAATGTAAAAGCAAGAATAAAAATAATAATACCTATGTATAGCAAAGAAATGAATGTCGATGCGCAAATACCATTATCTGAATCTATATTAGTTGGTGAAATTCCAGATACAGCAATAGAATTAAATGATTAAAAAAAGAGACAAGTCTGACTTGTCTCTTTTTAGTGAAAATAGTTTTAGTTAGTTTCCCAATTGAAAACATAAGGTACGTTTCTGTAATGATCTCCATAATTTAAGCCATAACCTACAACGAATAAATCTTCTATTTCAAAACAACAATAATCAGGAGTTATATCAACTTTTCTTCTTGAAGGTTTATCTAGAAGAACACAAGTTTTAACTGATTTAGCTCCTAGTTTTTTTGCGTGATTTACAACGAAATCCATTGTTATACCACTGTCAACTATATCATCAACTATTAAAACATCATAACCTTCTATATTATCTGGAATATCATTTACAACTTTAACTGTTCCAGAACTTGTTTCTTCATGTCCATAGCTTGAAGTTGTCATAAATCCTATTTTAGCTTTTGTATCTATGTATCTAACTAAATCAGCTGCATATATAAAGCTTCCTCTTAATAAAGATAAAACATAAAGATTTTTATCTTTATAATCTTCTGTTATAACCTTTCCAAGCTCAGCTATTCTTTTTTGAATCTGCTCTTCTGAAAATAAAATATTACGTTTCTTATCATCCATTAATAAAACCTCCAAGTATTTTTAAATATCAATTTCTTAATAAATAAAATACTTTATTATAGAAGAAAAATCAAGTGCAAATTTAATTGATTTAGTTTACAATAAGTATTTATTAGTATAGAATTATATTCAAAATTAATTATATAGATAATAAAAAGGGTGATTTAATGATACATGGAAATACAGAAGGAATAAGGAATTCTATTCTTTCAGAATTAGACAGTTTATATAATATAAAAACTCAAAAACAAGAAGTATGTAATGTAGAAATTATAGATATAATTACTAATGTTTCTTCAAAAATAGAGAGAGAAGTAAGTGTTGCTATTGATAGAAAAGGAAAAGTTACATCTGTAGCAATAGGCGATTCAACATCAGTAGAACTTCCTATTTTAGATATATATGAAAAAAGACTTTCAGGAGTTAGAGTTATTCACACACATCCAAATGGATACAGCAATTTATCAGCACTTGATTTAACGGCTCTTATAAAGCTTAAATTAGATGCAATAGTTGCAATTGGAATAAATAATGGTGAAATTGTTGATTTTTCAATAGCAAATTTAATGGTATTAGATAAAGATTTAGTATATGAAGAAAAAAATAATCTTAACATTGAAGAGTTAATGAGAATAGATATATTAGATAAAATAAGATATGTTGAAAAACTTATAAAAGAAAATGATGTTATAGAAAATGATGAAGAAAAAGCTATATTAGTAGGATCAGATACTAGAGAAAGCTTAGATGAATTAGCAGAACTTACTAAAGCTTGTGACATACCAGTTCTTACAAAAGTATATCAAGGTAGAAATAAAATAGATCCAGCATTTTTTATAGGTAGAGGAAAAGTTCTTGAAATTGCTCATTTAAGACAAACAGAAAGAGCTAATGTTATTATATTTGATGATGAATTATCAGGTTCACAAGTTAGAAATCTTGAAAATGCAATTGGGGCTAAGGTAATTGATAGAACTACATTAATACTTGAAATATTTGCAAGAAGAGCAAAAAGTAAAGAAGCTAAAATACAAGTAGAGCTTGCTCAGCTTAAATACAGATTAGGAAGACTTCAAGGTCTTGGTACAGTTCTTTCAAGAACAGGTGGTGGTATTGGTACTAGGGGACCTGGAGA
Organism: Clostridium sp.; assembly: GCF_030532265.1. GTDB lineage: Bacteria > Bacillota > Clostridia > Clostridiales > Clostridiaceae > Clostridium. Next base: position 36,323 of record NZ_JAUNLM010000009.1, on the reverse strand, counting down.
AAAGAAATTAGAAACAGATAGAAGACATATAAGAGAAACTATATATGACTTAAATAGAGAACTTAAAAAAATAAAGAAAACAAGAGAAGTTCAAAGAGAGAAAAGAAATAAAGAAAGCATACCTAAAGTATCTTTAGTTGGTTATACAAATGCAGGTAAGTCAACACTTAGAAATGCTCTATGTAAAATAGCTGCATCAAAAGATAATAGAAATAAAGAAGAGGTTTTTGAAGCAGATATGCTTTTTGCTACTTTAGATATAACAACTAGAGCAATTATACTTAAAAATAAAGGTCTTATAACTTTAACTGATACAGTAGGATTTGTAAGAAAGCTTCCTCATGATTTAGTAGAAGCATTTAAGTCAACCTTAGAAGAAGTTATTTACTCAGATCTTTTATGTCATGTTGTAGATGCTTCAAGTGATGATGCTTTAGAGCAAATAAAAGCTGTTGAAGAAGTGTTGTCAGAACTTGGATCTATAGATAAAGATACAATATTAGTTTTAAATAAAATAGATAAAGCAACAGAAGAACAAATAGCTAATATAGAAGAAAAAATTTCTTATTATGACCACATTATAAAAGTTTCAGCTAAAGAAGAAATAAATTTAGATAATTTATTAGAAGAAATAGAAGAAAAACTTCCATATAAATTAAAGAAAGTAGAGTATATAGTACCTTATAATAGAGGAGATATTCAATCGTTACTTCATAGAAGTGGTAGAGTTTTAGAAGAAGAATATGTAGAAACAGGTACTAGAATGATAGTTGAAGTAGATGATGAAAGTTTTAATAGAACTAAAGATTATATGATAAATATATTACAATAATTATTTTAAAATTCCTAGAATAGCTTTTGTTCTAGGAATTTTTATTTATTATAAATAATATTTTAACATATGAAACAGTTTTGTTATAATAAAAATAGCAATATAAAATTGTGGGGGCGAAGTTTTATGAAAGATATAATAATAGAATATCAAAAAGCATTTAATATTATGATGGAGACTTTTGAAAGTAATGAAAATGTTATAGCAGTTTTTACTTTTGGAAGTATGGTTTCAGGAGATATATGGAATGAATCAGATATAGATTTTTTTGTTATATATAAAGATGAGTTTAATAAGGTGAGAGATGTATATTCTGAGGTGAATAATATTCCAGTGCATACTAAGTTATTAAGCAAAGATAGTTTTGTGTATTCATATGAAAATGAGGGCAAAAGGGGCATAGTAAAAAGTATACTTAGTTTTTCAAAGTTAGTATTTTCAAGAGATAAGGATATAAATGTTATATATAATAAAATTATATATGGAATTGATGAGTATGCAGGAATAGGAAAGTTAGAATATTTAAGTAAAGTAATTAAAGATGTAAAGATAGCAAAAAAATATATAAATTTAGGAAGAATGTATACAGCATATGAAGTTATGGTTAGAAGTTTAGATAGTTTTTCAAAACTTTATTTAAGTTTAAATGGATATACAGTTAGTAAAGATGCAATTAGAATGGTTATAAATTTAGATGATTCATTTAAAAGAATTATTGATGAGAAGTTATTTGGTAAAATGAATAAAGAAGATATATCTTATATAATAAACTATATAGAAAATTTTATAGATAAACATATAGCTATATCAGCAAAAGTTATAATTGATATATTAAAGAGTAATAAAGATTATTTAAGTTCAACGGAAATTAAAAAAGATGAAATGCTTGTAGGATATAATATAAAGGTTGAACAAATACTTAAAAAGCTTTTAGAACAAGGAATAATAAAACATAAAAAAAGAAACGTTTATGATAAAAAAGGTAATTTAATACTTACTCAAAATGTTTATGGTATTTTATAAAGGTGATGATATTTTTTGGAAAACATAAAAGATATAGTTTATTTAGAAGATAAACCTAAGTATATTCAAATAGCAGATAAATTTAAAGAACTTATAGATAGTGGAAATATAAAGGACGGCGAAAAATTACCTCCAATTAGAGAACTTACAAAAATACTTAATGTAAATAAAATTACCGTAGTAAATGCATATAAAAAATTAAATAATGAAGGGTTTGCATATCAAAAAATAGGGAGTGGAACTTTTGCTAAGAAAAAAGAGTTACACTCTAATTTCATGAAAATTTATTCTAATACTTTTAAATTTCTTAAAAATTGTAATTTAGATAATTATGTTGATTTCTCTGGTGAAACAACTAGGGAAGTATTTTTCCCAATAAAAGATTTTAAAGATATAATAACAACTGTTTTAGATAGAGACGGAGAAGAAGTTTTGCTTTCTCAAAATACATTAGGGTATAACCCTTTAAGAGAAACAATAAATAAAGAATTTTGGAATAATAGGTTAAATGTTGAAGATATAATAATTGTTTCAGGTGCACAACAGGGAATTGATATAGCATCTAAAGCAATGATAAATATAAATGACAATGTTATAGTTGAAAAACCAACTTATGGTGGTGCTCTTTCAGTTTTTAAATGGAGAAGAGCTAATATATTTGAAGTTCCAATAGAAAAAGATGGAATAAATATGGAATTGTTTGAGGAAATTTTAAAAAAGAATAAAATAACTTTATTTTATGCAATGAGTTATTTTCAAAATCCAACAGGAATTTCATATAGCTTAGAAAAAAAGAAGCGTTTAATAGAATTATCTAAAAAATATGATTTCTATATAATAGAAGATGATTATTTATCAGAACTTGTTTATGAAGAAGATATTGAATATACACCATTTAAAAGTTTAGATAAAGATGATAGAGTAATATACATTAAAAGTTTCTCAAAAATATTTATACCTGGTATAAGACTAGGATACATGGTAGTTCCTGAAAGATTTAGGGAGAGGTTTTTAAGTACTAAATTAAATACTGATATTACAACTTCAACTTTAATGCAAAGAGCTTTAGAATATTATATTGCAAATAAAAATTGGAAAGAAAATATTAAAAAATTATCTAATGAATATAAAAAGAGATATGATATTATGGGTAAGCTTATAGAAGAAGAACTTTCAGATTACGTTTATTGTAATAAACCTAAAGGTGGACTTAATTATTATTTAGAAATTAAGAATAAGAAAATTTCTTCTAGAGAGTTATTTTTAAAATTAAAAAAGAAAAATGTTTATATTACTCCTGGGGTTTTGTTTTTTAGAAATAGTAGAGAGGGAGACGGATTTTTTAGAATAGGCTTTTCACAGACAAATTGTGAATCTATAGAAGAAGGAATTAAAGCAATTAAGGAGGAATTAAGGTTATGGCATATATAACTATTAGAGATAGAGGAGAAGATAGATTTGAAGAAAAAAAGTCTGAGTTTATAGGATATGCTAAAAGAGTAGAAAATGAAGAAGAAGCTAAAGCCTTTGTAAATGAAATAAAAAGTATGCATAAACAAGCTAGACATAATTGTTGGGCATATGTTATTGGAGAAAATTATGGAATACAAAGATACTCAGATGATGGAGAGCCACAAGGAACAGCTGGAATTCCTATACTTGAAGTTATGAAAAAACAAGGAATAACAGATTGTGCTGTAGTTGTAACTAGATATTTTGGAGGAATACTTTTAGGTGCAGGGGGATTAACTCGTGCATATACTAAAGGGGCAAGTATTGCAGTTACTGCAGCTGGAGTTGTTGAAAAGGTACATGGATTTAAAATTTCTATTGAAATAGATTATGATTTAATAGGAAAAATACAGTATCTTTGTGGACAAAATAACTGGTATATAGAGGACTCAGAATATACAGATAAAGTTATTTTACATATATATGCAGAAAATAGTATAATTCCTTTAATAGAAAAAGAAGTTACAGAAGCTACTAATGGTAAAGCTATTATATCAAAAGCAGAAGAAGGAATATATTTTAAAGAAAATAATAGATTGTTTAAAGTTATTTAATTGTAAAGAAAATATAAATAAGCATTATAAAATGGTTACTATATTGAATAAAACTAATTTAGTATGATATAATTTTAAAGTATAATTTATAAATTTATAGTTTAACACAATGTAAGGAGGAATAGACATGTCAGGACACTCAAAATGGCATAACATCCAAGCTAAAAAGGGCAAAATGGATGCAAAAAGAGGAAAGATTTTCACAAAAATCGGTAAAGAAATTATGGTTGCAGTAAAAAGCGGTGGTCCAAGTCCTGAGTCTAATGCAAAACTTAGAGACGTAATAGCAAAAGCAAAGGCAGCAAATATGCCTAATGATACTATACAAAGATCAATAAAAAAAGCATCAGGTGAATCAGGATCAGTAGATTTTGAAAAAATAGTCTACGAAGGATATGGTCCATCAGGAGTTGCTGTAATTGTTGAAACATTAACAGATAATAAAAATAGATCAGCAGGTAATGTAAGAAGTGCATTTACTAAAGGTGGAGGTAACATGGGTACATCAGGCTGTGTTGGATTCATGTTCCAAGAAAAAGGAGAAATCGTTATTGAAAAAGGCGATTTAGATGAAGAAGAAGTTATGATGATGGCATTAGATGCTGGTGCTGAAGATTTCCAAGCTGAAGATGAAGTATTTGTAGTTTATACAACTCCAGAAGACTTCGGATTAGTAAGAGAAGCCTTAGAAGGAAATGGAATAGAATTTTTAGAAGCAGGAGTTAAAATGATTCCAGATACAACTTCAGAATTAGATGAAGATAATGCTAAAAAATTCCAAAAAATGCTTGACTTACTTGAGGATGATGATGATGTTCAAGAAGTTTACCACAATGCTGAATTCCCTGAAGGATGGGAAGAATAGGGCATAAGGCCAGTAATATCAACAGATTGAATGAATTAAATTTTTGTTAAAATAAAATATTTATTATGATATACATCAATTAAGTTTTTGTTAATGGTGTATAGAAGAAAAGGCTATTTTCTATTTAAGATAGGAAGTAGCTTTTTTATTTTAAAAAAGTATTAAGTGATTTTATTAAAATTATAAATAGAAAAATTTATTAAAAGAGAATTAAAATGTTATAAAAATAAAATTTGAAAGTGAGTTTGTTAAAAATATACTTAATTTCACTATAAATTATTATTATATTGAAAAAAATATGTAAAATAAATGTTATAATTAGGCATATAGATTAAGGGGGAGAAGTCTTGGAGTCAAATAGAAAATACAAACTATCCTTTAGAAATATGATTAAATTTGGAAATAAGATATTTAAAAAATATTTTCTTTTGTTCAATTTAGTAATATTAATATATATAGGAGTTATATGCTACTTTGGACATTATAATATAAACAAAATATTAGATTTTAATAGAATCATTATTAACGGTTTATTTTGGTTAGTATGTATGTCTATATTATGGATTGGATGTTTGTCGAGTTATGTTATAAATATTTTAAAAGCAATTTTAATTGAGATTATTTATGAAGAATATGAAGAAGATGAACAAAAAGAGGTAAACAATATATTTAAAATAATTTTATTTACAGTAGTTTTTGCATTAATGGAGTTTTTTATATTAAATCTTGTTAAGCTTAAATCACTAGAAAGTGACCATATTTTTTATCTTTATTCAATGGGAGTTTTTGTAGGGTGTTATTTTGGAATAGTTAAAAATATTAAATAAATCTTTAAAGAATATAGTTTATTCTTAATTTAGATCAATTATAATATAAATTTAAAAATACTCTTAAATAGTATTTTTTAAAATATAATTTATATAAAATTTAGCTATTAAACTTAAATATAAAATATAAGTATTTATTGATTAAATTTATAATATATAATTTAAATTTAATTTAATAAAGTAAAAACATTTTACATATAGTATGAAAATTATTATAATTAAGTTTGTACTAAATTTAAAATTACAATATAAAAAAGAAAGGTGAGTTTAAGGTGAAAAAATCATTTTGGACAAAAGTTATAATTGCTATAGCAATTGTTGTTGTAGGTTTATTTGCTTATAGTTATATAAATAAAACTACAAATAATTCTTCTGTAGGAAATAAAACTTTAACAGTAACAATAAAAGATGCAGTAGATAATAAAACTATTATTGAAAATGAAAAGTTTAAAACTGATGCAAATACATTAGCTGATTTTTTAAATGAAAATACAAAAACTTTAGGAGTAAAGATGGAAAATGGTAAATATGGATCATTTTTATTAGCTCTTAAAGGTTTAGAAACAAAAGATAAAAATAAAGGACCATGGTGGACTTATGGATATAAATCACCATCACAAAATTTAGACTATAAAGTAGGTAGTGCACCTGTTATGGACAAAATAAATGTGCATGATGGAGATAGTGTAGAATTTGTATTTACTAATACATTTTAATGAATGCTAGAAAATTAACTCAATGTGCGTTGCTAGCGGCTATATTATATATAGTTTACTTTATGGGTTCTTTTGTAACGTATTTTGAACTTGTAAGTTTTGTAATTTTATTATATGGAACTACACTTCCTAAAAAAATATCATGGTTTTCTATAGTTGTGTTTTGTATTTTAGTAATGTTAACTAAAGGAATTGCTCCGTGGAGTATAATGTATTTATTAGTACTTCCTCAGTATGCACTTATATATAATCTTTTATCAAGAGTGACAAAATCTGAGTATATATATGGAATAGTAGGAGCTATCTTATCTTTTTGTATGGGAACTATTATAGATCTTCCATATCTTTTAACAGCTGGACTTGGAGCAAAATCTCTTTGGATTACTTTACTTTTAGGATTTCAAGTTTCAATAGGAAATGCTATCTGTACATTTATAGCTACTTTATTTTTATATAAAACTATGAGCAAAGTTTTAAATAGAGTTATTATGTAAAATAAAACCTTAGAAGAATTCTTCTAAGGTTTTATTTTTATAGTAAGTATTTTACAGTATACATACTTTAATTAAGTCTAATACTATTATTGATATTTTAAAGAAAAGGAGAGGTTTTAATGTCTCATAAAAATAACAAAAATAGTAAAGACAATAAAAAAGTTTCACAAAAAACTAAAAAAGAAGTTCAAAAAATGAAAATTGAAACTGCAAATGAAGTTGGATATTCAAAAGAATCAAGAAAACTTGGAAAAGACAAAGAAAGAAATTCTCCTCATAAAAAATAATTAGTAAAACTACACTAATTTTATAGTGTAGTTTTTTGTTGTTTTATAATAAAATATTATTGAAAAAAATAAATAATATGTTAAAATATAGGAGAAAATATTTTTATTATAAAGGGTGAGAGGGGTTTAAAAATGAATAAGAGAATAGAATTAGAAGCTAGAAAAGAAGCGTTAATTAACAAAGGTAACCATAATTCAGCATTAATAGCAAAGGTTAATAGAAAAATTAGAAGATTAGATAATAAATAAAAATAATAATTAATTTATTAAATTTTTATGATAAAATATATTTAATTTAATAAAAACAATTCGTATAATCCTTAAAATACGGTTAAGGAGTTTCTACCAAGAACCAATAATTCTTGATTACGGAGAAGATATTTAATTATTTTCTTCGTAACCAAGAATTTTTTTTATAATTTTTTATAATAAATCTTTTTATAGGTAGAAAATTTAAAAATTTAAAATTTTTATTACAGGAGGACGTTATGAAATTTGAAAATTTACCTAAAATAGAATTGCATTGTCATTTAGATGGATGCTTAAGGCCAGAAACAGTAAAGGAATTAATAGTTAAAGAAAATTTAAATTTAGATTTATATGATATTAATAATATAGAAAATGAGTTAATAGTTCCAGATAATTGTTCATCCTTAAATGTATATTTAAAAAGATTTGATATTCCAGTAAAGGTTATGCAAAGTAAAGAAAATTTGAGAAGAATATCATATGAACTTATAGAAGATGTTAGTAAAGAAAATGTTAAATATATAGAAATAAGATTCGCACCACTTTTACATAAAGAAAAAGGTCTTGAGATTAAAGAAATAATTGAAAGTGTTTTAATAGGACTAAAAGAAGGGGAAAAGGATTTTGGTGTTAAAAGCAATTTAATCCTTAGTATTTTAAGAAATATGGATATTAAAACTGCTTATGAAGTAATTGAAAGTGGAAAAGAATTTATAGGAAATGGGGTTGTAGCAGTAGATTTAGCGGGAAATGAAGAAAAAGGTTTTTGTAAAAAGTTTAAAGATGCATTTAATTTAGCTAGGGAATATGGATATAAAATTACAATTCATGCTGGAGAGACAGGGCATTCAATTAATGTTAAAGAAGCGATAGAATTATTAGGAGCAGAAAGAATTGGACATGCTGTTGCAATAGAAAAGGATATTAATATATATAATTTAGTTAAAGAAAAAGAAGTAATACTTGAAATGTGTCCAAAGAGTAATGTACAAACAAAAGCAGTAGAAAATTATAAAAAACATCCGATAAAAAGATTTTTAGAAGATAACCTTTTAGTAAATTTAAGTACAGATAATAGAACAGTATCTAATGTAACACTTACAGAAGAACTTAATGCTGTAGATGAAAATCATATATTAAGTATAAATGATGGTAAAAAAATATATACAAATAGTATAAAAGGTGCTTTTTGTGATAAGGAAACAAAAGAGTGGTTAAAGACATTTATTGAATGTTAATTTTATAAAAAATACTATATTAGATTTAACTTCTAATATAGTATTTTAAAATGTTTTTATTAAAACATATATTTTAATAAATTTAAATTTTCTTTCATGTTTTTAATTTATAATTTTCTAATAATATATATTGTTTATATTTAAAGTAATAAGCTAAAGAAAATATAATAGTTATAGCTTCTGCAATTGGTATAGCAAGCCAAATTCCATTTACACCAATAAAATAAGGTAATATTATTATACAAATACTAACAAACACTAATGATCTACTTATAGATATTATGGCTGATATTTTTCCGTTTCCTATTGAAGTGAATAGATTTGACATAAATATATTAACACCTATAATTAAGAATCCAAAAGAAAACAATTTAAGACCAAAGTATGCTATATTATATACATTTAAATCATTAGTAAAGAATAAAATTATATATTTTCCAAGAAAAAAAGAAACTAAAAAGATAAAAATCGATGACCAAGCTATAGTTATAAAACTATAATTTAAGCTTTCTTTTATTTTATTTTTATTTTTTGCTCCAAAATTATAACTTATAATAGGAGATACTCCAACTGAAATTCCAAAAAACATGGCTATAAAAAAATAATAAATGTAAGTTATTATAGACATAGCAGCGATACCATTTTCACCATGGAATTTAAGTATACTTACATTAAATAAGAATGTAGTTATTCCAGTTGAAAATTCAGTAAACATTTCAGAACTTCCATTAAAACAAGAATTCCATAAATCCCTTAAATAAATGTTAGGTTTTTTAAATGATAAAAGAGAATCGTTGCTTAAAAAATGAAATAATCCAATAAATGCAGATATAGTTATTGATAAAAATGTTCCAAAAGCAGCTCCTAAAATACCTAGATTTAAAATTACTATAAAAATATAATCTAATATTATATTTAAAATTAAGCCAACTGATGACATTAGAAGTGATAGCTTTGGCTTTCCATCTATACGAGCATAATACTCAAAATACAATTTAAACATCATAGGTATAGTCATTAAAATTGTTATAAATCCATACTTTAGTGCGTAGGGCATAAGAACTTTAGTTGCACCAAGTAATGATAGAATTGGTTTTAAAAAAATTAATCCAATAAAAGTTAAAATTAAAGAAATTACAAGTAGAGTTAATGTTATGAAAGAAAATAGCTTATTAGCATCATCTTTTTTACCTTCACCGAGTTTTATAGAAACTAAGGCGCCAGATCCAGTTGCAAGCATTACTGCTATCCCAAATATTACACAGGTTATTGGAATAATAATATTTATTGATGCTAATGCATCAGATCCTACAAATCTTGAAACAAAAAATCCATCTATAGTAGTATAAAATGATAAAAATACCATAGCTACAACAGAAGGGAGAATATACTTAATAAATTGTAAATAAGTTTGGTGTTTAGTAAAATTGCTGTTCATATATAGTACTCCTTATCTAACATAATTATTTACAATAATTAGTTTAAAGGATATAGTAACTATATGGTCAAGAGAATATTAAAAGTTTTATGGAGGAAATATGGATATAAAATTTACTATTGGTGAAGTGGCGAAGTTTCATAATTTATCAAAACAAACTTTGATATTTTATGATAAAATAGGTCTATTTAAACCTAAAATAGTTGATGCTTCTAATAATTATAGATATTACACTGCAGAACAATTAGAAGTTTTAGATAGTATTTTAATACTTAAGGAAATAGGTGTACCTTTAAAAAAAATAAAAGAGTTTTTAGGACATCGTAGTTTAAATTCAACTTTAAATTTGATGGTTGAACAAAAGAGAGAGTTAGAAAAACAAAAAGAACATTTAAATTTAATAATTAAAAGAATTGAAAAAAAGATAGAAACTATAGAGCATATAAGTGAATTTGAAGAAAAAGTTTATTTTAAATACTTAAAAGAAGAATTTTTAGCAGTACAAGAGGTAGAAAGTCCATACGATTTAATAAAAACTAATATAGCTATAAAGACATTATTAAAAAAGGCGACTTTAAATTGTTATGTATATAATTATCAAATAGGAGTTATGATTTCAGCTAAAAATTTAAAAAAGGGAAACTATACTACGGCAGATTATGCTTTTGTACCTTTAAATAATAAGATATCTGATAAAAACGTTATAATAAAACCTGAAGGTTTATATGCAATTATCTATCATCAAGGTAGATATGAAGATATAGGTACAAGCTATAAAAAATTATTAAATGAGATAAATAGAATGGGATATATTATAAAAAGTCATTCTTATGAATATTGTGTATTAGATAGTCTAACAAGTAAAAATCCAAATAATTACATTACAAAAATATCTATTAAAATAGAAAAGGAATAAAAAAAACCGATATAAATTTTTATATCGGTTTTTAGTTTTATTTTAAGAATTAATGTATCTTTTTAAAAACTGTTTTGTTCTATCATTTTTAGGATTATTAAATATTTCATCTGGTGTACCTTCTTCAACAACTAAACCATCTGACATAAAGATAATTCTATCACCAACATCTTTAGCAAATGACATTTCATGAGTGACAATTATCATAGTTCTATGTTCCTTTGCTAAATTTTTTATTACTAATAAAACTTCATCAACAAGTTCTGGATCTAATGCTGACGTTGGCTCATCAAAAAGTATAACATTTGGATTTATAGCCATAGCACGTGCTATACTAACTCTTTGTTTTTGCCCACCTGATAAAGTATTTGGATATACATCTTTTTTATTTTCCATTCCAACTTTTCTTAGTGCATCTAAAGCTAATTCTGAAGCTTTGGTTTTGTCTATTTTTTTTACAACTATTAATGCTTCTGTTACATTTTCTAATACAGTTTTGTTATTAAAAAGATTATAATGCTGAAAAACCATAGCAGATTGTTTTCTTAATAAATGAATTTGCTTTTTATTTATTTTATTTGTATCTAAAGAAATATCACCAATTGTTATTTTACCTTCATCTGGAGATTCAAGATAATTTAAGCATCTTAGAAAGGTTGATTTACCAGAACCAGATGGTCCAAGAATTACTACAACTTCTCCTGTTTTAACATTTAAATTTATATTTTTTAAAACTTCTATATTATTAAATTTCTTTTTTAAGCCTTCTATTTTTATCATAATATCACCTCTAATATACTGAAATCTTTCTTTCTAAAACTTTTTGTAAATAACTGAAGAACTCTATGATTATCCAGTACATTATTGCTACTACAATATAACTTTCGAAAAATTTGTAACTAGATGATGCAGCCATTTGAGCTTTTGCTAATAGTTCTACAACACCTAAAGTGAAAGCAAGTGAAGATCCCTTTACAGTATCAACAAATATATTACCAAGAGGTGGGATAGCTATTCTGAATGCTTGTGGAAGTATTATTCTTTTAAGTCCTTCTCCTTTTGTCATTCCCACTGATAAACATGCTTCCATTTGTCCTTTATCTATTGCATTTATTGAAGATCTTAATATTTCGGCAATATATGCAGATGCATTTAATCCAAGCCCAATAAGAGCTGCTGTATAAGCTGTCATATTTTGAAGGGGTGGTATAACTTGTGGAATACCAAAATATAATAAAAATAATTGAACTAAAAGAGGAGTACCTCTAAAAAATGAAATATATATTTCGGCTAACTGTTTAATTATTGGGATTTTGTAAATTCTTATTATTGCAAGTGCTATTCCAATAATAAGTCCTAAAATCATACCAAATACTGATAATGAAATAGTAGTTTTCATAGCTTTAATTAGCATAGGAATTAATTTTAATGAATACATAAAGTCAAAGGATAATGTTCCTTTAGAGCTTTTTAAAGATTCTGTATCAGATTCGTTATTATTTGGAGTTGTAACATTAGTTCCAAGCCACTTTTCTGAAATTGCTTTTAAAGATCCATCATTTTTCATATCTAATAAAGCTGAATTTATATCTTTTATTAGATTTTCATTTTCTTTTGTTTTTAAAAATGGATAAGCATTTTCTATTTTATCAATAGGCTTACCTGCAAGCTGTAAATTTAAATTTTTTTCTTTAATTGCAGCTATTGCTGAAACTTTGTCTATAACAACAGCATCAATTCTACCAAGTAAAAGCTCATTAAAAGCAGCATCAGTATTTTGATAAGTTATAATTTTTATATTACCATTTTTATCTTTATCTTTGACTATTTGCTCATAATTACTTCCAAGGTCCACACCTACTTTTTTACCAATTAAATCATCAAATGATTTAATTGAATTATTATCTTGTTTTACAATTATTTGTGCACCACTATATACAGTAGGATCAGTAAAAAAGTATTTTTCTTTTCGTTCGTTAGTTAAAGTTATTTGATTAGCTAAAGTATCAACTTTTCCACTTTCAAGCATACCAAAAAGCCCACTAAATGAAGCGGTCTTAAATTTTATATTGTAATTTAATTTTTTCCCTATTTCATTCCATATGTCAATTTCAAATCCTTCAAGGTTTCCGTTATTTGAATATGTAAAAGGATAATATGTACCTGATGTACCTATAGTAATAGTTTTTTTATTTAAATCTGTAGAATTAGTTTTATTATTTAAATTACTACATGATACTAATGATATTACTATAATTAGCAATGATAATATAAGCAATGTAAAACGTTTTTTCATTTGAAATCCTCTTCCTATAAATAAATTCTTTTTTAAAATTATAAGAATTCCTATCTGAATTGTCAAGATTAATACTTTTATAAAAACATAGGATTATTATGTGAAGAATATTAATAAATAATTATTTTTCAATAAAATAATTAGTAAACATAAATATAATAAATTATTAGATATATAATTATATTAGGTATATATAGGAAAAATTTAAGAGGGTAGGTACGTATGAATAATATAAGTGGAATTTTAATTAGAAAAGAAGATTATATACAAATTAAACTGAATAAAACAGAAAGTGGAAAAATATTTTATAAAAATAAATTAGAAGAAAAAGAAATATTTTTAATGGATTTTTATAATAAAAATACAATAAAATTTAAAGATCCAAAACCTTTAAATAGAACTTTTTATAAAATTGTATGCAAAAGTGGAGAACTTATTCTTGCAGAAAGAATATTACCTCTTGAAAAATTTAGTAATTTTAGAGATTTAGGAGGATATATAGATAAAAAAGGAAGAATGATTAAATGGGGATTATTTTATCGTTCAGAAGATCTTTCAAATTTAAAAAATGATGATTTAAAATATTTTGAGACTTTAGGAATAAAATATGTATTGGATTATAGATCAAAAGAGGAAGTACTTGAAAATCCAGATATACAAGTAAAAGGAGTTAAGAATATAAATATATCTGGAATGAATATTGAAGAAAAAATTAGCAAAAGTGAAAATTTAGATATGATAAGTTATATTTCCGAAATATTAAAAGGAAAAGAAATTACAATAACTCCAGAACAGTTACTTAAAGATGCTTATAAAAATATGCCAATTAATAATCCTGCATACAAAGAATTATTTGAGCTTTTTAAAAACCCAAAAAATACAGCTATATTACAGCATTGTACTGCAGGAAAGGATAGGACAGGAATAGGATCTGCTCTTTTATTATTAGCATTAGGAATAGATGAAGAAACAGTAATAGAAGATTATTTACAAAGTAATGAGAATAGAGAGCAATTTAATAAAAAAGTAATTAATATGTGTAGTAATTATATTAAAGATGAAAAAACAAAGAAGTTAATAGAAGAAATTTTAGGGGTTAATAGGTCGTTTATACAATTAAGTTTAAATTCCATAAAAGATAAATATGAAACTTATGAGAATTACTTTGAAAAAGAGTATGGACTAACTTCTTTTGATTTGGAAGAATTAAAAGATTTTTATATGTATAAATAAAAATAAATTTTTATAAAAAATGAATAAAACTCTTTATTGTGGTAAAAATACCCAATAAGGAGTGATAAGAATGAAACATAAAAGAAAAATTTATTTAAGTATAGTGTTTTTAGGTATTATAATTCTTTTTAGTGGAACATATTATTTAACATCAAAAAGTATTAAGAATAGAGAACTTGAAAAGCAAAATAGTATGCAGGTAGAAGAAGTTAATTCATCTAGTATAGCAAAAGGAAGAACACTTAGAGATGATTTGATTATTTCTTTCTATACTAATGAAAAGAGAGATAAAACAACAACTGTTAAAGAATTAATAAAAATTAATAATTTGAAGGATGGATTAACAGAAGAATTACTAACAAAACAAGCATTGAAAGACGGATATGAATTAGTAGAAAAATCAAATGATAGATTTATATATAGAAGAAATAGTCAAGATAAAGTTAGTAGTGATTTTGAGAAAGATACTTATTATATTGGTGAAAGTGATGGATATTTAGCTATATATAAAGCTGATAATAATGGGGAACTTAAAAAAGAAAAAGTTTATTCAGATGAAATGTCTATAGATATGTTTAGAGATACTGATGCTGAAAAAATTAAAAATTTTAAATATTTTAGTAGCAAAAATATAGAAGAAGTAGAAAATAAAATAATGGAACTTATTACGTAAAAATTAGGACTAATTATATAGTCCTTTTTTTATTGTTATCATTTCTTGAAAGATTTTAATTAAAATGATAAAGTAATAAGTAGACTTGTATGGGAACATACTTTCATCCAGCATATTGGAAAGGGGGAGTATAAATGTATGAATATATAAAAGGAAAATATATAGGAATAATAAAAGATTATTTAATCATTGAAAATAATGGTATAGGATATAAAATATTTTCTTCAGGAATAACTATGTCAGAAATGCCATCTATTGGTGAAGAAGTTATGCTTTATTTAGAACAAATAGTTAGAGAAGATTTTATTGGATTATATGGATTTTTATCAAAAGAAGAATTAAATATGTTTAAATTATTACTTGGAATAAATGGAGTTGGTTCAAAGGCTGCACTTTCACTTTTATCAATTAGTAGAATAAATAATTTGAAGTATGCAATAATGACTGAAGATGATAAACATCTTTGTAGAGCTCCTGGAATAGGTAAAAAGACTGCTTCAAGAATAATATTAGAACTTAAAGATAAGTTAAAACCAGATGAATTATTTGAAGATGGAGATATAAATGAAAATATACCTTCAGTAGATGATGATTATGCATTTAAAGTTTCAGAAGTTTTAGGAGCACTTTTAGCATTAGGATACAGTGAAAAAGAAGCAAATATGGCTATTAAAAATATAAGTAAAGAAAATACTGTAGAAATAATGATAAAAGATTGCTTAAAAGTTTTAATGGGGTAGGTGAGATTTTTGGAAAGAATTATTACACCTAATGAACTTAATGAAGATTTTGGAGAATTAAGTTTAAGACCTCAAAAAATAAATGAATATATAGGTCAAGATAAAGTTAAAGAAAGATTAGATATATTTATAAAAGCAGCTAGAAATAGAAATGAAGCATTAGACCATGTTTTATTATATGGCCCCCCAGGACTTGGAAAAACTACATTAGCTAACATTATAGCTAAAGAAATGGGTGGAAATCTTAAGGTTACATCTGGTCCAGCAATTGAAAGAGCTGGTGATTTAGCTGCAATATTAACTACTCTTCAAGATAATGATGTTTTATTTATTGATGAGATTCATAGATTAAATAGAAATGTTGAGGAAATTCTTTATCCTGCCATGGAAGATTATGCTCTTGATATAGTTATAGGAAAAGGAGCAGCTGCTAAATCTATTAGACTTGATTTGCCACAATTTACTCTTATAGGTGCAACTACAAGAATAGGAATGTTAACATCACCTCTTAGAGATAGATTTGGGGTTTTATGCTCTATGGAATATTATACAGATGAACAACTAAAGGATATAATAGTTAGAAGTGCTTTAGTTTTTGGTTGTTCTATAACAGAGGAAGGTGCTTTTGAAATAGCTAGAAGATCAAGAGGTACGCCAAGAATAGCTAATAGATTATTAAAAAGAGTTAGAGATTATTCTGAAGTTAAATCTGATAATTTAATAAGTTATAAAGAAGCAAGAGAAGCTCTTAAACTTTTAGAAGTAGATAGTCAAGGATTTGATAGAGTTGATAATAAAATATTAGAAGCTATAATAGATAATTTTAAAGGTGGACCTGTTGGTATAGAAACTTTATCTTATTTTATAGGAGAAGAACTTGGAACATTAGAAGATGTATATGAACCTTATCTGTTACAAAAAGGATTTATAGTAAGAACACCAAGAGGAAGAGTAGCAACTGAAAAAGCATATAAGCACTTAGGAAGAAGTATTAGTGCTCATAATAAAGGAGAACAAAAAAAGTTTTTTTAAATATAGTAAGGAGACGAAACAAATGAAAGTAAGCGATTTTGATTTTTATTTACCAGAAGAATTAATAGCACAACATCCATTAGAAAAAAGAGATACTTCAAGACTTATGGTTCTTGACAAGAAAACAGGTGATATAGAACATAAAGTTTTTAAGCATATAATAGAATATTTAAATGAAGGTGATACTCTTGTTTTAAACAATACTAGAGTAATGCCAGCAAGACTTATAGGTGCTAAAGAAGGTACTGGTGGTAAAATAGAATTTTTACTTCTTAAAAGACTTGAGGGAGATAAGTGGGAATGTTTAGCTAAGCCTGGAAAAAGCGCAAAACCTGGAAGAAGATTTGAGTTTGGAGATGGAAAACTTAAATGTGAAGTTTTAGAAGTATTAGATACAGGTAATAGAATTATAGAATTTGAATATGATGGAATATTTGAAGAAGTTCTAGATTCATTAGGAGAAATGCCACTTCCTCCATACATACATGAAAGATTAGAAGATAGAGAAAGATATCAAACTGTATATTCTAAAGAAAAAGGTTCAGCCGCTGCACCAACTGCAGGACTTCACTTTACAGAAGAATTACTTAAAGAAATAAAGGAAAAAGGAGTAAATATAGTTTATTTAACTTTACATGTTGGTCTTGGAACATTTAGACCAGTTCAAGTTGATGATATAAATGATCATATTATGCATTCAGAATTTTATCAATTATCAAAAGAATCAGCTGATATAATAAATAATACGAAGAAAAATGGCAAGAGAGTTATAGCAGTAGGTACTACATCAACAAGAACATTAGAAACTATAGCAGGAGATGATGGTACAGTTAAGGAAGCAAGTGGTTGGACAGATATATTTATATATCCAGGATATAAATATAAAGTGGTAGATAATTTAATAACTAATTTTCATTTACCAGAATCAACATTAATAATGCTTGTTTCAGCATTAGCAGGAAGAGATAATGTATTAAATGCATATAATGAAGCAGTTAAAGAAAAATATAGATTCTTCTCATTTGGAGATGCTATGTTTATTAAATAAAAAGCAATTGACTTAGAAACTAAAGGAGTGAAATTTTTGAGCAAAAGATATACTTTGTTAAAGAAGGACGGGAAAGCAAGAAGAGGTAGATTTGTAACACCACATGGAACTATAGAAACACCAGTATTTATGAATGTAGGAACATTAGCTGCTATTAAAGGTGCGGTTTCAAGTATGGATTTAAAGGAAATAGGATGTCAAGTTGAACTTTCAAATACATATCATCTTCATTTAAGACCATCAGATAAAGTTGTTAAGGAAATGGGTGGACTTCATGAATTTATGAATTGGGATAGACCTATACTTACAGATTCAGGTGGATTCCAAGTATTTTCATTATCAGGAATTAGAAAAATTAAAGAAGAGGGTGTATACTTTAATTCTCATATAGATGGTAAGAGAATATTTATGGGACCTGAAGAAAGTATGCAAATACAAAGTAATTTAGCCTCAACTATAGCTATGGCATTTGATGAATGTATAGAGATACCATCACCTAGAAAATATGTTGAGCAATCAGTTGAAAGAACTACAAGATGGCTTGAAAGATGTAAAAAAGAAATGGATAGATTAAATTCACTTCCTGACACTATAAACAAAGAACAAATGTTATTTGGTATAAACCAAGGAGCCACATTTAAAGATATAAGAATAGAACATGCAAAGACTATATCAAAGATGGATTTAGATGGATATGCTATTGGAGGACTTGCAGTTGGAGAAACTCATGAAGAAATGTATGAAACAATAGATGCAGTTGTACCACACCTTCCACAAGATAAACCTATCTATTTAATGGGAGTTGGAACGCCTGAAAATATTTTAGAAGCTGTAGATAGAGGAGTAGACTTTTTTGATTGTGTACTTCCAGCAAGAAATGGTAGACATGGTCATGTGTTTACAGGAGAAGGTAAGATTAATCTAATGAATAAAAAGTTTGAATTAGATAAAAGACCTATAGATGAAGGATGTCAATGTCCTACATGTAAAAATTACACAAGAGGATATATAAGACATTTATTTAAAGCTAAGGAAATGCTTGCTATGAGACTTTGTGTACTTCATAATCTTTATTTTTACAATAAGTTAATGGAAGATATAAGAAATGCCATTGATGAAGATAGATTTAAAGAGTTTAAAGAACAAAAATTAAGTGAGTGGAATAGAAATAAAAAATAATAGTATTTAATAATAGTTTTAAATGTTTTGTTGACAACAAAATGAAATAAATGTAAACTCATTTTAGGGATATAAGTTCCAAATGATACTTAAACAAGGAAAGGGTGTACAAAATGCCAATTTTATATCAAATACTACCATTGGTTTTAATATTTGGTCTTTTCTTCTTTATGATAATTCTTCCAGAAAAGAAGAGAAAGAAGCAATATGGACAAATGATGGATTCATTAAAAGTTAATGATGAAATAATGACAAGAGGCGGAATCGTTGGTAAAATAGTTAAAATGTCAGATGAGCATGTAGTAATAGAAACAAGCTCAGATAGAACAAAAATAAAATTAGTTAAAAATTCAATTGCAACTAAGTTAAATAAAGAGGAAGCTGAAGTTAAATAAAAATAATTTAAAAAGTAAAAACACCACAAAAGTGGTGTTTTTTATTTAATAAGATTGAATTAATCACAAAGTGAAATGTTTACATAATACTTTATTATGATATTATATTATGGTATAATTAAAAGCGATTTATAGAAATTTATACCAATAAATGTAAAATTATAAAAAGAATATTTAAGTATTAGTTTGGGCACTATACAATAGTGTTTATACTGAACCGAAGGGGGATAAAAATGAAAGGAAAAGGAAAAAGTACATTTATTTTTACGCTTTGTACCCTAGTTATAATAGTTTTAGCAATAGTTTGCTTCAGAGGAGTTAAAATTGGAGGCTGGGAGATAAAATCTTTCAATCAAGCTATAACTAAAGGGTTGGATTTACAAGGTGGAGTTTCTGTGCTTTTAGGAATTCAAGATGAAAATGTAAGTCATGAAGATTTACAGAAAACAAAAGATTTAATAAAATTAAGAGTTGATAAGCTTGGAGTAGCTGAGACTGTAGTTACTACAGAAGGTGATAATAAAATAAGAGTTGATATACCTGGAGAATATAATTCACAAGGTATAGTAGATGCTTTAAGTAAAACAGGAGAGCTTACTTTTAAGGCGCCAGATGGAAAGGTAATTTTAACTGGTAAGGATGTAAAAAAAGCTACATCTATGCTTGATCAACAAAATGGAAAGCCTGTTGTTTCACTTGAATTAAATAATGAAGGAACTAAATTATTTTCAGAGGCTACTCAAAAATATTTAGGAAAACAAATATCAATTAATATGGATGATCAACAACTTACAAATCCTACAGTTCAAAGCCAAATAACAAATGGTGAAGCTGTAATTACTGGTATGAGTAGTGTTGAAGAAGCTAAAAATTTAGCAGGACTTATAAATTCAGGAGCATTACCTGTTAGTATAAAAGCTTTATCACAACAAACTGTTGGAGCACAACTTGGTGAAACAGCATTACCAAATGCCGTTAAAGCAGGAGTGATTGGAATAAGTTTAATATTCATATTTATGATTTTATATTATAGAGTTCCAGGTATAATAGCATCAATTGCTTTAACATTATATGTTACATTAGTTCTTCTAGTGTTTGTTGAAATTGGAGCAACACTTACACTTCCAGGTATAGCTGGATTCTTACTTACTATAGGTATGGCAGTAGATGCCAATGTACTTATATTTGAAAGAATAAGGGAAGAACTTAGAAATGGTATTTCACCAAAATCAGCAGTTAAGAAAGGCTTTGATAATGCACTTTCATCAATAGTTGATTCAAATGTAACAACAATAATAGCTGCATTGGTTCTTTATTTTGTAGGGTCTGGATCAGTTAAAGGATTTGCTATAACATTAATGATAGGTATAGTTGTAAGTTTATTTACGGCTCTTATAGTAACAAAATTCTTAATGAATCAAGCGTTAGCTGCTGGCTTCTTAAGCAAACCATCTCTGTTTAGAGTGAAAGTGAAAAGGGGGTAGAGCTATGTTGAAAATAATAGAACATGCAAAAATATGGATTACTTTATCCCTTATTTTTATAGTTGTGGGATTAGGCTTTATGTTCACAAGAGGTCTTAATTTTGGTATAGATTTTAAAGGTGGTACACAAGTTGTATTTGATTTTGGTAAAGAATTTGATAAACAAAAGGCAGATGAAATTGTTAAAAAATATGATAAAGATGCAATAACTAATACTGTAAATTCAACACAATATGAAATAAAATCACCTAATTTACCATCAAAAGAAGTTAATGAAATTTATGATCAATTTAAGAAAGATTTTAAAATTGGTGATAAAGCATTAGTTTCTCAAAATGAAATAGGTGCATCAGTTGGTAAAGAATTAACAGATAAAGCTATTATAGCAATTGGTATAGCATTTGTGTGCATGCTTATATATATAGCAATAAGATTTGAAATAAGATTTGGAATTGCGGCTTTAGTAGCCCTAATTCATGATATATTAGTAACTCTTAGTTTTTATGCTATATTTAATATAACAGTTAACTCACCATTTATAGCGGCTATATTAACTGTTGTAGGTTATTCAATAAATGATACTATAGTTATTTTTGATAGAATAAGAGAGAATTCAAAGATTATGAGAAGAAGTTCTCCAACTGAAATAGCTGATAAGAGTTTAACACAAACTATGTCAAGATCAATTAATACAACAATTACAACTCTTATAACAATTGTAGCAGTTAATATTTTTGTGCCAACTGTTAGAGAATTTTCTCTTCCACTTATAATTGGTATAGCTACAGGAGCTTATTCATCAATATTTATAGCATCACCTTTATGGGTTGCTCTTCAAAAAAGAAGAAATAATAATAAAAAACAAAAGCATAACTTATAAAATTATGTCTAAATATAAAAGCCTTCAAAATAAATTTGAAGGTTTTTTAACTTTTTTACATAAATATTTGTCAAATGCTCTGTTTTAAATTATAATATTATTGTTTTCTAATTTTGTGGAGGAGATAGTAAGTGATGCGTAAGTTTTGGGAGAGTATATATTGCCCTAATTACATAAAAGGATATAATCCCTTTATTATGAAAGATATGAACAAGTCAATAGAACGTCTTGTTACAGCAATTAATAATAGGGAAAAGATCATTATATATGGAATAAACACTGTTGATGGTATTTGTGCAATTGCTTCCTTAAGCTTAGTTTTAAGATACTTAAATGCAGATGTAGAATATTTAATACATGATGGTGGAGACGAATGTAAAAAGGTAGATTCTTTTGATATAAAAACAAAAATAGATTTTTTAGGGGGAGAATTACTAATTACATTAGGAGTGGATTTAGCATCACAAGAAGAGGTTGAACTTTGTGATAGGCTTGGAATAGATTTAATAGTTATAGAGAATAAAATTATTAATGAAAAGAAAGATTATATTTATATAAATCCTAATCAAAAATGTTGTCAATATAGATATAAAAATTTATCATTAAGTGCTTTAACATTTAAATTAATGCAAGCTATAGCCATTTATTACAATATGAAAAGTATTAATAAATATTTGGATTTGATTTTAATTGGTACAAAGTGGGCAGGTTCTAAAGGTAGTGGAGAAAATGCTATTTTTCTAAAAGAAGGTAAGAAATTTTTAGACAATACAAATAACATTGGATTAAGAGCTATAATTAACTTTAATAATATAGAAGAACTTGATGACGAGAATATAGAGAAAATTATAAATTTAATAACTCCAACTACAAGTGCTGTTGGAAAATTAAATAATGCTAGAATAGTTCTAGAACTAATTACGACTGATGATGAAGATAGAGCAGAGCAAATAGCAAAATATTTATATAATACAAGAATAAGGCAGTTTTAAATGCATTATAATGTATTGTTAGGATGTAATTCTTAAAATATTGGAGGAATCAAAATGGATTTAAAAGAAAAAATAAGAATAGTTGAAGATTTTCCTAAAGAGGGAATAAGTTTTAAAGATGTAACTACATTAATTTCAGATGGAGAAGGATTAAGAGAATCTGTTAATAAGATAGTTGAGCATTTAAAAGACAAAAAGATAGATGTAGTTGTAGGTCCAGAAGCTAGAGGGTTTATATTTGGAGTTCCTGTTGCTTATGCATTAGGTGTTGGATTTATTCCAGTTAGAAAACCTGGTAAGCTACCAGGAGAAACTATATCAATAGCATATGATTTAGAATATGGTACAGATAATTTAGAATTACACAAAGGTTCTATAAAGAAAGGACAAAGAGTTGCAATAGTTGACGATTTATTAGCAACTGGAGGAACAATAGAAGCAGTAGCAAAACTTGTAGAACTTGCTGGTGGAGAAGTTGTTTCATTAGATTTTGTAATAGAACTTACAGAATTAAAAGGAAGAGATAAACTTAAAGGTTACGATGTAATGTCATTAACACAGTATGATGTTTAAAATCATTGAAAATGTTTTGACGGTATTATATAATAATAGATAATGGCTGGTTAAAAAACCAGCCTTTGATTTTAAATAATTATAGTTTAATACTATTTTAAGGGGCGTATTCCTAATGATAGAGAATTTAGTTAATTATATAGAAAAAAATTGCAATAATGTTGACATTGAAACGATAAAAAAAGCCTATAACTTAGCTAATGAAGCTCATAAAGATCAAAGTAGAGAATCAGGTGAACCTTACATAATACATCCAATAGACGTAGCATGTATATTAGCTGAACTTGGTATGGATACTAGCACTATTGCTGCAGGTCTTTTACATGACGTTATAGAAGATACAGATTATAGATATGAAGATATGGCTAATGAATTTAATGAAGAAATAGCAAATCTTGTTGAAGGTGTAACAAAACTTGGCAAAATAGAATATAAGACAAAAGAAGAACAGCAAGCTGATAACGTAAGGAAAATGCTTTTAGCTATGGCTAAAGATATAAGAGTAATTATAATAAAATTAGCAGATAGACTTCATAATATGAGAACTCTTAAATATATGAAAAAAGAGAAGCAAAAACAAAAAGCAAAAGAAACTTTAGATATTTATGCACCTCTTGCTCATAGACTTGGTATGTCTAAAATTAAGTGGGAACTTGAAGATTTAAGTTTTAGATATTTGCATGAAGAAGAATATTATGATTTAGTACATAAAATTGCTGAAAAGAGAGTAGAGAGAGAAGCTTACATTGATTCTGTTATAGAGGATCTTAAAGGAAAATTAGATGATGCAGGAATTGATGCTGATATAGAAGGAAGGCCAAAACATTTTTATAGTATATATAGAAAAATGGTAAAAAAACATAAAGATATAGAACAAATATTTGACTTAACTGCAATAAGAATTTTAGTTGATTCAGTAAAAGATTGTTATGGAGTACTTGGTATAGTTCATACTATTTATAAACCAATACCAGGAAGATTTAAGGACTATATAGCTATGCCAAAGCCTAATATGTATCAATCACTGCATACAACCGTTATAGGACCGCAAGGTAAAACTTTTGAAATTCAAATAAGAACCTTTGAAATGCATAAAACAGCAGAATATGGTATAGCAGCTCACTGGAAATACAAAGAAGGAAGCGAAGATGATAAAGGTGCTGACTTTGAAATGAAGCTTGCATGGCTTAGAGATATGTTAGAATGGCAAAAAGAAACATCAGATGCTGAGGAATTTATAGAAGGATTTAAAATAGATTTATTTTCTGATGAAGTATTTGTATTTACTCCAAAAGGTGTAGTAATAAATTTAGCAAGTGGTTCTACACCAATAGATTTTGCTTATAGAATACATACTGATATAGGAAATAAATGTGTTGGTGCAAAAGTTAATGGTAAAATAGTACCTTTAGATTATAAGTTAAAGACTGGAGAGATAGTTGAAATAATTACTTCTAAAAGTACAAAAGGTCCTAAGATGGATTGGTTAAATATTGTAAAGAGTAATCAAGCTAAGAGTAAAATTAGACAATGGTTTAAAAAGATAAAAAAAGAAGAAAATATAGAAAAAGGAAAAGAAATCCTAGAAAAAGAACTTAAGAAACAAAGTGTTGTATTTAATGATATTGCAAAGGGAGATGTTTATAACAAACTTCTTAAGAGATACAATATACATAATTTAGAGGATTTATATGCTAATATAGGAGTTGGAGTAATAACAGCATCATCGTTTGTATCAAGGCTTAAAGAAGATAATATAGATGATAAAGCAGCTAAAGAAGCTTTAGAAAAAAATATTGAAGAACAAATACAAAAGCAAGAAAAGAAACATGAAAAAGATAACCAAAAAACTTATGGTGTTACTGTAAAAGGTCTTAGTAATATAATGGTTAGATTTGCAAAATGTTGTAATCCAGTGCCGGGTGATGATATAGTTGGATATATTACAAAAGGGCGAGGAGTATCTGTTCATAGAAAAGATTGTAATAATGTAAAATCATTAATTAAAAATGAACCTGAAAAAATAGTTGAAGCTAGCTTTGGAAAGGCAAAGGGCTCAGCTTATATAGCAGAGGTTCAAATAAGAACAGAAGATAGAACTGGAATATTAGCTGAAATAATGAGTGTTATTAGTGAAAAAGGATTACCTTTAAATTCATTAAATGCGAATTCATCTAAAGGAAATGTTGCAACTATAAATATAAAAATAAAAATAAACTCAATAGAGCAATTAAAGGAGTTTATGAAGGTTATTAGAAAAATTAGAGGGGTAATTGATATATATAGAGTTAATAATTAAAGAAGGACGTGTTCATTTTGAGAGCTGTAGTACAGAGAGTTTCTTCATCTAGTGTAAAAGTAGATGGTGAAGTAGTAGGAAAAATAAATGAAGGATTAAATATTCTTATTGGAATATCAAAAGAAGATACTATAGAGGATTTAAAATATATAAAAGATAAAGTAGTTAATCTTAGAATTTTTGAAGATGAAAACTATAAAATGAATCAATCTTTATTAGATATAAAAGGAGAAATTTTAGTTATATCACAATTTACACTTTATGGTGATTGTAGAAAAGGTAGAAGACCTAATTTTATGAATGCTAAAGGTGGAGAAGAAGCTAAAATTCTTTACAATGAGTTTGTAAATATGTTAAAAGAAACAGGATTAAAAGTAGAAACTGGAGAATTTGGAGCGGATATGAAAGTTGATATACAAAATGATGGACCTGTAACAATACTTTTAGATAGTTTCAAACAATTTTAATAATAAGGAGATGATTTTTGATGATAGTTAAAACAATACCAGCAGGTATATATGATGCAAATTGTTATTTAATAATAGATAATGATACTAAAGAAGCAGGAATTATAGATCCAGGTGGAGATGAACTAAAGTTAAAACAAATAATAGAAGGACTTAATATAAATCCAAAATTTATATTATTAACACATGCTCATTTAGATCATGTTGGAGCTGTTGAATACTTAAGTCAATCATTTAATATTCCATTCTATGTAAATGAAGCAGAAATGAAATATGTAGAAAATGATAATTATGTATTTGGAAATATAAGAAAACCAGATGGATTCTTAACAGAAGATTCTAATCTTTATATAGGGAAAACTAAAGTTAATGTTATATGTACTCCAGGCCATACAGAAGGTGGAGTTTGTTTTCTAATTGGAGATGATTTGTTTTCAGGAGATACATTGTTTCAAGGGTCAATAGGAAGAACTGATTTTTCAGGTGGAGATTTTGGAAAAATAATTAATAGTATAAGGGTTAAATTATTGCCACTTGGAGATTATATAACTGTATATCCAGGACATGGACCAAAAACAACTATAGGATTTGAAAAGAAAAACAATCCATTTTTAAAGTAAGGAGAAAATATGAAAATTAATATAGGATTGAATGATTTAAAATACAGATATGATGTATATCAAATGTTTAATTTATATTTTCCTTTAGATGAAATAAAATTTGAAAATGAAAATGAATTTGATTACACTGTAGATATTAATAAAGATGAAGTTGTTTTTAAAAGTGGTAATTTTGAAGAAAAAGATAAAATAGAAGAAAATATAAAAGATACAATAAAGAAAACTATTTTTAAAGGACTTAAAAGTTTAACGGGAGATATTTATCCATGGGGAACTTTAGTTGGAATAAGACCTTCTAAAATTGCATTAAAACTATTAAATGAAGGAAAAAGCGAAGAAGAAATAATAAAATATTTTTATGAAAAACATATGGCTTTAGAAGAAAAAGCAAAACTTTGCATTGATATTGCAAAGGTAGAAGAAAAGTTTTTAGATATAAATAATAAAAAAATAGCTATATATATAGGAATGGCATTTTGCCCTACTAGATGTCTATATTGTTCTTTTGCATCAAATCCTATATCAGGAAATAAAAAACTTGTAAAACCATATTTAGATGCACTTTCTTATGAAATAGAGAAAATTAAAGAATATGTAGATAAAAAAGGGTTAGAGATAGAAACAGTATATTTTGGTGGAGGAACTCCTACATCAGTATCTAATGAAGAGTTTGAAGAAATAATGAATAAGGTTTATAATGCATTTGTGGTAAATAGAGGTATATTAGAATTTACTGTTGAATGTGGAAGACCTGATTCAATAACTTTAGAAAAACTTAAAACTATGAAAAAATATAATGTTTCTAGAATAAGTATAAATCCTCAAACTATGAATGATGAAACATTAAAGTTAATTGGAAGAAATCATAATTCAGAAGATGTAAAAGAAAAATTTAAAATTGCAAGAGAATTAGGTTTTAAAGATATTAATATGGATATGATAATAGGACTTCCAGGAGAAGGTATTAAAGAAGCTATAAAAACTGCAAATGAAATAAAAGAACTTAATCCAGATAGTTTAACAGTTCATGGACTTTCATTAAAAAGAGGCTCTAGACTTTATGAAAATTTCATACTTAAAAAAGGACTTGGAATTAAACCACAAGATGAAATTTCAAAAATGTATGAAGAAAGCAGAAAGCTAGCAAATGATTTAGAACTTATACCTTACTATATGTATAGACAAAAAAATATGGTTGGAAATATGGAGAATATAGGATATTCTAAAGCGGGAAAAGAATGTATATATAATATGCAAATGATTGAAGATACTCAAAGTATAATAGCACTTGGAGCTGATGCTGTATCTAAAGTTGTATTTAGAGAAGAAAATAGAATTGAAAGATTTCCAAATGTTAAAGATGTTAGAGAATATATAAATAGAATAGATGAAATGATTGAAGGTAAAATAGATTTACTAAATACGTTGTATAAGTAGGAGGAAAGATAATGGAAATACAGGCACCTAAAGGTACTAAAGATATGTTACCAGTTGATGCTTATAAATGGCATTACGTTGAAAATATATTTAGAGAAATATCAAAAAATTTTGGTATAAGAGAAATTAGAACTCCAATGTTTGAACATACTGAGTTATTTTTAAGAGGTGTTGGAGAAACAACTGATATAGTTCAAAAGGAAATGTATACTTTTGAAGATAAAGGTGGTAGAAGTATTACTTTAAAACCTGAAGGAACAGCTCCAGCTGTTAGAGCTTTTATTGAAAATAGATTATTTAATGAAGCACAACCAACAAAACTTTTCTATATAACACCATGTTTTAGATATGAGAAAGCGCAAAAAGGAAGATATAGACAATTCCATCAATATGGAATTGAAATGTTTGGAAGTGAAAAGCCTTCAATAGATGCAGAAGTTATGGCTCTTGCTATGACTATATTAAAAAAGATAGGGCTTAAAGGATTAAGTCTTAATATAAATAATTTAGGATGTCCAAATTGTAGACCTAAATATAATGATGCATTAAAGAAATTTTTAGAAGAAAATTATGATAACTTATGTCCAACTTGTAAAACAAGATTTAACAAAAATCCAATGAGAATATTAGATTGTAAAGAACATAAGTGTAAAGAAATAACTAAAAGTGCTCCAATAATATTGGATTATATTTGTGATGAATGTAGTGATCATTTTGATAAGGTAAAGGAATATTTAGATATTTTAGGTATACCTTATACAGTTGATCCAGGAATTGTTAGAGGACTTGATTATTATACAAAAACAATATTTGAAATATTAAATTCAGACTTCACAGTATGTGGAGGGGGAAGATATGATAAGCTAATAGAAGAAATTGGTGGACCAGAAACACCAGCAGTTGGATTTGGTATGGGAATAGAAAGACTTATACTTGCTATTGAAAAAGAAGGTATAGTTATAAATGAGGATCCAACAGTAGAACTTTATTTAGCAGCTAGGGGAGAAGAAGGGGCTAAGGAAGCATTTAGGCTAGCTCATGCTTTAAGAGAAATTGGAGTAAGTTCAGAAATAAATCATGCAGGAAGAAGCTTTAAAGCAGAAATGAAATATGCGAATAAAATAGGGGCAAAATTCAATGTTGTTTTAGGTGATGATGAACTTCAAAATAGAAAAGCTAAATTTAAGAGAATGAGTGATGGAGAACAATTTGAATTAAGCTTAGATGATTTAGAAAAAATAAAAGAGCTTATTAAAGCTTAAAATTTGTTTTAGCTTGCAGAGAAAAAATAATATAGATATGGAGGAATCACATATGGCAGAATCACTTAGTGGATTAAAGAGAACAATGATGTGTGGTGAACCTAGAGAAGAGCATGTAGGTAAGAAAATTACCTTAATGGGATGGGTTCAAAGAAATAGAAAACTTGGAGGCTTACAGTTTATAGATTTAAGAGATAGAACTGGAATAATGCAAGTAGTATTTGGAGATGATGTTACTGAAGAAGTTTTCGAAAAAGCAAAAGGAGTTAGACCAGAATATTGTATAGCAGTTACTGGTGAGGTAGTACTTAGAGAAGCTCCAAATAAAGAATTACCTACAGGACTTGTAGAATTAAAATGTGAGGATATAAGAATTCTTTCAGAATCAGAAACACCTCCAATATATATAAAAGAAGGACTAGATGCAGCTGAGAATATAAGATTAAAGTATAGATATTTAGACCTTAGAAGACCAGATATGCAAAAAATATTTATGATAAGAAATAGGACTACTAAGGCAATAAGAGATTATTTAGATAATTGTGGATTTTTAGAAGTTGAAACTCCAGTACTTACAAAAAGTACTCCAGAAGGTGCAAGAGATTACTTAGTTCCTTCAAGAAATTA
This sequence comes from Clostridium sp., assembly GCF_030532265.1. Classification (GTDB taxonomy): domain Bacteria; phylum Bacillota; class Clostridia; order Clostridiales; family Clostridiaceae; genus Clostridium. The sequence continues at coordinate 6,135 of NZ_JAUNLM010000009.1, read as the reverse complement.
TCCAGGAATGTTTTATGCACTTCCACAATCACCTCAAATATTTAAGCAATTATTAATGGTTTCAGGATTTGATAAATATTATCAAATAACTAAATGTTTTAGAGATGAAGATTTAAGAGCAAATAGACAACCAGAGTTTACTCAAGTTGACTTAGAAATGAGTTTTGTTGAGCAAGAAGATGTAATGGCTTTAAATGAAGGATTAATAGCTCATGTATTTAAAGAAGTTTTAGGTCATGAAGTTAAACTTCCAATTAAGAGAATGACTTTTAAAGAAGCAATGGAAAGCTACGGATCAGATAAACCAGATTTAAGATTTGGAATGAAGATACAAGATATATCAGAAGTAGTTAAAGATGTTGATTTTAAAGTATTTAAAGAACCTTTAGAAAATGGTGGGTCAGTTAGATGTCTTTGTGTAGAAGGTGGAGCTTCTATGGGAAGAAAAGATATTGATAGACTTGGTGAATTTGTAAAAACTTATAAAGCTAAGGGACTTGCATGGATTAAAGTTAAAGAAGATGGAATACAATCTCCAATAGCTAAGTTCTTAACAGAAGAACAAATGACTAATCTTTTAGAAAAAGTTTCAGCTAACACTAACGATTTAGTTTTAATAGTTGCAGACAAAAATTCAGTAGTATTCCAAAGCTTAGGAGCATTAAGATTAGAACTTGCTAAAAAGCTTGATTTAATAAAAGATAAAAATGAATTTAATTTCACTTGGATTACAGAGTTCCCATTATTTGAATATAGTGAAGAAGAAGAAAGATACACTGCATGTCACCATCCATTCACAGCACCAATGGAAGAAGACTTAAAGTATTTAGAAACTGAACCAGGAAAAGTAAGATCAATTGCATATGACTTAGTTTTAAATGGAGAAGAGTTAGGTGGAGGATCAATAAGAATTCATGACACTGAACTTCAAGAAAGAATGTTTAAAGCTTTAGGATTTACAATGGAAGAAGCTTGGAAGAGATTTGGTTTCTTACTAGAAGCATTCAAATTTGGTCCACCACCACATGGCGGATTAGCATTTGGATTAGATAGAATGATAATGTTCTTAGCAGGAACTGATAATATAAAAGATGTTATAGCATTCCCTAAAAACCAAAATGCATATTGTTATTTAAGTGAAGCTCCAAACATTGTAGATGAAAAGCAATTAAATGAGCTTGGAATATCAATAAATTTAAAAGAAGAGAATGAAGAATAATTAAAATCACACCCAGAAAATATTAATTTTCTGGGTGTTTTTATATTAACTTAAACTTATTATAATACATAGTATTCCACTAAGCATTAATTCAGCACTATGGAATTTAACATCAAATATAGTAGTTCTTAGAGCATTATTTGCCCTATCAAGTGATTCTTTTTCATGGTGAACCATTTCTAAATTAGTTTTAGATACGTATTGAGAATTGCTTTGACCTAAAGTGTTAATACCGTTTCCAATATGAAATCCACCAGAAATAGAAAAACCACCAATTATAGAGAAAATAATTCCTAATATAAGAAGTACATCAGAATATACAAAATTAGAAATGATTGATATAAAAAATGCTAAAAAAATTAAAATTAAAGAGTATAAAATTAAACATTTACCTCTTTGAAATATTTCATATTTTTGCATATTAAATTATTCTCCATAAAAGTAATATTAGTATATTATATACATTTGGTAAGTAAACGTTTCCTATGATAGGGATGAATATTAAAATAAACTTAAGGTAAAAATAACTTTTGTATTATTAAGTTAGGAGGAAAATATATGAGAAAACAGTTAAAAAAATACATAGTATTTATAGCCTTATTTTTAAGTATGTTTAGTATTTCTGCATCTGCTAACCAACTTAAAAATCCTATTATTATAGGAGAAGTTAAACAGGTAGAAGAATGTAAAGATACTAAAAATGTTAGAGTACTTATTGATGGATATTTAAAAGGATGCAATATATATAAAGGAAAGGTTATTCTTTTAATAAATAAAGATACTAAAATTTATACAGAGTGCAATAAACATACAAAGTGTGATTCTGTAAAGTGCGAAGTTGGAGACTATATATGTGCTTCATTAGATGAAAAGATGACTAAATCAAATCCACCTCAAGTAAATGCAAAGAAGATTTATATATCAAAAAGTAATATAAATTTAGAAAAGGAAACAGATAGTAAAGAGGATATAGATGAAAAAGATATAAATAAAATAGAAAAATAAAAAATTAACAAAAAAGCTAGAAGGAAGATGTTTCTTTATAGCTTTTTTATATGTACAATTTTATATATAGATGAATAAATTAATTGTATATGTAATTTTATAAGGAGAAATTGTTTTGAAAGGAGATTTTCACATACATTCTAGTTATTCAGATGGAGAATTATCTCCAAAAGAAATAGTTATATTAGCTAAAAGAGTTGGTTTAGATGTAATATCAATATCTGATCATAATACTGTAGATGGAGTAGAGGAAGCTATTAAGGAATCTAAAAAAGTAAATATTAAAGTTGTTCCAGCTATAGAGTTATCTACTAGATATAAAGGGAATAGGGTTCATATACTTGGATATTTTAATTCAAAAATATATAAAAATAAAAAGTTCCTAGATGGATTAAAACTTTTAAAGCTTAAAAAAATAAATGAATTTAAAAATAAAATTTTTGATGAAAAAGTCACTTCTAAGAAAAAGAGTAAAATTTCTTTAGAGGATGGAATTAAGTTTTTAAAAATGTTTAATGGTAAAGTTATATTAGCTCATCCTGTATGTTTGAGAAAAAGAATATTAAATGAAGTTTTAAAGTTTGACTTTGATGGAATAGAAGCAATACACTCTAGAAATACTATTAAAGATACAAAATACTTTTTGAATTTGGCAGAGGAAAATGGGTATATATATACAGCAGGTTCAGATTTTCATAAATTATTTGATAGTCATGAGAAGCATGGGATGATAGGAAACGTTTATTTAGAATTAAAAAATATTGACAAATTATTTGGTTTTTGAAAGAATAATTAGTAATACTAGACAGAAGAGGAAGGTAAAAATGAGAGAAATAGATTATATTTTAATGAGATATCCAAGTTTTATAGATATAGATAAAAATAATAGATATAGAAATAATTTTAGTAAAGAAAGGGCATTAGATAACTATAATAATTTACTTAATATATTAACTGAAGAAAATATTAAATTTAAGTTTTTAAATACAGAAAGATGTATTAGTGAGTTATTTACTAGAGATTTAGGATTTTCTTTAGGTAATATTATGTTTATATGCAATTTAAGAAATGCATCTAGAAAAAGTGAAACTAAAAAATTAGTAAATTATATAGAAAGAAATAGAACAAATTACTATATATTTGAAAATAATATAGAGGGCGGGGATATTATTATATGTGGTAATACAGTTTTTGTTGGAATAAGTCAAAGAACAACAGAAGCTGCAGTTTATGAATTAAGAGACTATGTAGAAGAAAAAAATTTAAAATATGAAATAGTTCCAATAAGATTTGATAGTGAAAATAACTTACATTTAGATTGTGTATTTAATTCTATAGATAGAAAGTCAGCAGTAGTAAGTGATTATGTATATGATATTGATGAAATAAAAAGTAGAATAAAAAATTTATATTATATATCAAAAGAGAGTGTAGATAACTTAGGGCCTAATTTTGTAGTTTTAGATAAAAAGAGAATAATAGCTACAGATATAGAAGTTACAAGAATATTAAGAAAAGCAGGTTATAAAGTTATATTTTGTGAATATGATGAAATAGTTAAATTAGGTGGGAGTGTTTGCTGTAGTACATTACCAATGAGACTTTAATTTACAAAAAATAAGTAATTTAGGTTAATAAGTTAACAAAATGTTTTAAATTGGAAAAAGAAATAAAAATTTCTTTAAAAATATGTTAAAATAAAGTAGAATTAATTTGTAAGGTGTTATACTTGGTTATATGGGAGTGATATAATGGATAAGAAAAAAATTGTGGCATTAATGCTTGCAACATCAGCTAGTGCTGGAACTATTTTACTTCATGATGGAGTTACTGCTCATGCAGATGAACATAAAGTAGGTTATGTTGTAAATGTTGAAACTAATCTTAGAGTAAGATCTAAACCAAATACAGATTCAAATATATTAGGATATTTACGTAATGGAGAAAAAGTAAATATTATTAAAAAAGTAGGAGCATGGTATGAAATTGACTTTAGAGGTCAGAAAGCTTATGCACATGGAGATTATATAAAAGAAGGTTCAAATAATTCAAGTCCAGAATCATCACAATCAGGAAAAGGAAAAGTGGTTAATGTATCATCAAGCCTTAGAATAAGAAGTGGTGCTGGAACTAATAATTCAATAGTTGGATATTTATATGAAGGAAATACTTTTGATATATTAGGAAAAAGTGGTTCATGGTATAAAATAAAGCATAATGGAATAACTGGATATGTTCATGAAGATTATGTAAGTAAAGTATCAGGAAGCAATAATAGTAGTAATAGTTCAAGTAATGAATCTTTAGGTGGAAAAGTTGGACAAGTAGTTAATGTATCATCAAGTCTTAGAATAAGAAGTGGTGCTGGAACTAATACTTCTGTTATTGGATATTTATATAACGGAGATAAGTTTAATATTACAGGAAAAAGTGGTGCTTGGTATAAAATAAATTCAAGAGGTACAAGTGGTTATATTCATAGTGATTATGTAAAAATAGTAGGCCAAGGAGAAGATAATTCATCAAGTAATAATAGTAGTGAAAGCAATAGCAATGTAGCTGGAAAAAGAGGACAAGTTATAAATATTTCATCTAACTTAAGAGTTAGAAATGCACCAAGTACAAGTAGCTCTGTTGTTGCGTATCTTTTATCAGGACAAACTTTTGATATATTAGGAAAAAGTGGTTCATGGTATAAAATAAAACATAACGGAACAACTGGATATGTTCATCAAGATTATGTAAAAATAGTTGGAAATTCAACAGTAGATAGTAATTCAAGTAATAATAGTAGCAGTGAAGCTTTAGGTGAATATGGAAAAGTAGTAAATGTATCAACAAGTTTAAGACTTAGACAGTCACCAAGTACAAGTAGTTCTGTTGTTGGATACTTATTCCCAGGAGAAACTTTTAAAATTACAGCAAGAAGTGGAAGCTGGTATAAAGTAAATGCAAATGGAAAAGTTGGTTATGCAAGTTCAGAATATATAAAAATAATTGATAAAAATGAAGTTAATAGTTCAGGATCTACATCAACATCAGCATCTTTTGAAACTGTGTTTAATATATTAAAACAACAGATAGGATCTCCATATATATGGGGAGGTAAAGGGGAAATAATAACACATGACAGTTTGAAAATGTTTAAAAATATGTTCCCTGATGCAGCAGCTGCTGGAAAATATAATATACCTTCTAAATATATAAATAATGGATATAGAGCATTTGATTGTTCAGGATTATTATATTGGGGATTTAGACAAATTGGAATAAATATTGGAGGATCAACATATTCACAAATAAATGCTGGTAGAGAAGTATCATTAAATGATGTAAGACCAGGTGATTTATTATTTTATGGAAATCTTCAACATGTTGGTATGTATATAGGAAATGGTCAATGGATTGAAGCTCCAAAATCACATGATTATGTTAAAATAGCAAGTGTTCCTTGGAGCCGTATAGGTAGAGCAAGAAGAATATTAAATTAAAATATTAAGCTTAGTTTTGTAAATAAAAAACTAAGCTTTTTTCATATATAAATATGGAAAAAAATTACATTAGAATATATAATATTGTGTAAGGGAATGTTTTTAAATTAAGGGGGATAAATATGGGGAATAAAATTGCATTAATAGGTTTTAATAATATTACAAAAAAGCTTTTATCTAATAAAAATATAGAAATATCAAAAATTTTAGTTAAAAATATTAATTCAATAAAGGAGTATGATATTAGTTTATTAGAAGATATTTTAATTACAAATATAAATGAAATACTAAAAGATGATGACATAAATTTAGTTGTGTATTTAGAGGAAAGTATTTTAACTTTAGATAATTTAATAAAATGTATAGAGAGTAGAAAGCATTTAATTATTTTAGAAAATAGTCTAAATTATAAAGATTATA
>NZ_JAUNLM010000065.1 GCF_030532265.1 Clostridium sp. | reverse complement strand
TCTGTATGTCCTACAAACAGTCCGGATTTTTCTCCACCACAAAATAGATTATCTACTCCTTTCACTTGCATAAAATTAGTTCTAGGAGCTACTGATAAATATCTTATAGAATTCCCCTTGCTTCCAGCATAAGGATCTACATATTTTGCATTTTCAAGTCCCTTTATTTTTCTAAGTTTCTCTAAAGGATAATAAGTAGTCATTAATTTAGCATGTCCAGTATCTAACAAGATAATATTTTCTGCAAATTCTTTTAAAGCATATTGCTGACAAACTTTACTACTTAACTTATTATAATTTACATCTTCTTCTGGTATTTTAAGTATTACTACTCCCTTTTCATCTAATTCATTTACTATTTCTTTTGATAAACTATCTTTTGATAATTTACAAGACCCAGAAAAGGCCCCTAATTCATCACTTGCTCTTTCACCTTTTATATCTTCAATATTGCATCTTTCACTTATACTAATTCTTGGTCCAAATGCCGGACATCTTAATACACACATTGAGCATCCATTACCATATCTTAAGCAATTTCCCATAGGTCCAGTTGATCCAGTTGTTTCTATAAATACATCTCCATCTATGCATGTATCATCAGCCAATACTATTTTTTGTATTAATTTATCTTTAAATTCTACATCCTTAACCCTAGTTTCCATATATAAATTAATACCCATATTCTTCAAATGAGATTTAACTAATCCTTCTACTAAATTTACATCATATAAACTAGCATGTTTATGACCTGGAAACTCTATATTTTTATGTCTTGCACAATCATCAGTAATTTTAATTAAATCCCCTGCTCCTAATGCAATTAATTCTTCTGACGCAGTAAATCTTCCATTATTTCTCATTATCCCACCTACATTACCAAGTCCAAGAAGTAAGTCAGTTTTTTCAAATAAATGAACATCTGCACCTGCTTTTTTAGCTGTAATAGCAGCTGCAACCCCAGACCAACCTCCACCTATTATAACTACCTTCATATTAATCTCCTTTCTTCAAATATGTTTCTAGGATTTGTTTGGATTTTACAAAATCTTTTTACCTTATGACCTTTATATCTAGCTGTACATGCTCCACAAACTCCTTCACCACAACACATTTTAAAATTATTACAACAAGATAATAGTACTTCATCTTTTCCTAACTCATGCAAATAATTTATAATATTATATGTCAATATATCTGCTCCTCCTATGTGTATATAATTAACTCCTTTTTCTATATTATTATATATTCTATATTTCAATTCATCTGTTAATTTTCCATTTACCAATGTATTTATATTTAGACTACTATCAACATATTTACTTACAAAGTTATCTATAAATTCTTCATTTAATGATGAATAATCTAAAATACAATCAATTGAACAATTTTGTAATCTTAATTTTCTTAATATTGGAATCATAGGAGCAATTCCTATCCCTCTTCCAATTATCATGCAATTAGTGTTTACTTGTTTTTCTATATTTTTAATTCCAAATATTCCATTCCAATAAGGTGCTCTTATATTTATAAAATCTCCAACTTTAAAATTTAATAATTTTTTCGTTTTAATTCCTCTTATTTCTATAGCCATAGTTATACAATCATTATTTGTATTAGATTCTAATATTGATATAGGAAAATCAAAATTTTTATCATCATCAGGACATAAAAAAACAAAACTTCCTGGATTAATTAAATCCAAAGCTAGTTTGTGAGTAACTTTTATTTTAATTACTATAACTTTTCCATCATAATTTTTTATATCTAATATATTGCAATTAAACTTTTCTCTTTTTTCTTTTGCTTTATTTCCATTGTTAAAAAATTCCTGATATATGCAAACTCCTTTCCAATTTATACAATCACAAAAGCATTTACCTTGCAATTGTGAGCATAAAATACATTCACCCGTTTCTGCTAATTTGCATGGACAATATTCACTCCCAGCATCAATACAGTCTATGTCTTCTCTAATCATTATTTCCCCCTAAAACTTATTTCTCCTAATAAGATATTAGTTATGTATTTATTTTGTTCTTAATATACAGAAAAAAGTATGATAAAACCAATTTGGTGTTATCATACTTTTTTATTATTTGAATGTTATTATATTATCTAAATCTTCTCTTTTCATATTTCTAGATAATTTTAACTGTTGTTCAATATTATTATTTTTTGATTTTATCTTACTATTTTTAAATGCTCCTATTATATCTCCCTTATTTAAATTTGTATAAGGTTTAAATACTTCTAATTCATATTCTGTATTATCTTCACTATAAGATTTAATTATTTCTTCTTCACTAATATTTTGTGCCAACAAAGGATTTACTTGTTCTAAGACTAGCTGTTTACTATTTAATAAATTAAATGAATATGTATCTTTTATGTAGTTAAATATTTTTTCAGTTTGATTCCACCTATCTGGACAATTTAATACAACTATTATTATATCTCTTCCATCCTTATTCACAGAAGAGACTAGACACTTACCAGCTCCACCAGTATAACCTGTTTTTATTCCATTTGCTCCTGGAATTTTCCAAAGAATTTTATTGATATTATTATAATCTCTTGAAAATCCATATCTTTCTTTATTTATAGACTTAGTTCCTACTATTTCTCTAAAAATGTCATAATTCATTGCAGCTGATGATAATATTGCTAAATCATAAGCTGATGAATAATGATCTTCTTTATCTAACCCATGTGGAGTTTGAAAATGTGAATCTAAAATTCCTATACCAATAGCAAAATGATTCATTTTTTCTGCAAATCCTTCTACTGAACCTCCAATACCTTCTGCAATTGCTATAGCTGCATCATTACCTGACTTGTACATTAAGCCATATAATAACTCTCTTAATTTTATTTTTTCACCAGCTTTATAGCCAACCTTTGACCCTCTAACAGATGCTGCATTTTTTGAAATCTCAAATTCTTCATTTAAATCTCCATTTTCTATTGCAACTAATGCAGTAAGTATTTTTGTTGTACTAGCCATTTTAACTATTTCAAAAGCATTTTGTTCATATAAAATTTGTTTACTTTCTTTATCTATTGCTATTGCATTTCTAGCAGATACTTTAAGATTAGTATCAGCAAAAGCATTTATAGAAAATATATTTAAAATAAAACAAATTAGAAGTGCCTGTATTATGTATTTAATTTTTCTCATAAAATCACCTCATTATTATTTTTAAATAATCTTTTTCTAATATTCATAGTATATTTTTCCTAATAATTGCTCAGAATATTAATATTGTAGGGAGGTTTAAAATGAAAGTTTCTAATTTTGTATTATTAATTATAATGCTCATTATATTAACTCCTATTCCAATAAAATTTAGTGTATTTTATGAAGATAAGGTTTTAAATGTAAAATTTTATAATTTTTCAACAATATCAACTAATAAAAAAGCTAAAAATTTACCAAATAAGTTTATTAAAAATTTAAATAAAAAGTTAAATTTAAATTATGTAAAGTTTATAAACAATATTTTTTCAAATATAAATAAATATAATGCTAAACCTTCCATTAAACTTTTAGGAAGTTTAGATTATTCATTAGGAGATGCATGTAAAACAGCAATTACATATGGAATTTTAAGTTCATTTTTAACATTTTTATATAGATACATTAGCATAATATTTAAAGTTAACAATTCAAATTTTAATATTAATCCTATATTTAAAGAATATTCTTTTATTAATATTCATCTTAAATGTATATTATATTTATCTTTTGGAAAAATTATTTATATATTAGTTTTAATATTAAAATCTTTAATTGAGTCTAGGGAGGTGAACCCTGTTAAAGGGGATTTATGAACAAAGAACATCCAATTCAAAATTTAATGAAAAGTACAATGGAAAATATAAGAGATATGGTTGATGTTAATACAATTATAGGTGATGCTGTAGAAACTAGAGATGGAACATATATTATTCCTATATCAAAAGTATCTTTTGGTTTTGCATCAGGTGGTACAGAATTTGATTCTCCAAATAAGGTATCATCAGATTTTGAAATAGACTATCCTTTTGGTGGTGGATCAGGAGCTGGTGTATCAGTAAAGCCAGTTGCATTTTTAGTTGTAAGAGAAAATTCAGTAAGGTTATTACCAGTAGAACAAGATAATACATATGATAGGATAGTAGATACTGTACCTCAAGTTCTTGAATTATTTAAAGATACATTCTGTAAAAAAGAACAAAGTAGTTGCGAAAATAAAAAAGAAAATCAAGATGTTAATATAAACATAGATGCAAGCACTAAAACTATAGATGTTGATGATTAAAAAATAAAAGCATAGTTGGATTAATCCTCTATGCTTTTATTTTTTAATTATCTTTGCATCTATTCATTAATATCTTCTATTTCTTCTGTTACAGCTACTTCAAATAATTCTAATGATGGTAATTCTTTTATAGAAGATAATCCAAATTGTCTTAAAAACTCATTTGTTGTTCCATAAAGGATTGGTCTTCCTGGAACTTCAAGTCTTCCAACCTCTTCTACAAGATCTCTTTCTAATAATTTTTGAATTGCGCTTTCTGATTTAACACCTCTTATTTCATCTATGTCAACTCTAGTTATTGGTTGTTTATATGCTATTATAGATAAACTTTCTAAAGATGCTTGACTTAATGATTGTCTTTTATTTTTCTTTAATAACTTTTGAATATAATTTGAATATTCATTTTTTGTAACTAATTGATAAGATCCATTTATATTTATTAACTTAATGCCTCTATTTGATATTTCATATTCTAAACTTAATTCAGAAATTATTTCTTCTAAGTATTTAGGAGTTACTTCTAAATTAATAGCTAAGTCTCTTAATGTTAAAGGCTCTCCACTTACAAATAGTAGTGCTTCTATAGCTCCTTTAATAGGATCTTTTCTAGATATTTCTTTAAATTCAAATTGCCCTACACTAACTTTCTCCATTACCGTCACATCCTTTTATAATTATGTCTTCAAAATTAGAGCTTTGATATATTTTAACTTGTTTTTGTTTAATTAATTCTAATAAAGCTAAAAATGTAACAACACACTCTAACTTATTTTCACATTTATTAATAAACTCACTAAACTTTCTTATATTATTTTTCTTTAAAGATTTAAGTATATAATCATATTTATCTTCTATTTTATATTGATCTGTCTTTATATTTCTTTGAATAATATTAAAATCATTTTTTTTATTTTTTTTTACTTCAAGTAATTTATTATATATATTATAGAGGTCTATTAAAGTTAAATCTTTAAATAATTCTTTATTATCGATTTTATTATCACTTATATCTTCTATAATTTCTGGTTTTTTAGAATAACTTATATTATTTTCTAAAGAAACTTTTTTGAAATATTCAGTAGATGCTTTTATTTTTTTATATAATATTAATTTTTCTAAGAGCTTTTTTTCAACATCTTCTTCAACTTCCTCTACCTTTTTTACTTTAGGTAAAAGACTTTTTGATTTTATTTCTATCAAGGTAGCAGCTATAACTATAAATTCAGATGTAATCTCTAAATCCATCTCCTTCATAGTATCTAAATACTGCAAATATTGATTTGTTATTTTATAAATTTCTACATTATATATATTCATCTTATTTTTTTTAATAAGATACAAAAGCAAATCAAATGGACCTTCAAAGTCCGCTACCCTTATTTTTGGTAGTTCCATAAATACACACCTTTCAACTAAAATAACATTATAATTATATAATAAAATTCTATTAATTTAAATTAAAAAATAAAGAAGCTATATAATATATAGCTTCTTTATTTTTATTATTTAAACTTTGGAATTAAATTTTTAATTTTAAACTTAACTTTTTCGAATATGTTAGGATTACTTATTTCTCTATCTGTATATATTTCAACTTCTCCAACTTTTTGATCATCTATATATACTTCACACTTTCCAACAATTTCTCCTGAATCATATTTCTTTTTGTTGTTATCAAATTTAATTTCATTTTTAATTTCACCTTTAGAACCTTTTTCTACAACTACATTTAAATCTGTTTTAGCTTTAGCAATAAAATATTTATCAGTATCAGGTCCCATAAATACTTTACCTATTTCTTCATCTTTACCTAATAATTTTTTACCAGTAAATTTTGAAAATCCATAATTAAGAAGTAAACTTGCATCTCTATTTCTTATTTTAAATGTAGGAGCACCCATAATAACACTTAACATTCTTACTCCATCACGTGTTGCTGTTGCTGATATACAATATTTTGCTTCTGATGTATATCCTGTTTTTAATCCATCACAGCCTTTAAAAAATCTTACAAGCTTATTGTGATTAACTAATTCAATTGGAGATTTTCTTCCTTCTGATATAGTTTCCATGTAAGTTCCAGTATATTTTAATATCTTGTTATGTTTTAATAATTCCATAGACATTAAAGATATATCCTTAGCTGTTGATAAATGTCCTTCAGCTGGTAAACCAGTACAATTTTTAAAGGTAGTATTTTTCATTCCAAGTTCTTGAGCTCTTTTATTCATAAGTTCAACAAAACTTTCTTCTGATCCTGCTAAATATTCAGCCATTGCAACTGCTGCATCATTTCCTGATGCTATTGCTATTCCTTTAAAAATATCTTCTACAGTTCTAACTTCACCTGTATCTAATAACATTGTACTTCCACCCATTTTTTTGGCATTTTCACTACATGTTATTTTATCATTTAATTTAATTTTTCCAGAGTCAACTGCTTCCATTGCTAGTAACATAGTCATTATTTTAGTAACTGATGCAGGAGCAAATTTTTCATCTGAATTTTTTTCATATATAATTTTACCTGTAGTAGGTTCAATTAATAATGCAGATTTAGCTTCTATTTTCATCTTATCATCTGATTTATCATTTGCAATTGCTTGTATTGGTGCGAATGGTAACATTAAAAATGTCATAATTAATAAAAGTATTTTTGAAAATTTACTACATATTTTTTTCATATAAAATCCTCCCTTCGATATTAGTGTTACCATAGAAAGAATAATTAAAGCTGTTATTTATTTCATATTTTAGAAAAATAAAAAACTAGCCAAATATGGCTAGTTTTTAAATTATTTACCACTAATACTTAATTTGATTTTTATGCTCTTGGATGTGAGTTTTTATATACTAAATTAATTTTATCACTATTTATTATTTCATAATAAGTATCCATATAGGTTAATACTTGATTACCTAATAATTTTTGAACAGCTCGTACATTAGCACCATTTTGTAACATATGAACAGCAAAAGAATGTCTAAAAGTATTAAGATTTACATCTTTTTTTATTCCAGCTTTATGAGAATACTCTTTTACTATTCTCCATATCCCTTGCCTTGTTAATCCTCTTCCATTAAGATTTACAAATAACTTATTAACTCCACTTTCTGCAATTTCATCTCTTACTAATATATATTCTTCAAGAGCTCTAATAGCACTTCGTCCTATTGGAATTAATCTTTCACATTTTTTGTTATCTGTACATTTTACAAATGATAAATCTAAATTAATATCTTCTACATCTAATGATATTAATTCTGATACTTTCATTCCAGTAGCATACATAAGTTCTAATAAAGCATTGTCTCTTATTCCTTTTACTCCATTCTTTTCTACACACTTTATTATTTTATCAACTTCATCTACAGTTAAAATTTGAGGTAATTTTTTATTTGTTTTTGTACTCTTATAAGATATTTTAGGAATATCATCTATCTTACCTTCATTTTTTAAAAAACTATAAAAACTTCTAAGACTAATCACTATTCTATTTATTGATCTTTCAGATTTTCCATTTTTCAAAAGATTATTTATATACTCTATAATTGAATTATTATTTGATGTATATAATGGTTTTTTAGTTGAGTTAAGAAACTTAATAAAAAGATTAACATCAGTTACATATGCATATACTGTATTTTCACTTTTTTCATTATTTAATAAATACCTTTTGTAATTCTCTATAATTTCTAACATTATTCTCTCCTAAAACATTGCTTTATATATTGAATATTTTATACTTCTTTTTTAAAACATCATTAGCTAACCATTATTTATAAATATACATTTTTTAATATTACTTTAATTATATTAGGACATACATATGTTTCTATTATTATTCCAATAATAAAAATACATAGCAATGCAATTATTAAATTTGCTCCACCTTTATTCAACATTAAATTTTTTATAGGTGTTCTTTTTATAAACTTCTCTTTAAATTTCATAGTTGATAAATTAAGTCCTAATATACTTATAGCTATTATACAGGGAATATATATTATATTTTGTGGTATTATAGATGCCAATGCAATTCCAAGCCCCTTACCATTAAAAGTTGTAAGTAAAAAAGTAAATGTATAACCTAATGTGAAGCCTTTAACTAAATTAAGAGCAAGTATTAGTGGTGCTCCAAAAAAAGTGAAACTTAATAAAATTATTGGCGCTATTAAAAATATATTCTTCTTTAATACTTCTAATAACAAAATTCCATAATCTATTGTCTTTTTTTCTATACTATTTACAAAACTCGTATAATAATTAGCTAGGTCTTGTCTATCTATATAATTCATACTTTTTATAGCATATACTCCTAATACAATACCAACACAAAAAAATAATATTACTAATAAATAATATACTTTTTGTTCCTCAAAAGTTTTACTTAATTTATTTAATGAAAAATGCATCTCTCTATCCTCCTAAAGTATTATAACTAATACTATGATTAGGAACTTAAATTTATTCTAAAAATATGTAAAATAAAAAGAAGTAATATTATAAATATTACTTCTTTTTATTAATTATAAATACATAAATGCTGAAATTGTTTTTGTATCTATTATTTTACCTGATTTTATCATTTCTTTTACTTCTTTTAATTTGTAAGGTTCTGCTTCTATAAATTCATCTTCATCTCCACCTTTTATTCCTTTGTAAAGATTTGTTGCTTTATAAAGATGAATTCTT
The DNA here is from genome assembly GCF_030532265.1 of Clostridium sp. GTDB lineage: Bacteria > Bacillota > Clostridia > Clostridiales > Clostridiaceae > Clostridium. Next base: position 1,771 of record NZ_JAUNLM010000065.1, on the reverse strand, counting down.
TCATCAGTAAATCCAGCACCAGTAGCTATAGTTCCTAAATATTCTATATTTTCTGATTTATAACCTGTTTCTTCCTCAAGTTCTCTTATAGCACATAATTTTGGATCTTCTCCTGCCTCTAATTTGCCAGCAGGTATTTCAAGTAATATATCATTTAAAGCTACTCTAAATTGTTTTACTAATAATATTGTTTCATCATCTAAAAACGCTAAAATAGCAGCTGCACCTGGATGTCTTATTACATCTCTACTACCTTCATTTCCATCTGGAAGCTTAACATTTATATTTACAAATTTTAAGAAATTCCCCTTATATTTTAGTTCTTCGTTTAATATTTCTTCTTTTAAGTCCATATAATCTCTCCTTTTAATGAATGTACATTTATAGTATATAATTATTAAATTAATTTTACAAATTTTACTCTATATTAAATATACCTTTTATCCATGATACAAAACTGTCCAAAATATTTTTATCACCTGAATTAGAATTGTTTTCATTTGATGAAGATTGACTGTTTTCATTAGAATTATTATTTTCTGTTTTAGTTCCTTCCGTATTGCTTGTTACAACAGTATTTCCTGATAATGCTGAATCGTTAGTTTCATTTATTATACCTGAGTTTTGATTATTATTTTTCTGTTCTGATCCATTAAAGAAGTTCTTTATGCTAGTCCAAATTTTATCAAAAAGCCCTGAGTTTTTTATAGCTTCTCCAGACTCCTTTAATACCTCATTTATATTGTTTCCAATTTCATTTAATGTCTTTTTTAGTTCATCATAATTATAATCTTGTTTCCCTATATTAACCATTAAATCTTGTAATTCTTTTTTATTTTCTGGAGAAAGATTTATATTATAATTATTAGTTATATTATTAATTATCTTAGTAACTGCTTGTTCATCTTTCGCTTTATCTTTAATTACTTCTGTTTTTACATCATTTACAACAGCAGCAGCTTTTTCTTTTCCTATACTAGAATTATCAGCTAAATTTCCTGTTACTATTAACTCTTTATTTGCTAATTCTTTTTTCTTATTATCAAGCTTTTCTCCGGTGGAATCTTCAAATCCTTTTAATATTCCTGTTAAAGCTCCTGTACCTGAAACTTGAAATGGAGCTGCTGCTATTACATTAGCATCATTAACTCCAGCTGTAACCAATGTATTAGTAATCATTGCTGCTGTAACCCAAGTTAAATTAACAGTTTTAACATTTATTCCATTACCTTTTTCTGTAGGTTGCACATATGAACAAGATATAGTTTTATTTCCTATTTCATTTTCAGTAGCTATTCCTTTTAGAGCTTCTCTTTCTTCTTTATTATTTATAGTTATTAACTGATAAGTACCTTCTTTCGCATTAAAATATTTAAGCATTTCTTCTTTTTGCTTTGATGTTAAATTAGCACCTAAAGTTATTACATTAAATTGATCAGCAAATGCTACATTTCCTACTATACCAGTAAAAACAGATGCTATTATAAGAATTTTTGCTATAAAAGTTTTTTTCATTTTAACTCTCCTTTATTGTCTTTAATTAATTTGTACTTTATTATTATAATTTTTTATTCTTAATAGAATATTATTTAAATATTAAATTTTTCTTATCTATTTAATTATCATTTACGAGTATATTATATAAGAATATATATTTTGTTTATTTATTCTTATTTACGAGTATTTCTTTTAAGATTTATTTTATTTTGTAAATTTTAAAGATTTTACAAACCTTTAAATTACTAAATTAATGTTTTAAATTATAAAATTA
>NZ_JAUNLM010000064.1 GCF_030532265.1 Clostridium sp. | reverse complement strand
GGAGGAATAAATTATGAAATGGGCTATGATAGCTACTTGGAGAATGGCAGTTGAAGGGATTACAGAAGCATCAGAAGATCTTAAAAATGGAGGATTTGCAGGAGATGCAATAGAAAAAGCTATAAAGGCAGTTGAAGACTTTCCTTATTATAAATCAGTAGGATACGGTGGACTTCCAAATGAGCATTGTGAAGTAGAGCTTGATGCAGCATATATGGATGGAGATACACTTTCAATAGGAGCAGTTGCTGGAATAAAAGATTACAGCAATCCAATAAGTATAGCAAGAAAATTAAGTGAAGAAAGATTTAATTGCTTTTTAGTTGGAGCAGGAGCAGAAGATTATGCACACAAAGAAGGTTTTGAAAGAAAAAATATGCTAACTGATAGAGCAAAACAACATTATAAGAAGAAAGTAAAAGAAACTTTAGAAAAAGGCTTAAGCCCATATGACGGTCATGACACAGTTGGTATGATAGCTGTAGATAAAGAAGGAAAAATGGTAGCTGGAACTTCAACAAGCGGACTTTTTATGAAGAGAAAAGGAAGAGTTGGAGATTCACCAGTATCAGGTTCAGGATTCTACTGTGATAGTGAAGTGGGGGGAGCGTCAGCTACAGGTCTTGGAGAAGACTTAATGAAAGGATGTATTTCATATGAAATAGTAAGATTAATGAAAGAAGGAATGCATCCACAAGAAGCTTGTGATAAAGCTGTTCAAGATTTAAATGATAAATTAACAAGAAAACGTGGAAAATCTGGAGATCTTTCATTAGTAGCACTTAATAATAAAGGTGAGTGGGGAGTTGCAACTAATATAGCTGGTTTTTCATTTTCAGTAGTTTCAGAAGATGAGGAGCCAACAGTATATGTTTGTAATAAACAAGAGAACGGAAAAACTACTTATGAAAAAGCATCAGAAGAATGGTTACAAGCTTATCTTGATAGAATACATTCACCAATAACATTTGATTAATAATTTTAAGGTAGCTAATATTTAGCTACCTTAAATAATATAGTTAAAATTATTTTAAAATGTAATTTTAACTATGTTTAGTATATAAAATAATATTTTATATTTAAAATATAAAAATAATTTATTATTAATTATTTAAGGAGATGTGATTTATGAAAGAGGTAAAAGATGATCTTAATATAAAGTTTAAAGAAAAAGTTTTAAGCTACAAAGATGAGCTTATAGAAAGTATAAGAAGACTAGTTAAAATAGATAGTATTGAAGGGGAAGCTAAAGATGATGCACCGTTTGGTGAAAATCCTAAAAGAGCATTAGAAGAAGCATTAAAAATAGCAAAGGAACTTGGATTTAAAACAAAAAATATAAATAATGCTATTGGTTATGCTGAATTAAGTTTAGGAGAAAATTGTAGTGATGATTATATTGGAGTAATTGGACATGTTGATATAGTTCCAGTTGGTGAAGGATGGTCATATAATCCTCTTGATGTAACAGAAGCAAATGGAAAAATATATGGTAGAGGTGTTTTGGATAATAAAGGACCAATAATGTCAGTTCTTTATGGCGCAAAAATAATAAAAGATTTAAATATACCCTTATCTAAAAAAATAAGAGTTATTTTTGGTACTAATGAAGAAACAGGATTTAAAGATATTCCTTATTATTTAAATTCAGAAAAACCACCTGTAATGGGATTTACTCCAGATTGTAAATATCCAGCAGTATATGGTGAAAGAGGAATACTTGATGTAACAATATGGAGTAATGAAATAAAAAATTATTATGTAGAAAATATTAAAGGTAATTTTAGAAATAATATGGTTCCAGATTTTGCAGAAATATGCATAAAGAGAAATGAATTTTTAAAAGGTGAAAGTACAAGTTGGGAAACAAATATAACTGAAAAGGTAAGTGCAAAAGGTAAACAAGCACCAGGAAATGCACCAGAGGTTGGGATAAATGCAGCTACAACTTTATGTAAAACATTAAATGGAATTGGAAGTTTTAAGGGTGAACTTGGCGAATTCTTTAAGTTTGTTCATAATAATTTTCATGAGAATCATTCATTAGAAAAGTCAGGAATAAAGTGTGAAGATGAAATATCAGGAAAACTTGTTATAAATCCATATAGTATAAGTAAAAATGGTAATAAACTTGGAATATCAGTAGTATTTAGGTATCCAATAACTTATAAATATGAGGATATTATTGAAATAATAAATAGTATAAAAATAGAAGGATATGAAGTTGAAGTTAATAGAAGAATGGATTCAGTATGTTTTGATAAAGACCATATACTTCTTAAAGAATTACAAAAGGCATATGAAGGTGTTACAGGAGAAGATGGAACACCAGTTACAACTACGGGGGGTACTTATGCAAAAGTATTTCCTAATATAGTAGCTTTTGGACCATCATTTCCAGGTCAGAAGGGAATAGCACACAATAAGGATGAATATATGGATGTTAGTGATCTTTTATTAAATACAGAAATATTTACTAATGCTTTATATAATTTAGCTAAAGAGTGATGGTAATTAGATTAATTTATTATTTAAATATTTATCGTTAAAATTTACAAAAAACAGTATAAATGTTATCAAAACTGTGATTAATTATTTTAGGTTGTGGATAATTTTTTATATTTATTTATGTTAATAGATTTTAGATTTAAAATTTTTTGTTATTTAATTATATATTCTTATTAAATACAAGTATTATTAAAACTAATACTTGTATTTATAATTAGTTTTTTGAATATAAATTTAATTATAATATGTTATTATAGTTTTATAATAAAAGCTATTTTTAAAGTATCACTAATTTTTATATAAAATTTTATTATTTGAATGATTATTAATATTTAATTATTAAAAGAAATAATAAATAATTAATAAAGATATAGCCTATATTAATATCAATTGAAAATATAGATTAAAATATAATTTATAAATTGAAAGGGGATAGAGAAATGAATATATATGAAGAGGCGTTAAAGTTTCATGGAGAACTTAGAGGAAAGCTTGAAATTAAGTCAAGAGTTAAAGTTGAGAGTAAAGAGGATTTAAGTTTAGCATATACACCAGGAGTAGCTGAACCTTGTAGAAAAATTCATGAAAATAAGGAATTAGTAAATACATACACAAGAAAATGGAATACAGTAGCAGTAGTTTCAGATGGTACAGCAGTTTTAGGACTTGGAGATATTGGTCCAGAAGCAGCTCTTCCTGTAATGGAAGGAAAGAGTGTATTATTTAAGGAGTTTGCAGATGTTGATGCAATTCCAATAGTTTTAAATACAAAAGATGTTGATGAAATAGTTGATACAATAGTTAGAATATCACCAACTTTTGGAGGAATAAATTTAGAAGATATATCAGGACCTAGATGTTTTGAAATAGAAAAAAGACTTCAAGAAAAACTAGATATTCCAGTATTTCATGATGACCAACATGGTACAGCAATAGTTGTATTATCTGCTCTTATAAATGCACTTAAAGTTGTTAAAAAAGATAAAAAGGATATAAAGATTATTGTAAATGGTGCAGGAGCAGCAGGATGTGCTATAACAAAACTTCTTTTATCTTGGGGAGCTGGAAATGTTGTTATGGTAAATATAAATGGTGTTATTCATAGAGATATGGAACATGAAAGTGAAATTCATAGAGAACTATCAGAAGTTACAAATAAATATAATGAAAAAGGACATCTTAAAGATGTAATAAAAGGAGCAGATGTATTTATAGGAGTTTCAGCACCAAATGTACTAACAACTGAAATGGTTAAAACAATGAACAATGATTCAATAGTATTTGCAATGGCAAATCCAGTTCCAGAAATATTTCCAGAAGATGCTATAAAAGGTGGAGCAAGAGTTGTTGGTACTGGACGTTCAGATTTTAATAATCAAATTAATAATGTATTAGCATTCCCAGGAATGTTTAGGGGAGCTTTAGATGCAGGTGCTAAGAGAATAACAGAAGAAATGAAACTTGCAGCAGCTTATGCAATTGCAGACTCAGTTAAAGATGATGAATTATGTGAAGAATATATAATGCCAAAAGCATTTGATAGAGATGTACAAATAAAGGTTGCTGAAGAAGTTAAGAAGGCGGCGATTAAATAAAATAATTAGTGATAATATTGAGTGTTTATCATAAATAATCATTAAATTTGAATAATTATTTAATAAAAAGTTAAAAAATATACAAATTTATTTACTCATATTAAATAGGATTGTATTATTTAATAGAAATCAATTACATTAAGTCTACATTTAAGATTTCAATATCTTAAATGTAGACTTTTTGCTTTATGGGGGAACATATGAAAAATAAAAAGATTCAAGCAATTATAATAGCTAGCGCTATGACTGTTAACTTAGTTGTACCATCAACTAATGTTTTAGCAGATGAATTAGGAAACAAGGTAGAAATTAATACTGTTTCTGAAAATACAGATATAAATAAAAATATATCTAGTACTATTTTGAAAAATAATGAAGTGAAAGAAGGTGAAAAAAATAATATAAATTTAAAAAATTCAGTTACGAACAAAAATGAAAGTATTACTAAAGACATTAGTAAAAAAGATAATACATATAAATTAGGTTGGAATAAGATAGGTGAAGATACATATTACATTGATACAGATGGGAATAAAAAGACTGGATGGCAAACAATAAATGGAATTAAATTTTATTTTGGACAAGATGGTAAGTTAAAAACTGGTTGGCAAAATATTGGTGATTCAAAATATTATTTTTGGGAATCTAATCAACCGGCAAAATGGTCAGGAACTCCTGTTGGAGCAATGGCTAATGATAATTGGATTCAAATAGATGGAGTATATTATAGTTTTAATAGTGATGGAAGGCTAAAAATAAAAGATATAGATTCAAAGAATGAATCAAATAAAAAATTAGAAGAAGACAATTTAAATACATTTATAAATAAAGAGTTAAGTAAGATAGATATAAGCAATGTAAGTGATGTATTAAATAATGAAGAACTAAATAAATATGTTAACAAAAAAGAACTTATATCAAGAATAGGAGTAGATAGTTTAAATCAATTTAAAAATACTGATGCTGTACATAAAAACTTTATTAATTGGCTTTTAAATAATAATGAAGCTATGGAATATTATTTAACTGGTGGGCTACCATCAACAACAACTCAAGGTTCAATGGGAGCTTATCGTTATGAAAATAATTCAAAAGTAAATAAAGAAAAAGAAATAAGTGCATTAGAAGTTTGGTCAAAAATTTGGAATTTTGATAAGGAGTCACAAACTGGAATAAATTTAAAAATTGCTATAGCAACAGCATTAGAATTTGCAAGTCCAGTAAACACATGGCTTACAAATAAACCATTAGATTCAATATCAAGATACAATAGTTTTAAAGATTCAAATAAAGAAGGAATACTATTTCCTTGCTTTAAAGATTTAAGTATAAAAGATTTAAGAAATGTAGTTAATGCAAAAATAACAGATGAAGATATAATATGGCTTAGACAATATGTAAAAGAGTTAACAGAAGGAAAAGAAGATAAAAAATTTAAATGGCAACATGATCATGTTCATAATCCAGATTTATTAAGTCAGGATAAAATAGCAAATATATGCTCAACAATACAATATACTAAAACAAACCCATATGGAAAAAGTATATTTGGAGCAGGATTTTATGGAGATAATCCAACAATAGAAAAGGTAGTTGAATATGGTGGAGTTTGTGGATCTATATCAAAGTTTAGTACAGCAGCATGTCAAGTATTTGGGGTACCTGCATATCCTGTAGGTCAACCTGGACATTGTGCATTTCTTCATTTAAATTCAAAAAATAATTGGCAACTAGGATATGATGTATTTGGATGGGAAAAGTCAGGTGGATATTATAATTCAATTCCATACATGTTAATAAATGAGGAGTTAAATTTAAATAATAATCAAGATGCATATATAAAATCTGAACAACTTAGAATTATTGCAAAAAATATTAATTCTAAAGAAATATCAGAAACTTTATTAAATGAAGCAATAAAAATTGAACCAATAAATTATATGGCTTTTGAAGATAAAATAAATATTATGCTAAAAGATTCAAATACTAAATTAGAGCAATATAGAGAATTAAATTTACAAATAATGAATAACTTTAAAAAGTATCCTCAAGTTATGGAAAATTTACTTATTAAAATTAGAGAGAAAGTATTAAATGGTGATAGAAAAGAAGTACAATATTATGTAAATAAATATGAACCAGCACTTAGACAAGTTTCAGATAATAGACAAAAACCTTATGCAAATAAGCTTTTAGGTGAAATGGTTCAAAACGGATTATATTTAGCAACGTTTAGTTTTGATGGAATTAATGGAGGAAAGCTTGTTGGAGTAAAGAAAGGTATTGATGAATATAGTATTGATGGAGGAAAAACTTATAAGTTAGTTAATGAAGATTCACAAATGTTAAGTGAAGAAGAGATAAATAGTTTAACTTCTGAAAATGGAATATTAGTAAGAGTAAGGGGAAGTGAAAATCCAAATATAATTAAGATAAAAAAAGGTTCAAATATAAATATATCAATTAATGATGATGAAAACTTAATATTTGGTTTAAATAAAACTATGGAGTTTTCAAAAGATGAAGGAAAAACTTGGACTCAATATGATGGAAATAATTTAGGTGATTTAAGTGGAAATTTAGCATTATTAATTCGTAAGAAAGCAAAAGAAGATACATTAAGTAGTGATATAGTTAAAGTTAATTTTACGGATAATGAAGCTCCAAAAGGATTAATACTACATAAAAATATGAAAGTAAAAGCTTTTTCAAGTGAACAAAATAATTCAGATCAATCAGTTAATAATGCTATAGATGGAAATAAAAATACTATTTGGCATACAAAATGGGATAGAAGTGATAAAACACCATTTATAACAATAGAACTGAATAAAGAATATGACATAAAAAAGTTATCATATACACCAAGACAATCAGGAAATTATAATGGCAATATATCACAATATAATATATATACAAGTTTAGATGGTGAAAATTATACAAAAGTTAAATCAGGTTCATGGCAATCAAATAGAGAAGTTAAATTTGCAGATTTTAAAGACGTAAAAGCAAAATACGTAAAGTTAGAGGTTGTAAATGGAGTTAATGGATTTGCTTCAGCTGCAGATATAAGCTTATATACAGAATAGAAATATAGAATATTTAAATAAACAATAAAAGGGATTTAAAATTTAAGTCCTTTTTATGTTTTATTAATATAATTTTAAGTATTTAAACTATAAAATTTAATTGTTAAATTATTTACAGTAATATCCATTAGGTGGTTATAGGTTATCAACTAATATTCTAATAAATTCAACAATTGCACATATTTAAATTAAAAGATATTGGTATACTTATAATAAATTAGAGAAAAAATTAAATTAAATAAGGGTTTTTAAGTTATGTACATTGAACCTGTAACTATGTTATAATCGAGGGTAGATTGTAATAATAAAGGTAAGATAATTTTAAAATAGAAATAAAAAGCACTATTAATATATAAGGAGGAAATATCTTGGCTGATTTTAAAAAAGAAATAGAAAAAAGAAGAACCTTTGCAATAATTTCTCACCCAGATGCAGGTAAAACAACATTAACAGAAAAATTCTTATTATATGGAGGAGCTATAAGACTTGCAGGTTCAGTAAAAGCAAGAAAAGCTTCAAAACATGCAGTATCTGACTGGATGGAAATTGAAAAACAAAGAGGAATATCTGTAACATCATCAGTTATGCAATTTAACTATGGTGGACACTGTATAAACATATTAGATACTCCAGGTCACCAAGACTTCTCAGAGGATACATATAGAACTCTTATGGCAGCGGATTCAGCAGTAATGGTTGTTGATGCAGCTAAAGGGGTAGAGGATCAAACAAAAAAATTATTCCATGTTTGTGCATTAAGAGAAATGCCAATATTTACTTTTGTAAATAAGATGGATAGAGAATCACAAGATCCATTCCAATTATTAGAGGATATTGAAAATGAACTTGGAATTAAAACATATCCAATGAACTGGCCAATAGGCTCAGGTAAAGAATTTAAAGGTGTATATGAAAGAGACAACAAAAGAATTATAGCATTTACAGGTGGAGCTCACGGACAAAAAGAAGTTGAAGCTATAGATGGTGATGTTGATGATCCTAAATTCAAAGAAATATTAGGAGAAGCACTTCATGAAAAATTAATGGAAGATATAGAGCTTCTTGATATAGCTGGAGATGAATTTGATGTAGAGAAAGTAAGAGCAGGGGAACTTACTCCAGTATTCTTTGGATCAGCTCTTACAAACTTTGGTGTTGAGCCATTCTTAGAACATTTCTTAGAAATGACAACATCACCACTTGGAAGAAAATCAAGTATAGGTGATATAGATCCATTTGATGAAAAATTCTCAGCTTTTGTATTTAAGATACAAGCAAATATGAATAAGGCTCATAGAGATAGAATTGCATTTATGAGAATATGTTCAGGTAAGTTTGAAGCTGGAAAAGATTATTTCCATATGCAACAAAATAAAAAAATAAAACTTACTCAACCACAACAATTTATGGCTCAAGACAGAGAAATTGTTGAAGAAGCTTATGCAGGAGATATAATTGGGGTATTTGATCCAGGTATATTCTCAATTGGAGATACTATTTGTACACCATCAAAGAAATTTAAATTTGAAGGAATACCAGCCTTTGCTCCAGAACATTATGCTAGAGTTAGACCAGTTGACACAATGAAGAGAAAACAATTCATTAAAGGGGTTACTCAAATAGCACAAGAAGGAGCAATCCAAGTATTTAAAGAACTTCATATCGGTATGGAAGAAATAATAGTTGGTGTTGTTGGTGTTCTACAATTTGAAGTATTAGAATATAGACTTAAAAATGAATATAACGTTGATATAAAGATGGAAAGATTACCATACAGATTTGTTAGATGGATTGAAAATGATGCTAACATTGATGTTGATAAGTTAAACTTAACATCAGATACAAAGAAAGTAAAAGATTTAAAAGATAGAAACTTACTTATATTCCAAAACACTTGGGGAATTAGCTGGGCGTTAGAGCATAATCCAGGGGTAGTATTATCAGATGTAGGAAAGTCAGAAGAATAGTAGTATAGTTATATATTAAAAAGTGATTTATTATATTACAGGTAGAATGTTTAATTTAATAAAAGTATTTTGATTGTCTTTTTCTTAAATATTAATAAGATTTTTGAAGTTTATTTTATTTAGATATATTAGAATTTTATTATAGTTATTATAAAAGCAATGAAATACTAGAATCTTATTTAAATATTCTACTAAGTAATATAATAATCAATTATTGTAAATGATAGATAATATATTATTTAAAATTAATAGCTTACATTAAGTAGACTAGAAATTTTGGATGTTAGCAATAATTAAAAAGTAAATGTTTAGCTTAGAAATTTACAGTTAAATATTTAAGTTAAGCATGTTAGCTAAAGATAAGTTATAAATTACATAAATATAATTTAAGGAAATATAAATTATAAGAAGAAAAATTTTAAATATTAATTTTAATATTAATCAGCAGTTTATGCTACATTTTAAAGGACGGTAGATTACTATGAAAAAGATAAAAGTATTATCAGTTTTTGGAACAAGACCTGAAGGAATAAAAATGTGTCCATTAGTTAAGGCACTTGAAAAAGACGATAGATTTGAATCAATAGTATGTGTAACAGCACAACATAGAGAAATGCTTGATACAGTACTTGAAATATTTGATGTTCATCAAGATTATGATCTTGATATAATGGCTCACGGACAAACAATAGTTGATATATCAAGTAAAGTTTTAAAGGGAGTAGATGAAGTAATTAAAAAATGTCAGCCGGATATAGTATTAGTTCACGGAGATACTTCAACAACTTTAAATGGAGCACTTGCTGCATTTTATAATCAAGTTCCAGTAGGACATGTAGAAGCTGGGCTTAGAACATATGACATATATTCACCATTCCCAGAAGAAGCAAATAGAAAACTTACAGGTGCTATAACAACACTTCACTTTGCTCCAACAAAAACAAATAAAGCTAATCTTTTAAAAGAAGGTGTAGCAGAAGAAAAAATATTTATTACAGGAAATACAGTAATTGATGCGTTACTGAGTGTAATAGATGATACATTAATGTTTGAACAGCCAATATTAAATGATATAGATTATAAAAATAAAAATGTAATATTACTTACAACTCATAGAAGAGAAAATTGGGGAGAACCAATGGAAAATATCTTTAAAGCAATGATTAAGCTTATTGAAGAAGATGAAAGAGTAGAAGTTATATTCCCAATGCACAAAAATCCTGCAATAAGAGAGTTAGCTCATAAATATTTTGATAAATATGCAGGAAGAGTATTCTTAATAGAACCTCTTGAGTATGTTGAATTTGCAAATCTTATGTCAAGAGTTAAGCTTATAATGACAGATTCAGGTGGAATTCAAGAAGAAGCACCAACACTTGGTAAACCAGTAATGGTACTTAGAACAGAAACAGAAAGACCAGAAGCAGTTGAAGCAGGTACAATAAAACTTGCAGGAATTGAAACAGATAAAATTTATGAAGAAGCTAAGAAACTTTTATTAGATGAAGAAGCATATAAAGAAATGGCACATGCAGAGAATCCATATGGAGATGGAACAGCTTGTATAAAGATATTAGATGTAATAAGCAATTACTTTTCTAAATAATTATAAAAATTACTCAATTAGATACCACCAAAAAGCTATAAATTTTGGTGGTATTTACAAAGTAGGAGGAATATAAATGGATAAGCTTTATTTAGTAATACCTTGCTATAATGAAGAAGAAGTACTTCATGAAACTAGTAAGAGATTACTTGATAAAATGA
>NZ_JAUNLM010000063.1 GCF_030532265.1 Clostridium sp. | reverse complement strand
TTATGATATAGTTCTTAGAATTACTAAAATGGTTTTAAGTTTAATACCTTATGGAGTATTTGCACTAATTGCAGTAGCTGGTGCAAAAAATGGAATAGATACTATTAAATCATTAATAGGAGTTATATTGGCTGTTTATATATCAGCATTAATTCAAATGGGTGTGGTTCATACAGGATTAGTTGCATTTATAGCAAAGAAAAATCCGTTTAAATTTTTAAAAGGAATCTTCCCAGCACAAGTTGTAGCTTTTACAAGTCAAAGTAGTTATGGAACATTACCTGTTACAATTAAATCTTTAGTTGGAAATTTAGGAGTTAAAGAAGAAATTGCAAGTTTTGTAGCTCCACTTGGTTCTACAATAGGAATGAATGGATGTGGAGGACTTTATCCAGCAATAGTTGCAGTTTTTGTAGCTAATGTTTTTAATATAGAGCTTACTCCTTATTCATATGCTTTAATAATTATTACAACAATAGTATCTTCAATAGGGATTGCTGGAGTACCAGGTGCTGCAACTATGTCAACAACTGTTGTACTTGCAACCTTAGGCCTTCCAATTGAAGGAATGGCAATGGTTATTGCAGTAGACTCTGTAATTGATATGATAAGAACTACAACAAATGTAACTGGTTCAGCAGTTGCGGCAGTTGTAGTTAATGAGACAGAAAAAAGGAAAAATAAAAATATAGCAAATATAGAAGTAGTGAAAGAAATATAAAGAAATTATACGAGCTTTTTTATTTTAAAAAGCTCGTATTTTTATATTTTTACTATAATAAATTTTTAGTAATTAATAAAGTTGTGTAAATAAAATGTCAATTCTTAATAATGTGCAAATATTTACATAAGGTAATAGTTTTTTTGCTTTAAAGAATTATAATGAAGTAAAGAATACAAAAGGTTTTAAAGGGAAAATATATTTTGAAAGGTAAGGGATGTTATATGAAAAATTTAAGAAAAGGAAATTATAAAAATTTAAGTTTACTTAAAAATAAAAAGCTTAATAAAAAGGAGATAGATAAGAGTACTTTAATTAAAATTGGTGCTATAGCTGGTGCTGCAACAGTAGCTGCCATAGGAGCTAAAAAACTTAAAGAAAAATCAAAGGTAAAAGAAGAATATAAAGTAACATATGTAAATTATGAAGATGGAAAGGTTTATTTTGTAGGTGGAGGTATTGCTTCACTTGCAGGTGCAGCTTATCTTATAAGAGATTGTAATTTCAATGGTGAAAACATTCATATTTTTGAAGGAATGAATATTTTAGGTGGAAGTAATGATGGAATAGGAACTCCAGAGGGTGGATTTGTATGTCGTGGAGGTAGAATGTTAAATGAGGAAACTTATGAAAATCTATGGGAACTATTCTCTAGTATACCTTCATTATATATGCCTGGTATGAGTGTAACCGAAGAAATATTAAATTTTGATCATTTACATCCAACTCATGCTCAAGCTCGTTTAGTAGATAAAGATGGTGTTATTTTAGATGTTAAGAGTATGGGATTTACAAATGCTGAACGTATGGCACTTGGAAAACTTATGATGATTGATGAAAAGAAATTAGATGACCTTACTATCGAAGATTGGTTTAAGGATATGCCACATTTCTTTGAAACAAATTTCTGGCATATGTGGCAAACAACATTTGCATTCCAAAAGTGGTCTAGTCTTTTTGAATTTAAACGTTATATGGGACGTATGATTTTAGAATTTTCACGTATTGAAACATTAGAAGGGGTTACACGTACTCCTTATAATCAATATGATTCACTTATTCGTCCATTAGAAGCTTATTTAGATAAATATGGAGTTAACTTCCATACAGATACTGTTGTTACTGATATAGATTTTAAGGATGGAGAAGGTATAACAGTAAGTAAGATACATGTAAATGAAGATGGAACTGAAAAAGAAATTGAACTAAGTGATAATGATGTTTGTATTATGATAAATGGATGTATGACAGATTGTGCAACTTTAGGTGATTTAAATACAGCTCCAGAATTTAATTCAGCAAATCCAATATCAGGAGACCTTTGGAGAAAAATAGCAGTTAAAAAAGAAGGACTTGGAAATCCAGAACCATTCTTTGGACATCCAGAACAAACTAATTGGGAAAGTTTCACAGTTACATGTAAAGGAAATAAAATGCTTAAACTAATCGAAGAATTTTCAGGAAATATTCCAGGAAGTGGTGCTTTAATGACATTTAAGGATTCAAGTTGGCTTATGAGTATAGTTGTTGCAGCACAACCACACTTTGTAAATCAACCAATTGATGAGACAATATTCTGGGGATATGGATTGCATACAGATAGAGTTGGAGATTATGTAAAGAAACCAATGCGTGACTGTACAGGTAAAGAATTATTAACAGAACTTATTTATCAATTACACATGGAAGAACATTTAGATGAAATAATGGACAGTGTAGTCAATGTAATACCATGTATGATGCCATATGTTGATTCACAATTCCAACCACGTAAAATGAGTGATAGACCACAAGTTGTACCTGAAGGATCAACTAATTTTGCTATGATTAGTCAATTTGTTGAAATACCAGAAGATATGGTATTTACAGATGAGTATTCAATACGTGCAGCAAGAATTGCTATATACAAATTATTTAATGTAAAAGATAAAAAGGTATGTCCAGTAACTGAATATAAGAAAAATCCTAAAGTGTTAAAGATGGCATTAAAAACTGCTTATAGAAAATAAATTAAAAAATAATTTGAAAATATACTAAAAATATATATAATATATAGAGCTAAGTAATACTAAATATAGTGCTGTATTATTTAGCTCATTTTAATTATGCAAAAATTTTATTAAATTTATTTTATGAATACAAAAATGGTGTATAATATGGAAGAAATAATAAAAAATATGATAAGGAGGTAATAAATTTAATATGAAAGTGTTTTATAGAGTAATAGCGACTATTGGTTATGGATTGTTGGCAGGTATTGGAATAAATTCATTCTTAACTCCTGCTAAAGTATATTCTGCTGGAGTTACTGGATTATCACAGTTATTATCAGCAACTGGAACTGATTTTTTAGGAATTAATATAAAGATTTCAACTTGGGTATTATTAATTAATTTGCCACTTATATTTTTATCATGGAAAAAGCTTGGAAAAAAGTTCACTTTTTATAGCCTTTTAGCAGTACTTTCATCATCATTCTTTATTAGAATAATACCATCTTATAAGATTACAGATAACATACTTTTGGCATCAATTTTTGGGGGAATACTTACTGGAGCAGGAGTTGGATTTTGTTTTAGATTAGGTTTTTCAACTGGAGGAACAGATATTATAATACTTGTAATTCAAAAAATGACAGGTAAATCTGTTGGACAGCTTGGATTTATATTAAATGGAATTATATTATTTATGGCAGGAATAATGTATGGTTGGGAAATGGCATTATATAGTTTAATTTCAATATATGCTACTACAAAAGTTCTTGATTTATTCTACATTCAGCAATATAAATTAACCGTTAATATATTTACAAAGAAGGAAAAAGAAGTTGTACAAGGATTACTTGAAAACAACTTGCGTGGAGTTACTGTAAATGCTAATTTGCGTGGTGGATATACTAACGAAGAATTAAGTTCAATAGTTACAGTTATATCAAAACAAGAACTATTTTTTATAAAAAAAGTAATTTTAGATATAGACCCAGATGCATTTGTTAATGTTCAACCAACAATTGAGGTTATGGGTAAATTTATAGATAAATCTTTGATATAGTAATTTCTAATTAAAAATAAATCCCTAAAAGTTTTACTTTTAGGGATTTATTTTATATTGTTGCTACTTTAGCATTTACTCCATCAAGATTATTTAATTTATCTTTTAATTCATTAATTTCGTCTTGATTTTCATTAAGTAAGTCTAAAATTATAAGACCAGATTGAGAGCATGAGTTTGTGCTAGCTTCATGAAGACCAAGTCTTGTTTTAATTATACATCCATGTTTAGTTAAAAGCTCTTGAACTTTTGGTGCAATTTCATTTCTTGGTGAAATTTTAATTAACATAATTGAAAACATACGCTACCTCCTAATATGTATTTAATATTAATCTTATCTTTAATATCTTTCTATAGTATTAACAAAAATCCTTTATTTAATTATGTAAATAATAATAAAACAATCAATTAGATAAGCAATATAATATACAAATTGTAACATAAAGGTTAAATGTTTAAAAATATTTTAAAATTATTAGTAAAATTAGGTATAATAGTAATATAATTTAATTATATTAAATTTTATAGTTAAAAAATAAAACCAAAGGTAATAGAGTACTTATGAAGAGAAGAAAAAAGAAGATTATTTTATTAATAATTTTTTCTGTAATAATAGGAACATTAATTATATCGGTTACATTAATTTATAAAAACAAAGAAAATAAGCCTTATATAGAAATTAAAAATAAAACATTAATTGAAATTAGAAAGTATATTGAAGATAGAGATTACAATAAGGCTGAAGGGAAAATTAATAGCCTGTTAAATAATAAAATTATGCAGGAATTATTATGTGGAAATGAAAAATTTATATTATATAATTATCTAGGTATTATAAATTTACAACAAGGAAAATTTTTAAATGCTATAGTTAATTATGAAAAATCAAATAAATATGCTGATAAAAGTAATAAATTAAAATCACTTATAAATATAGCAATATCTTATAGAAATATTGGTGAATATGTAAAAAGTTCAGAGATGTTACTTAAGATTTCTAAGGAAAAAATATATGATAGGCAGGAAAGTGCTTATATTAAAGCCTATTCATTACTTAATTTAGCAGAAATACATTTAAGGGTTGGAAACTTTAGGGAGTTTAAAAATGTTCTAGACAATTCATATCAATATATTAATTATATATCTCCTGAATATAAAGATGATATATTAATTATTTATTATACATATGTAACTTTAGACAATATAAATAATGGGAAGTTAGATGAAGCAGAAAAATGTTTATCTAAAATTAAAGAGTTGCAAAAAAGAAATAAAAGAATAGATTTTACTGAATTAGATGTATTAAGGCTTAGAGCTATTGCAAACTTTTACTTAAAAAAGGGTGAAGATAAAAAATCAGAAGAGTATTTTAAAAAGTTAGAAATAGAGGCACATAAAGAAGGGGAAACATACTTAGAACTAGAAGCTTTAGGTAAAAGAATAGATATTTCAAAGAAAATAAATAAACAACAGTATATTAGACTTTTAAAAAAATATTATGATAGAGAAGAAGAAATAGAGCAGCTTGATAATTCTCAATGTAAATATCATTTAAATAATAAATTTATTGAAGAAATTAATAATTCAATGAATAAGGAACTTTGGAAGTCTATATTAATACTTACTGTTTTATTTTGTATATTAGTATTTTTATTAGTTAAAAAGGTAAGTAAATCTGAAAAGGAATCTATGAAAGATCCATTATGTGATATTTATAATAGAAGATTTTTAAATAATTATATGGAGAAAATAAATAAAAAGGACATTCCAATATCTATACTTATGATAGATGTTGATTATTTCAAACTTTATAATGATAATTATGGTCATCAAAAGGGGGATTTGGTTTTAAAAACAGTAGCAAATGTTTTAAAAAGAAGTTGTAGAAAAGGTGATGTAGTTGCTAGATATGGTGGAGAAGAATTTTGCATTGTATTGAAGAAAACATCAAAAGAGGAAGCAATAGATATAGCAAGAAAAATAAAATATAACATTAATAAAGAAAATATTTCTCATAATTTTTCAAATGTTGAAAAATTCGTAACTTTAAGTATTGGAATTGCAAATATATATTCTTTAGATCACTTAGGAAGTTCGATAAAATTAGCAGATAAAGCTTTATATGGAATTAAGAATTCTGGACGTAATGGATATATTCATATAGAAGATATGATAAAAGAGGGGTTAGTTGATTAAAACTTAACCATAAATAATGGTTAAGTTTTAATTTTAAGGAGCCTCTTTATATTTATAATTAAATTTCCAGCTTATATTATCCAAATTTGTATTTTTTAAATTAAAAGATTTATTGTTAAAGGTAAATTGAACTCTTTTAGCATGGAATGGATAGAAAAATTTAGGTATATCTATTTTATCTAGTATAATTCTTGCAAATGGTGTTCCTTTTGAATCGGTTAACTCTAATTCAAAATCTTTTATTTCTGTTAAAGTTAAATTAGTTCCGTTGTAAATATAACCATCTAGAACTAAAGTATCGGATACTTTATATAGATTATTTACTATTAAATTTACGTTGTTTGCTTGAACAGAAAAATCACTTGTGCTGAAAAGTTTTTCTTGAGGTTTAGATTTAGGTTGTGATGCATTAGCTTTAATTGGTATTAAAATCATCGTAAAAATTATAAAAAATCCAAAGATTTTATTGAATTTTGACTTCATTAGTATTCCTCCTTAATTAGATATATATAGTATATAAATCAAGTTTTTCTATCTTTATATAGTATTGTTTGCTAAAAAGAGGAATTTATACTAAATAAATTTAAAAATTTATAAAAATAAAAGACCTCCGTAAATAACGAAGGTCAATTAGAAAGGGTTTAATATAAATTGCTAAGGTGTGATCTTAACAATATTGGGATTGGGGGGAAATAATTTAAATTTTAAATTATTTTATTGGGTATTATAATAATTGCCATATAATCAATAAAATATTCAAAATATAAAAAATTTTTTATAAATCTACAAGAGCACAACCTTGTACTACGTTTAAATTATTTTTAATACAATAATCTAGTATATCTTTACTTTCAGCACCAGGTTGTATAAGTATATTTTTAATTCCTAAAGAATTAGCTTCTTTTATGTATTTAAGTCCTTCAGCACTATTTATGCATAAATCAATAGCTTCTATTTTATAAGGAACTTCTTTTAAAGATTTAAAAATTTTATTTCCACCTTTAGGATGTACACCATTAGCATTAAGTCCATTATTTTTAAGCTTTTTTAATATTTTATGTGCATATTTTGATTCGTTAGAGATATCTCCAATAACAACCCAATTATTAAAAGTTCTAAAAATTTCTACGCTCATAAAAACATCTCCTTTTTAAAGTTCAGATGTACAATGAGGACATCTAGTAGCTTCAATATTTATTTCAGTAAAGCAATAAGGACAATCTTTTGTAGTAGCTTCTTCCGTAGCCTTTTCTTTTCTAAAGGCTCTATCTTTAATTTTATTTAATTGTCTTATTACTATAAATATAGAAAACGCGATTATTAAAAAGTTAAGTATATTATTTAAAAATATTCCGTAATTAATAGTGGCTGCACCAGCTGCTTGAGCTGCTTTAAGTGAATCATAGGGTTTACCACTTAAGTTTATATATAAGTTAGAAAAATCAACTTTACCAACAAGAGAACCAACAGCAGGCATAATAATATCATTTACTAAAGAAGTAACTATCTTTGAGAAAGCACCTCCAATAACAACACCAATAGCTAAATCAACAACATTGCCTCTCATTGCAAATTTTTTAAATTCATTCCACAAAACAATCTCTCCTTTCTTTTTATAATATTGTATCCTAATTAAATATAAATAATAGTAATGTATTAAAAAATTATCACAAAATTTTTTAAAAGGTAACAAATTATTAAAAAATAATACATTTTAGGTAATAATATAATTTTTTTGATAATTATTATAAATAAATATTTTATATAGTTAGAGATTTATTTTAAAAATGAATATAAAAAATATAATAGATAAATATTTAATTATATAAATTTTATAAAATTAAATAGAAATATATTAAAAAGTCTTTAAGCTTACTATATTTTTAATATTTTTTATTATAAGAAAGTATTATAATAAATTTATATGTTTTTAGAAATAGAAGGTGAAAAGATGAGAGATTTAGATTATAAAAGTTTAAGTAGTGAAATTATAACAAGAAATAATTTTTTATATGAAGAAAATAGAGAAGCATGGAATAGAGCAATACAAAAATATCCTAAGGTTATATGTTATCCAAAGACAGCTAAAGAAGTTATAGAAGCTTTAAAATTTGTAAAAGAAAATAAAATTAAATTTAGAATAAGGTCAGGACGTCATCATTATGAAGGGTATTCAACTGGAAATGATATATTTATTATAGATGTAAGCAAAATGAATAATATTTATGTTGATGAAGATAATAAAACAGTAAAAATAGATGGTGGAGTAAGAAATAGAGAACTTTATGAAGCTTTAAATTCACTAGGATATCCTTTCCCAGGAGGAGGATGTCCAACTGTGGGAGTTATAGGATTTACCTTAGGAGGAGGTTGGGGATATTCAAGTAGATTACTTGGACTTGGATGTGACAACTTAATAGAAGCAGAATTAGTTAATTGTGATGGAGATTTACTTACTTTAAATAATGATGTAAATAAAGACTTACTTTGGGCACTTAAAGGTTCAGGGGGAGGAAATTTTGGAATAGTTACTTCAATGACATTTAAGCTTCCAAATAAAATTGAAATGGCAACTTTAATAAATATTGATTTTAATAATATTGATATTGAAGAAAAAATTGATATAATTGAAGAACTTCAAAATACATATAAAACTTTAGATAGAAGAATGAATTTAAAAACAGCTATATATAATTCACAAGAAAAAGGTCACGGTATAAAAATGACAGGACTTTTTTATGGAAAGAAAGAAGAAGCTAATAAGATTTTACAAAGTATTAAGTCTAAGGGAAGTAAAATGTACTATAATTTAGAGTACATGACTGTTTTAGATGCTAATAGATGGATACAAGATAGTCATCCAGATTATGAAAAGTATAAGTCTGGAGGAAGATTTGTTCTTAGAGATTATAATAGAGAAGAAATTAAAAAAATTATAGAAGTTGTATCAGAAAGAGCAGAAGGTTCAACATATACAGCTGTTTCATTTTATGGTTTAGGTGGAGCGGTTTCTGATATTGAAAAAAGTAATACAGCATTTTATTATAGGAATGCAAAATTTATAATGGGCTTTCAATCTGTATGGGAAGATTTAAAGTATGCAGAAATAAATGTAAATTGGGTTAAAGAAAGATTTGAATTTATAAAATCAATTACAGAAGGTTCATTTATAAACTTCCCAATAGATTCATTAGATGACTATGAGAAAGAATACTACGGAAAAAATATAGTGAAATTAAAAGAAGTAAAAAGAAAATATGACTCTAATAATACATTTAATTTTGAGCAAAGTATAAAGGGTATTTAATAAGAAATATAAGGATTAAAAGTTAATATATAAATATAAAAAGCTCTAGTAATTTATAAAAATTATAAATTACTAGAGCTTTTATTAACTTTATAATGAATATTCACTTTATGCATTATAAAATTTATGCAAAAATATATAAAATAATTTACTTATGAAGGAAAAATTTCAATATATTACATTGAATATCCATCAAAATAGTGGCTTTTAAGGGGTTTTTATTAAAAAATATCTTAAATTAGCGAAAAAAGTGTATATTTTACAAAAAAATATAAAAAAAATATTCCTAATTTATGCATTGAATATTCATATAATTGAAGGAAATCCTTCTTAATAAAATTTCGTGCAAGAGTACAGTTAATAAGGGTTAATACATTATATGTAATTAATAATATTTTTTGGGGTGAATAAAATCAAAAAATACTATACACTTTATGTAAAAAAATGGCTTGTAATCGTTTTTTGAGGGGCTATAATTATAACTGTAAACAGCGTTAGCAAAAAGCATTTGACCCCTAACATGTTTATAAAATAACTAAAGAAGAAAGAGAGTGATAATATGAAGAATGATAGAGCTTTAAATGTTACCTCAGAAATAGGTAGATTAAAAACAGTTTTATTACATAGACCTGGAGAAGAAATTGAAAATTTAACTCCAAATCTATTAGACAGATTATTATTCGATGATATCCCATACTTAAAAATTGCAAGAGAAGAACATGATGCATTTGCAAAAACTTTAAGAGATGCAGGAGTAGAAGTTCTTTACTTAGAAGAACTTGCAGCAGAAGCAATTTCAACTAGCGAAGAAGTAAAAAAAGAATTCATAAATGAATTTATTACAGAAGCTGGAGTTGAAAGTGAATCATTAAGAGAAGCATTAATGAAATATTTCTTAAGCTTCGAAAATAAGCCAATGGTTGATAAGATGATGGCAGGAGTTAGAAAAGAAGAATTAAAAGAATATCATAGAGATTCTTTATATGATTTAGTAAATAGCACTTATCCATTTGTTTGTGATCCAATGCCAAATCTTTACTTTACAAGAGACCCATTTGCAACAATTGGACATGGTATAACATTAAACCATATGAGAACTGAAACAAGAAATAGAGAAACATTATTTGCAAAATATATATTTAAATATCATCCAAGATTTAAAGATAAAGATGTTCCATTCTGGTTCAACAGAGATGAAACTACTTCATTAGAAGGTGGAGATGAATTAATACTTTCAAAAGATACATTAGCAGTTGGTATCTCACAAAGAACTGATTCAGCTTCAGTTGAAAAGCTAGCTAAGAGAATATTATTCAATGATGATACAACATTCAAAACAGTTTTAGCTTTCCAAATACCAGTAAGTAGAGCATTTATGCACTTAGATACAGTATTTACTCAAGTTGACTATGACAAATTCACAGTTCATCCAGAAATAGTAGGACCTTTAAATGTTTATGCAATAACAAAAGATCCAGAAAATCCAAACATGCTTAAGACTACTAAAGAAGTGGATACACTAGAACATATATTAAGCAAATATTTAGATAGAAAAGTTACATTAATTAAATGTGGTGGTGGAGATGAAATAATCGCTGCTAGAGAACAATGGAATGATGGTTCAAATACATTAGCTATTGCACCAGGAGAAGTTATTGTTTACTCAAGAAACTATGTAACTAATAAAATATTAGAAGATTATGGAATTAAAATACACGTAATTCCATCATCAGAATTATCAAGAGGTAGAGGCGGCCCAAGATGTATGTCAATGCCACTAATAAGAGAAGATCTATAATTTAAAACAATATAAATATACAAATAGTTTAAATATATAAATTTAAGTGTTTACTA
>NZ_JAUNLM010000008.1 GCF_030532265.1 Clostridium sp. | reverse complement strand
TAAAATATTTATCTATATATAAGATATGCATAGTTTATATTTTTTCAACAAATAAACAAAAAAACATTAATATATAAAATATTAATGCTTTTTAAAATTACTTATTTTTCTGTTTTGGAAAAATCATATTTGGATATACTTTCTTTAAATATGAATTTGGATAATGCTCATCTAAAAATCTATCTATTGCATTATTAGCTTTAACGTGATTTATTCTTGCAACTTCTCTTCTTACAGCAAGTGCAGATAATATTATATTAGGTACCATAATTATTATAAAAATATAAGTCCAAATTTTTATTGTTTTATTTGAAAAGTGATTAATAATTTTATTAAATAAAGGATATATTTCTTTTATAAAAAATAATCCTAATATTCCCCAAAATACACAATATTCAATACTTGTTCTTCCATTAATGCTAAGTGCTTTACTTGTATAATCCCATGATATTGTTCCTACCATCTTTTGCTATACCCATGAACAAGTATACTCAAAAAAACCACCTAAAACTGCACTTATTAAAAATATTATAAATCCATCCCATTTTGCAATTTTATATAAAAGTATTGTACAAAGAACACAACCTATACCATATACAGGACTAAATGGACCATATAATAACCCTTGTCTACTTTCAAAATACCCATTTCTTATGAAACACCAAATCATTTCCACAGCATATCCTAAAACCGAACCTATCATAAATATCCAAATTAATTTATAAAAATTTATTTCTTTTTTTGAATTAAACATATACTCTTCTCCTTCCATAATATCAATATAAAAATAATATCATTATATTAAATATTTAAAGAAAATTTCCTTTTAAATTTTTTTTAATTTTAAACATAAAAAGAAAAACACTAGGTAATACCCTAGTGTTTTTCATATATGAGATAAGCCATAAGCGGAGTTCTGTATTAAGCAATCATCTATCTAGGCTTACTATTGCTAGTAAGCTCAAGCGACACACCACGAAACGGGACGGGCAGCCCCAAAATGTTTCTTTCTCGGTCTTGCTCCAAGTGGGGTTTACATAGCCATAATGTCTCCATTATGCTGGTGAGCTCTTACCTCGCCTTTCCATCCTTACCTAAAAATAGGCGGTATATTTCTGTTGCACTATCCTTCGAGTCGCCTCGACTGGCCGTTAGCCAGCACCCTGCCCTATGGAGCTCCGACTTTCCTCTCCTAGCTCTAAGGCTAGCAGCGATTGCACGTCTTACTCACATTGTATATACTATCATATATTTTTTCATTTTACAAATGAAATTTTTTACAACTCACAAAGTAAAAGTAATATTATAAGCAATAATGCCATTATAACTACTCCAGTTAATCCAACTCCAAATAATAATAATGCACAAACCATTGCACCACAAACACAACATTTTGCTGGAGTAAACCAACAAAAAAAGATTGATTTTTTAAATTCATTAAAAGGAGATTTCCCCCTTGATCCTAAATTTCTAAATCCGCTCATAAATTTATTAAAGCCATTACTTTCACTATTCATCTTATACTTTGACTTCTTACCCATAGCACCATCCATTAAACATTATTATTATTTAATATATGATGATATAACTCATTTGTTAACTAAACAAATGTATATGGATCTTTATTAACTTCAGATTCTATAAACTTTATTTCCATAAATTTATCTTTTAATGGTTTTATTGCCTCTAAAAAAGCTAACCATTCAGTCCCAAAATGTCCTGCATCTATTATAGTTATTCCAAGTTCTTTATAATCAGATGCAAAATGATATGTAGTATCTCCTGTTATTATACAATCTGCTCCTAAATTTACTGATTCACTTATAAAATCTTGTCCACTACCATTTATTATAGCTAATTTTTTTACATATTCATTTCCTGTAACAACTCTTAAACTTTGAATACCAAGTTTTTCTTTTATTAAAGCAACTAAATCTTCTACTTTTAAATTATCTTTTAAACTTACGATTCTACCAAGTCCAGCTTCAGAAAACTCACTATTTTTTGATTTTTCTATTATCATATCAGAATCAAACCCTAATATTTTTACTATCTTATCATTTATTCCATTTTGAACTGAATCTAAATTAGTATGACTTGAATAAAGAGATATATCATTTTTTATAAGTTCAATTATTTTATTTCCAAGCAAATCATTTTTAACTATTCTATTTGGTTTTCTAAATATTAATGGATGATGTGTTATTATCATATCACATTTATTTTCAATAGCCTCTTTTATTACATTATTTGTACAATCAAGAGCTAATAAAATCTTAGAAACTTCTTTTTCTTCATCCCCAACCATAAGACCTACATTATCAAAATCTTCTTTAAGTACTTCTGGAGCTATTTCATTCATAAATTTTTTTATATCTTTAACTTTTATACTCATAAATCTCATCTCCAAATATTAATTATTTATATATTGAGCTAAATTATTTAATATATCTACCTTTTCTTTTAATTCTTTTTTTCTTTCTATAGCACTTTCTGTATCATCATCTATGAAATTTAAAATTTTATTATACTTTTCAATTTTAGAATTTATGTATTCTTTCATTACTGGATGCTTATCTCTTAATAACTTAGGGCTAATTTCATAATATATTTTATCTAATTCTGTAACTTCCCCATCTTTAACCCTAACTTTAAATAACTCATAATATTTTTCTTCATCTATACATAAATCTTCTTCAATTACCTCATAACCATTTGTATAAAGGTATTCTCTTAATATTTCTGGATTTTGAGCTGGTTGAAGTATTATAAATTCAAAACCTTTAGCTTTTTCTTTATCAGCTTCAAGTATATCTCTTATTAAATTCCCTCCCATTCCAGCTATAACTAATCCTTGTGCTTCTCCTTTTTTTATAGGATCAAGACCGCCTCCTAGTCTAACCTCAACATTTTCATCTACTCCTTCAAATATTGAATTTAGCTTTGCTTTATCTAAAGGATCTTTATTTATATCTGTGGCAATAGACTTTTGGCATATATTTTTTGATACTGCATATATAGGAATATATCCGTGGTCAGTTCCAACATCTACTAAAGTTTCGCACTTATCAATATAATTAGCTATTAAATTTAATCTTTTACTTAATTCCATATGTATTCTCCTATTTCCTAATGATGATTTATTTTCTTTTGTTTTAAGTATATATTATATCATAAATTTAAAATTAAAATAGCACCACATTTTGGTGCTATTTTAAGACTAATCTAAATAGTCCTTAAGTTTTTTACTTCTTGATGGATGTCTTAATTTTCTTAAAGCTTTTGCTTCTATTTGTCTAATTCTTTCTCTAGTTACGTTGAACTCTTTACCAACTTCTTCTAGAGTTCTTGCTCTTCCATCATCTAAACCAAATCTAAGTCTTAATACTTTTTCTTCTCTTGGAGTTAAAGTATCTAATACATTTATAAGTTGTTCTTTTAGCATTGTAAACGCAGCTGCTTCAGCTGGAGCTAAAGCATCATCATCTGGTATAAAATCTCCTAAATGGCTATCTTCTTCTTCTCCTATTGGTGTTTCAAGTGAAACTGGCTCTTGAGCTATTTTTTGAATTTCTCTGACCTTTTCAACAGGTAAATCCATAACTTTTGAAATTTCTTCTGGGAATGGATCTCTACCTAATTCTTGAAGTAATTGTCTTTGAACTCTTATAAGTTTATTTATAGTTTCAACCATATGAACTGGTATTCTTATAGTTCTTGCCTGATCTGCAATAGCTCTTGTAATCGCCTGTCTTATCCACCAAGTAGCATAAGTTGAAAATTTAAATCCTTTTCTATAATCGAATTTTTCTACAGCTTTTATAAGACCTAAATTACCTTCTTGTATAAGATCTAGGAAAAGCATACCTCTTCCTACATATCTTTTAGCAATACTTACAACAAGTCTAAGGTTTGCTTCTGCAAGCTTTTTCTTAGCATATTGACTTCCTTCTTCAATTTGATTTGCAAGTTTAATTTCTTCTTCTGAAGATAATAAAGGTACTTTTCCAATTTCTTTTAAATACATTCTAACAGGGTCATCTATAGCTATACCTTCTGGTACACTTAAATCTAATTCTTCTTCAGCCTCTTCAACTTCTGCATGTGGTTCCCCAGTTACTTCTATTCCCATTGATTCTAATACTTCATATATTTTTTCTATTTGTTCTGGACTTAATTCTATATTATCTATTTCATCCATAATTTCTTTATAAGTTAAGGAACCATTCTTTTTCCCTTTATCTATTAAATTTTTAACTACAACCATTTTTTGATTTCTATCTTTTTTTTCTTCTTTACCTTTAACTTTTGTTTTTCCTGCCATAATTTGTTACCTCCTTCCGTCATGACCATTTAATCTCTCTCGCCCTTTTTTAATTCACTATTTAATTTATTTAATTCTAGTGCAATTTTTATTGAATCTTCTATTAATCCTTTTTCAGCTAATTCTTTTTGCTTCTTTTTAAGCTTATCAATTTCTCTCTTTAATTTAAAACTCTTAACCTCTTTTATGTAATCTAATATTAGTCTTTGTTTATCCGTAGCTTTTAAAACTTGGAATTCTTTTATTTTTACCCATTCCTTAGAAGATTCTATATCATCACACCCAGCTTCAACATGTAAAGTAATATCTTTTAATCCTCTTTCTTTTCCATCTTTAATAAGATTAAAAATTTTAGAGTAAGAATTAGAAATTAGATCCTCAGAGGAAATATTATTAACTATTTCTCCATAAAAATCTTCATCTAACATTAATTTTATTAATGCTTTTTCAGCTTTTAAATAACCAGGTTCTACATATAATTTTGTTCCAAATTCTTCCTTTTTATTCACTAAATCATCAGTTTTCGTATTTCTATTTATAGCAATTAAATCATATAAGGATTGCTCCTTTATTCCTGTATCTTCTGATATACTTTTTACGTAAATATCTTTTTCTACAGGATTTAACTTTGCTAGTATTTCAGTAACTCTATCACCATATTCTATAAGAGAAGTTTTTTCTTTAAAGTTTATTCCCTCTTTTGCTCTTTTTAGCTTATAAGATATTAAATCTTCAGCATTATTAACAAGTTTTAAGAAAGCATCCTTTCCATTGCTTCTTACAAACTCATCTGGATCTTTTCCCTGAGGTATTTGTAATACCCTAACATCAAATCCTGCTTCCCTTAGTATATCAAGTCCTCTAATTGTAGCTGTTTGACCTGCAACATCTGCATCATAAGAGATAATCACTTTATCTGCATATCTTTTAAGAAGACGTGCTTGATTTACAGTTAATGCAGTTCCTAAAGATGCAACTACATTAGTTATTCCATATTGATGAAGAGATATTAAATCCATATACCCTTCAACTATTATAAAATACCTATCTTCTAACTTATTTTTTATAGCAAAGTTTAATCCATATAAATTAGTTCCTTTTTGAAATACTAAGGTCTCTGGAGAATTTAAATATTTGGGTTTAGAGTCATCTAAAACTCTCCCACCAAAACCTATAACATCTCCTTTTATATTAAATACTGGAAACATTACTCTATTTCTGAACCTATCATATAATGTTCCTTTTTGACTTCTTATAATAAGACCTGCCTCAAGAATTAATTCATCACTAAATCCTTGCTTATTTAGATAATATCTTAGATTTTGCCATCCATCTTTTGAATAACCAAGCCCAAACCTCTTTATAGTTAAATCTTTAATTCCCCTATTACTGAAATATTCTTTAGCTTTTGAATCTCTTTGAAGGTTAGAAAAAAAATATCTAGCTGCTGCTACATTAACCTTATATAAAAGATTTTTCTTTTTAACAACCTTACTTTCTTCACCATTTCCAAGACTTAAAGGAATATTAGCTCTCTCTGCAAGTAACTTACACGCTTCAATAAAATTTAGATTTTTTTGTTTCATAACAAATGTAAGTACATTGCCAGCTTCTCCACATCCAAAACATTTGTAGATTTGTTTATCTTGAGAAACACTAAAGGAAGGTGATTTTTCATTATGGAACGGACAAAGTCCCATGTAATTTCTACCTGATCTTTTAAGTTTTACTACATCTGAAATAACATCAACAATATCATTCTCTTGTTTAATTCTTTCAATAGTTTCTTCTGTAATACGCAAGGAGCTCTCTCCCTCCTCAGCTTTTTTATGCAACTTATTTTATATTCGACATTTTTTTGCTTATCCCTTCTTTTATTATAAACATTTTTTGTAGAATATTATATTTTGTTGCTCTTTTTATACATATTCTTCTTAAATATTCAAATTCCTTCTTTTGTATACAAATTTATTTTTCCTTAATTTGTATTTTTTATTCCTTTTTTTAGTATATAACTAGTTTTGGAACATAAATTTCATTAAATTTATTTAAACAATAATCATCACTCATACCAGCTATATAATCACAAACTCCTCTTTCTAATCCTTCCCTTTCAACAATTTCTGAATAAAGCTTAGGCATTTTATTTGGATTTTTCATATAATAATTTATTATATGTTCTAATATAAATTTAGCTTTATCCCTCTCTATCTTTAAAATTTCACCTAAATAAATATTTTTAAACATAAATTTTCTAAGTTCTATCATAGCTTCATCTTTTTCTTTGCTAAGACCTACTTTTAAAATTCCATTTTCTAAGTTTTTATTAGATTCATTTATAAAATCTGTTACTAAACTTTCAATTCTAGTAGAATGATTATTACCTAAAACTTTAATAACTTCTTTTGGAAGTTCCTCTTCCCTTAACATATTTGCTCTTATAGAATCATCTATATCATGATTTAAATATGCAATTTTATCAGAATATTTAACAACTATCCCTTCTAAAGTAAATGCATTATTTTTTTTATTTTTTGAAAGACCACTATGATTTATAATTCCATCTAAAACTTCTTTAGTTAAATTTAAACCTCTTCCATCCCTTTCTAACTTTTCAACAACTCTAACACTTTGCTCATTGTGTCTAAATCCGCCCTTTAAAAAATCATTTAAAACTTCTTCTCCATTATG
Organism: Clostridium sp.; assembly: GCF_030532265.1. GTDB lineage: Bacteria > Bacillota > Clostridia > Clostridiales > Clostridiaceae > Clostridium. The sequence goes on along the minus strand of NZ_JAUNLM010000008.1, from coordinate 57,628 downwards.
CGCAAATGCAACATGACCTAAATCATGCCCTAATGCTATAGCTTCTATTAAATACTCATTAAGACCTATCCCTATTCCTATAGTTCTTGCAATTTGTGAAACTTCTAAAGTGTGTGTTAACCTTCTTCTGTAATGATCCCCATTAGTTCTTATATATACTTGTGTTTTATCTTTAAGTCTTCTAAACGCTTTAGAATGTATTATTCTATCTCTATCTACCATAAAACAAGTTCTTATGCTGTCATTTTTTTCATTGATTTTTCTTCCTAGACTTTCTGAAGAATACTGCGCCTCTTTTCTTAATGTCAACCTTTCAAAATTCTCAATTTTTTCTCTTATATACACATAATTCACCTCTAATTAAATAATTCTATATATATCTTTAAAATCCTTTATTTATTACTTCACCTTAGTATTTGCAAAAATTTTAAATTTATTATTATTCTATTTAGATAAACTTTATAATAAATATAGTAATAACAAGTACAAAAAATAAAAATTAACTGTTGAAAAGTAAAATAAATTTAATAATAAGCAATGTATTTAAGGAGATTATTTAATGAGCAAAAAGTATAAAAATAAATGTAAAGATATATTTTCAGAAGAAAATATAAAAAAAAATATTTTGATTCATTATGGATTAGATGATGCTAATATTGAAATAATAAAATTTAAAGATACAGATAAACAAAGAGCAGTTTATAAAATAAATAAGTCTGGTATTTCCTACTGCTTAAAAAAAGTTTATTTTGATGAAAAAAATTTACTTTTTGTTTATTCTGCTTTAGAGTGGTTATGGAAAAATGGAATAAAAACACCAACTCTTTTAAATACTTTATCTAAAGAGAAATATGTTAAATTTAAAAATATGTTTTTCATTCTCACCCCTTGGATAGATGGTGTTAAATGTGATTTTGACAATTTAGATCATTTAGTAATCTCAATAAGACAACTTGCTGGAATTCATTCTTACTCAAGAAAATTTAAACCTATACCTGGAAGTGAAAATCGCATAGGCCTTTCTGATTATTACATATCTACAACAAAGCATTTTGAACAGTTATTATCATTTTATAACTTAGCTTCTAAATCATCAGATAAATTTTCTAATGAATATATAAAAACCTTTGATGATAACTTAGAACTTGCTAAAGCTTCATTATATTTAACATCAAATATAAATAATAATGAATTATCTAAATCTTTATGCCACGGTGATTATGTAAATAAAAATATTATATTTGATTACAATTCTAATATATGGGTAATAGATTTAGATAAATGTAGATTTGATTATTCTGCTAGAGATTTTGGATATTTTCTTAGAAGGCTTTTAAGACGAGATACAACCTGTTTTGATATAGAACTTACCTTATCACTATTAAGAGAATACAATAATATAACTAATCTTACCCCTTCTGATTTAAGATATATTTTAGCATATGTTGCCTTTCCGCAAAAATTTTGGAAAATATCAAGAGATTATTATAAAAACTTAAATAAATGCAATAAAGATGCATTTTTTGCTCTTCTACAAAAATCTAATGATAAAACTTATTTTCATCTTAAATTCATTAATGAAATAATACCTAGAATAGAATCTGAATATGGATTTAAACTTTAAAAAAGTCCTAGAGAATAAATTCTCTAGGACTTTATTAATTATCTTTTATTCTTTACTTGTGCTTGAGCTGCTGCAAGTCTTGCAAGTGGAACCCTAAATGGTGAACAAGATACATAATCTAAACCTATATTATGGAAGAATTCAACAGATGAAGGATCTCCACCATGTTCTCCACATATACCAAGTTTTATATTTTCTCTTGTTGATTTACCTTTATCTACTGCCATTTTAACTAATTGTCCAACTCCATTTTGATCAAGTTTTGCAAATGGATCTTGCTCATAAATTCCTTTTTCATAATATGAACCTAAGAATTTAGCTGCATCATCTCTTGAAAATCCGAAAGTCATTTGAGTTAAATCATTTGTACCAAATGAGAAGAATTCTGCTTCTTTTGCTATTTCATCAGCAGTAATACAAGCTCTTGGAATTTCTATCATAGTTCCAACTTTGTATTCTATCTTAGTTCCTTTTTCATCCATAACTAATTCTGCTGTTTTAACAACTACATCTTTAACATATTTTAATTCTTTAAGTTCTCCAACTAATGGAATCATAATTTCTGGTATTACATTATATCCTCTTTCAATATTAACAGCTATTGCAGCTTCAATAATTGCTCTTGTTTGCATTTCTGCAATTTCAGGATAAGTTACTGCAAGACGACAACCTCTATGTCCCATCATTGGATTAAATTCATGTTTACTCTCTACAGCATTTTTTATTTCTGATACATCAATATTTAATTCTTTAGCTAATGCTTTCATATCTTCATCAGTATGAGGTAAGAATTCATGTAGTGGTGGATCCAAAAGTCTTATTGTAGCTGGCATACCTTTAAGAGCTTCATATATTCCTATAAAGTCTGCTCTTTGCATTGGAAGTATTTTATTAAGTGCTTTTCTTCTTTCTTCTACTGTTTTAGCTATTATCATTTCTCTAACAGCTAAAATTCTATCTTCAGCAAAGAACATATGCTCTGTTCTACAAAGACCTATTCCTTCTGCTCCAAATTCTACAGCTTGTTTAGCATCTCTTGGAGTATCAGCATTAGTTCTAACCTTTAATGCTCTTATTTCATCAACCCACTCCATGAAAGTTTTAAAGTGTCCTGTTATTTCTGGAGTAACTGTTTTTATTTTTTCTCCATATACATTTCCAGTAGTTCCATCTATTGAAATATAATCTTTATCAGTATAAACTTTTCCATTAACTTCTAAAGTCTTATTTTCTTCATTTACTTTTAAATCTCCGCATCCTGCAACACAACAAGTTCCCATTCCTCTAGCTACAACAGCTGCATGTGAAGTCATACCTCCTCTAACAGTAAGTATTCCTTCTGCTGCTATCATACCTTCTATATCTTCTGGTGATGTTTCAAGTCTAACTAAAACTACTTGTTCTCCATTTGCTGCTCTCTCTTTTGCTTCTTCTGCAGTAAATGCTATTTTACCACATGCAGCACCTGGTGATGCAGGTAATCCTTTTGCTATAGGATTTGCTTTCTTTAAATCATCATCATAAAACGTTGGATGAAGAAGTGTATCTAATTGTTTTGGCTCAACTTTAAGTATTGCCTCTTCTTTTGAAATCATACCTTCATCTACTAAGTCAACTGCAATCTTAAGTGCTGATTGAGCTGTTCTTTTACCATTTCTAGTTTGAAGGAAATATAATTTTCCTTCTTCAATTGTTATTTCCATATCTTGCATATCTTTATAATGCTTTTCTAATATGTTAACTATGTCAACAAATTCTTTATATATTTTAGGATTTTGTTCTTCTAGTTTCTTTATAGGAAGAGGTGTTCTTATTCCTGCAACAACATCTTCTCCTTGGGCATTCATTAAATATTCTCCATAAATTTCATTTTCTCCATTTGCTGGATTTCTTGAGAATACAACTCCTGTTCCTGAAGTTTCTCCTTTATTACCAAATACCATTTCTTGAACATTTACTGCTGTTCCCCATTCACCTGGTATATCATTTAATCTTCTATATACTATAGCTCTTGGATTATTCCATGATCTAAATACAGCAGTTACCGCTTCAATTAATTGTGTTTTTGGATCTTGAGGGAATTCTTCCCCTTTTTCTTTTACATATATTTGTTTATACATTGAAACAAGCTCTTTTAAATCCTCTGCAGTTAACTCTGTATCAAATTCAACTCCATTACGCTCTTTCATTTCATCAATTTTATTTTCAAATAATCTCTTTTCAATTCCCATAACAACATCTGAGAACATTTGAATAAATCTTCTATATGAATCATAAGCAAATCTAGGATTATTTGTAGCCTTTGCCATAGCCTCAACAGAAGCATCATTTAACCCAAGATTTAATATGGTATCCATCATACCAGGCATTGAAACCCTAGCCCCTGATCTTACTGAAACAAGAAGTGGATTTTCAGTACTTCCAAACTCCTTTCCAGTAACTTTTTCTAATTCCTTCATAGATTTTTCTATTTCTTCTATTATTGAAGACGCAATTATTTTCCCATCTTCATAATATTTATTACAAGCCTCTGTTGTAACTGTAAATCCTTGTGGAACTGGTACTCCAAGACTTGACATTTCCGCTAGATTGGCACCCTTTCCACCTAGCAAATTTTTCATTGACGCATTTCCTTCCTTAAAAAGATAAACGTACTTTTTTTCCATCTCAATACTCCTCCGTTCAATACTAATGTTATCTATACTATCGGCAATATTACCGTAGTTAGCTAAGTTTAATTATTTATTATTCCCTAGTTTAACAAATAACCTTGTAACGTTAGTTTTTGACACTTTACCCACTATTTTGTATTGTTCTTTATCTTCTACCATAATTTTTTCAACAATTGGAATACTATCAATTTCATGTTCTATTATTTTTTTTGCTATATCATAAGCTGGATCATCAACTGTGCCACATACTATGTTAGGCATTCTAGTCATTATCACACCTACAGGTACTCTATGAATATCCGTGCCTCCTATTGCAATTTTAAGAAAATCTTTTCTTGAAACTGCACCAGTTAAAACTCCTGCATTTTCAACAAATAAAGTTCCTACATCATTCAAAAACAAGTATACGATTGCATCGTAAACTGTTGTACTTTCATTCACTATAGAAGGTTTGGACATAATATCTTTAACCTTTATTTCATTTATATATTCATTTACTAAACTACTCTTTGGTTTATTTGAGTATACATATCCAACCTTAGGTCTTGCATCTAATGTACCTATCATCGTCAATATTGCAAGATCAGCTCTTAAGGCAGCTCTCGTTACCCCTAGTTTCTCTGCTAAAGCTTCGCTAGTTATAGGCTGTCCTTCTTTTACTAGCTTAATTATCTCCTCTTGTCTTTCTGACAATTTCAAAATCGATCCCTCTTTCTAATACAAGGAATATTGAATAAATTGTTATTTTTTGAAATTATAATATAATTATACCACTCAATTCCATTTTTGTCATAACTTTTCCCATTTTTTTGTAATTAATTTATAAAATATTCCTTGTTAATTGATTTTATCTTAAAAATTTTATAGTTTTGATTATTTTGTATTTTAATTATTCTTTATCATCAAAATTTACTCTATATGTATATACAGTATCTTCTCCACTATAAACATTAGTTTTGTTCTTTTTGTTTTTTGTACTATTTATTTTATCTTTAACCATTTCAGTAAAATTTAATGCCTTACCCTTAACTTCTTTGGCTGCACTTTCAACATACTTATTTACAACTTCAATACTTCCATCAGATTTTATTATTTCAATAGTTAACTTAGTTGCAACAGCTGCAATCACTCCAAAAGCTAGTATAGGCGGAATAATAACAGCTATAACTGTTGCTGCTATTCCAGCATTTACTGGGACATCTACAATTAACTTATTATCTTTTTTTACCCTTATTCTACTTACATTTCCTTTTTCTATAATATCCTTTAACCATGTTTTAAGCTCATCAATAGTTAATGATTTTTTTTCATTATCATTTTTACTTGAATTTTCTTCAGCAAATGGTACTACAACACTATTTTCTATATATATTAAAGCTTCTAAAACATCCCCATCATTAAGTTCTAATGCTTTTTTTGCAGCTTCATAAGTAACTCCTGTTCTTTCTCTTATTTGGTCTACTTTTTCTAAAGTAATTTCTTTCATAAATTATCACTCCTTTAAGTAATTTAGCATCTCTAAACTTTTAGGTTTTTTTGAATAATTTGATGATATTATAAAGCTTGTAACTCTCTCAATTTCTTTTTTTATATCTTTTGATAAATTAAGTCTAAAAATTTTATCTGCAGTAGTATTAGATAAAAATTTTAATGAATTATAGCATCCCTTTGAAACATAAAGTCCATGAGTTTTTTCGCATTCATCACAAACTCCTCCAAAATTAGAAAGACTTATATAATTTGATACATTTATTTTTTTTCTACAACTTACACAATAGTCTAATACCAATCCATATCCAGTAGCTTTTAAAAGTTTTAATTCAAAGGACCTTATAAGCAACTCATAATCTATAGCATCAGTATCTAAAAGATATAGTGTAGTTATAAACTCTTTGTAAAGATATAAGTTCCTCTCTCCCTCTACTAATGCTATATCAATAAGCTCACATAAATATGATGAATATGTAAGCTTATCTAAGTTACTCATAAGGCCTTGAAATGAATTAATTATTTTACCTTCTTGAATATTAGATAAATTTTTACCTTTAAATATTGTATAATCTCCATAGCAAAGTGGAAGTGTAATTGCAAATAAACCACTCTTACTTTTTTTCGCTCCCCTAGCTACAGCTGTAATTTTACCTAACCCTTCAGTGTAAATCCAGATTAACTTATCATTTTCTTTATAATCAAGAGCTTTAATAATAACACCTCTTGTATTTATTAAAGACAATTAAAATCAACCTCCAAATATTTACTTAAGCTTTTTATATCCAAGTTCCTTAAGCAATATTTGGTTGTCTCTCCATTCTTTTCTTACTTTAACCCATATTTTTATATTAACTTTGCTTCTTAAAAATCTTTCTAATTCATATCTTGAAGATTCACCTATTCTTTTTAAACATTGCCCATTTTTCCCTATTATTATTCCTTTATGAGAATCTTTTTCGCATATTAAGTCAACTTCAATATGATAAGTTCCATTTTCTTTTTGTTTCATTTGTATTACATCTACTGCTATACCATGTGGAACTTCATCTCTTAATGTTCTAAGAGCCTTTTCTCTTACTATTTCTGATACTACAAATCTTTCTTGAACATCAGTTATCATATCTTCCGGATAATATTTAGGACCTTCTGGTAATTCTGCTACCATAAGTTCTAATAATTTATCAACATTTTTTCCTTTCATTGCTGATATAGGAATTATTTCTTTAAAATCAAACTCTTTTGAAAACTCTACTAATGTTTTAGCTACAGTTTCTTTACTAAATTCATCAACTTTATTTATAACTAAAAAAACTGGAGCTTTTTTATCTCTTAATGATTCTAGTATAAATTTATCTCCTCTTCCAATCTCCTCACCTGGATTAGTTAAGAAAAGAATTAAATCAACATCTTTAGTTGATTCCTTTGCTGAATTAACCATGTATTCTCCAAGCTTATGTTTAGGCTTATGAATACCTGGTGTATCAACGAAAATCATTTGATAATCATCTGTTGTTAATATTGTCTGTATATTATTTCTTGTTGTTTGTGGTTTATTAGAAACTATTGAAAGCTTCTCACCCATTATATAATTCATTAATGTAGATTTTCCAACATTTGGTCTTCCTACAATTGAAACAAATCCTGATTTAAACATTTTTCCTCCTGTTACTCTAGATCCTTCTTTGTAAAGGAACCTGGCATTAACTCTTCTAAAGTTTTTTCTATATAGTCATTTTCATTTTTTATTATATAAATTTTTATATTTTCGTCTTCTGCAAATTCAGTTATAACCTGTCTGCAAATTCCACAAGGATAAGTATAGCTATTTGTATCTCCTATAAGTGCAAGAGCTTTAAGAACTCTATTTCCTTTAGAAACTCCATTAAAGATAGCACTACGTTCTGCACAATTTGTAGCTCCATATGATGCATTTTCTATATTGCATCCTGTATATATATTTCCATCTTCAAAAAGAGCTGCTGCTCCAACTTTAAAGTTTGAATATGGACAATATGCTTTTTCTCTTACATTTATAGCTTCTTTTATTAAATTTTCATTAACCATATAAAATCCCTCGCTTTAAATTGTATAATCTATTTAACTATATGTGCTATATATTATATCACTAATAATGAAATTTAAAAAGTTATATATATATGTTTACCCATTAAATATCGTAAATATAAGTAGTGTAACTAATATACCAAAAATAGCTCCAACTAAAACTTCTAATGAAGAATGTACTTCAGAATCAACCCTGCTTTGCGCTGTAATAAGTGCCATAATAAAACTCAAAACTATACATATAGGTTCTTCTGTTATTAAAGAGATAGCAGTAGCTATAGAAAAAGCTAAAGCACTATGTCCACTTGGCATACCACCTTTAAGAGGTGTTCCTTCTCCAAATATAGCTTTTACTATTATCGTTAAGATACAAACTACAACTAATACTATAAATATTGTATAAGGCTCTGAACTCTTTATTTTATGAAGCAATATAAATGAAAAGTTAGATAATTTATCCCAAAAGATAACATAACCAACTACAACAGCATTTATGGCTGTAATTATTACAGCTCCTGCCGCAACATTTTTTGCTATCTTAGCTAAAGGATGATAATAATTTGTATTCATATCAACAACTGATTCTATAGCTGTATTAAAAAGCTCTGCACTTATTACCATAGATATAGTTATTGCTAAAATTAAAAATTCTATTTTTGAAACATCAAAAAATAAACATCCTATAAGAACTAATACAGAAACTACCATATGAATTTTCATATTCCTTTGAGTTCTAACAGTATAAATAACCCCATCTATAGCATTATTAAAACTATCAACCATCTTTTTTAATCTCATAAAATCACCCTTATTTATTATCTACTAATATTTAATTTCCCAAGTATTTCTTCTTCCCTTTTTCTCATTATTTTTTTCTCATCTTCTTCCATGTGATCATAACCTAAAAGATGTAAAACTGAATGAACTACTAAATAGCATGCTTCTCTTTCAAAGGAATGATTGTATTCTTCACTTTGCTCTAAAGCTCTCTCTAAAGATAAAACTATATCACCTAAAACTAATTCTTCTCCATCTAAAAATGTTTCATCAAATTCCTTATTTAAATATATTTCTTTAAATACCTTTTTATCTTCATAATCTAACATTGGAAATGATAAAACGTCTGTTGCTCTATCTATTCCTCTTGTATCATTATTTATTTCTTTTATTTCATTATTATCAACAAATAACATAGATATTTCACAATCTACATTAACTTCTTCTTCTTTTAGGGCAAAATTTATTACTCTTTCTAACTTATTAATAAATTCTTCTGTTACATTTATTTTATCTTGTCTATTATCTACATATATCATATTTTTTCTCCCTTTATATTTATTTTATATTTATATTATAAACTAAATTATGGGGAGTTTAATACTCCCCATAACAATTAATTATTTTTCTCTTTTTTTTCACTTGGATATTCTATACGCTGATGGTATATGCCATATAAAGCCTTTAAGAAACACTTTCTAATCGTTTCTAAATCTTTAAGTGTCAAATCACAATTATCTAATTGTCCTGAATAAAGTTTATCTTTTATTATATTATTTACCATTTCCTCTATTTTACCTTTAGTTGGTTCAGATATTGATCTAACCGCTGCCTCTGTACTATCTGCTAACATTATTATTCCAGCTTCTTTACTACTTGGTATTGGACCTGGATATCTAAAATCTTCTTCATTTACTTCATCTGGATTTTCAGAACTATTTTTCATTTTATAATAAAAGTATTTTACTAACGTTGTTCCATGATGTTGTTCTATTATATCTTTTATAACATCAGGTATGTTATATTCCTTTGCAAGTTCAACACCATCTTTAACATGAGAAGTTATTATTAATGTACTCAAATTAGCTGTAATTTTGTCATGAGGATTCTCTTTTCCAAATTGATTTTCACCAAAAAAATATGGTCTTTTTGTCTTACCAACATCATGGAAATAAGCACCTACTCTAGCTATTACAGGATTAGCATTAACTTCTTCTGCAGCCATTTCTGCTAAATTAGCAACTAACATACTATGATGATAAGTTCCAGGAGCTTCCATCAAAAGCTTTTTAAGTAACGGATTATTAGGATTTGAAAGTTCTAAAAGCTTAAGTGTTGTTACAACATCAAAACTTGATTCCAAAAACGGTAATACACCTATAGAAAGTATTGCCGAAAAAATAACTCCTACTGCTGATAATCCACTAAAAATAAATATTTCTTTAAAGTTGTTTGATAATAATACCCCTGTTGTAAATGTAATTATAGCACTTATTATCATGAGCCATATTGATGAATAAAAAATATCATTTCTTTGTTGCATCTTTCTAAAGCTTATAGCTCCTAAAATAGCATTTAATATTCCAAGAATCATTATTTGTGGATTAAAATTAACTAATGCACTTATAATTATTACATTAATACTACAAACTATAAGAGATAACTTATAATCAATAAGTAAAGTAATAAGTATTGGTGCGCATGCTAGAGGAATAACAAAGGGAGAAATTTCTCCAATAACTCTAGCTAATATAAAACTAAATATATTTATTATATTTATAAGTACAACAAGCTTAGTATTTTTATATATATTTTTATGATATTTATATATATAAAAATATTGAATAAAGAATGTTACAACAGTAAATATAGCAAGCATTGAATAAAGAAGTAAAAAGCTTCCCCCTCCATTTTGATCTAAAATACCTAAATCTTTTAATATTTCTATCTGCTCTGCTGTTACAGGTTCTCCCTCACTTACTATTGTTTGATTTTTCTTAATTATTACTTTAGGTACATTCTTTTGAACCTCTTTTATTAACTCTTCTGTTTTTTCTTTATCATAAAAGAAATTTGGTTTTATTTCAGGTATAACTAACTTTTTAAGAACCTTTTTAACAGAAGGCTTAGTATCTGTTGCTTCAATTTGTTTGTTTGCAAGATCTATTGCATTATTTAAACTTTCAGCATTTCCATCCTCTATATTCGTTTGATAAACTTCATTTATTATTGTATTTAATTCAAACTTTATATCATTAAGTTTAGAATCAGAAAGTGAAATTAATACTTTATAATCATTTTCATTTAAATATTTGTTATCTAACTTCAATAATTCTTTTAATTTATCATTTTCATTTTCCACTGTTGCTTTTAAATTTATAACTTTGTTTAAAACATTATCTATATTTTTTAAGGCTTCCGTCCTAATTTCACCCTTTGAAGTATAAGGCTTATCTATTTTTTCAGTTGCTTCTTTTATTCTTTCATTTGTAGCTATTTCATTTACAGTATCTCTTGGTGCCTTTATATCAACTCTAGCTATTTCACCTTCCTTTAAATCATACTGTTTAGGTGCTATTGCCGTTATAAGCAATATATATGTTATAAGTATTGTAACTATATTAACTAATGTTTTAATATATAATTTTTTAGACTTTTTTGATAGACTTTTATTTAAAAATAACTTTTCTTTTATATTCAATGTTTATCACCTTCTTATCAATTACATATTACTTAAATTTACGCTATGTTTTCTTCAACTACAAATTGTGCAATTATTTGTATCTTTCCATCTTTTATACTTTTAACTTTATGATTTCTCTTTATTATTTTAGCTTCATTACTAAGATCCTTTAATAGAAGGTTTTCTAACTTATTTAAAGAGTCATTCACTACGCTATCTTCATCTAAATTTATTTCCCTTTCTGCCATTTCACAATAAGTAATAGACTTAACAAATCCAGTATTATCTACTATTTTATCATAATTTTCAAATGAATTTGTAGCCTTTTTTAGGTAAATTTTCTTTCCCCATAAGTTTAAATATAAATCTTTATCCTCTCTTCCTGTTTTCTCTAACTTTTTACCTTTTATTTGAACTTCTAAACTTCTCTCGTAAAAAACATTAGCTATAACGCTTCCTTTAGGTTCAACCTCATATTTTTCTTCTAAAAGGCCATCATATGGATATATTAAAACATCACCCTTTTTAACCATATCTCCTGGATTTACTGCTGCTGTACCAAATTGAGTATATACTCTTTTTACTTCTCCATCCTTTTTAGCTAATATTTCTTTATTATAAATTTCTAAAAAATCTGGTGGATTTACTTTTTCTTCTATTTTAACTTTTAAAGTAGAACCTTCAATTCTTGCCCTAACCCATAATATTTCATCATGTATATCTTCAAGTTTTTTCTCTAAGCTATAAACATCAACTTCACTTTTCCCAATACCTTGCTTTATTCCAAATTCATTTAATATTTTTCTTATTTCAAATGGAGTAACATTTTTTTCTGTATATATATCTATCGCCCATATTCTTGTTGATAATATAAACAATATAAAAAAGAATAAAACCCCACCTATAGTAAATGTTATCTTTCTTTTTAATTTCGATATATTTATTATTTTTCCTTTTCTTTTTAAAATTTTAGTTTTTCCATTACACCTTTTAACTATTGTCTTTAAATCTTCATAATCATCTCCATATATATCCATATTTAAAGTAACAGCATCTATTCTCTTTATTTTATTAACCTTTATACCACTTTTCCATAGTCCATTTAATATTTGTTCTGTATTCATACAAGTAACTTCAACTGTTATTATAGATATTTTTTTTGCATAGTACCTCATATTTCAATACCTTCATATGACATTGCTTTAAACCTTCCACTTAAAACTATCGTTTCAGATGCTATATATAATATTTCAAAATTTTCACCTTCAATTTTTACAAGACCTATATTAGTTTTTACTTTTATAAACTCTTTATCAAAAGAATCTATTCCCTTATGATTTTCTATACTTATTTCTTCTCTACCTACAACAGTTATCTTAGGTAAATTCAAGATAACATCTTTAGGTAAATCTATTTTTTCTATAATGTTATTCTTTTTTTTATTTATACTCTCTCTCAAAATAAAACCTCCCTTTACAAATACTCCTATCATAGTAATTTATGATTTTTAAATAATTTTAATTACAAAAAAGGAGAGTTTTTAAACTCTCCTTTTTTAATAAATAACAAAAAGAGCTCCATAAGAGCTCTTTTGCTATTTATTATTTATTATTTAAATAATTTTTAACTAATTGACTTACAAGCTTGCCATCAGCTTTACCAACTGTCTTAGGTCTAACTAACGCCATAACTTTTCCCATGTCTTTTATGCTACATGCACCCGCTTCTGTAGCTGATTCTTCTACTATCTTTAAAATTTCGTCTTCGCTTAATTGCTGAGGAAGGTAATCTAGCAAGATACTGATTTCAGCATTAGCTTCATCTACTAAATCTTGTCTGTTACCTTTTTCAAACTCAAGCACAGCTTCTCTTCTTTGCTTGACTTCTTTTGCTAATATTTCAATTATTTCGCTTTCTTCTACTGGTTTACCAGTTGTTTTTTCAGCTAATAAAATAGCAGATTTAGCGGTACTTAATACATTAGCTTTAAACTTGTCTTTTGCCTTTAAAGCAGTTTTCCAATCTTCTTGAAGTCTCTCTTTAATTCCTGGCATTTTTATACCTTCTTTCAAAATACTACTTGAACTTTCTCTTTCTAGCAGCTTCTGATTTCTTTTTCTTCTTTACGCTTGGCTTTTCGTAGTGTTCTCTCTTTCTAACTTCTGAAAGAACTCCAGCTCTAGCACATTTTCTCTTAAATCTTCTTAATGCACTTTCAAGTGTTTCGTTTTCTCCAACTTTTATTTCTGACATCTATTATCCCTCCCTCCGCTAGCTTAAATTATAAATTCAATCAGCTACGGGCTTAATAACACAAGCTATATTATACATTAGTTTTGTTATTTATGTCAACATTTTACGTAAACATTTTTAGCCTGGTGGCCATTTTAATTCTCTTCCACCTAAAACATGGAAATGCATATGATCTACTGTTTGCCCACCTAACACTCCACAGTTATTTACTATTCTATATCCATCATCAGCAATACCTAACTCACTTGTTATTTTATTTATAACTTCAAAAATATGTGCTATTATATGAGAATTTTCGTTTGAAATCATATTAGCACTTTTTATATGTTCCTTTGGTATTACTAAAAAATGAACCGGTGCCTCTGGACTTATATCATAAAATGCATAAACTAAATCATCTTCGTATATTTTCTTTGAAGGAATTTCACCTTTTACTATTTTACAAAAAATACAATCTGTCATAAGTTCACCCCCTTTACAGAGTAGTTACCTTATTATTTTACCACTTTTCCTTCTGCATAGTCACCCTTTGATTCAAAAAGTTTTACTTTTATTATATTTCCAATATCATCTTTAGATGCACCATGAACATGAACCTTAACATAATTTCTAGTATACCCTTCAAATATTCCATCTAAGCCTTTAACTTCCTGCTCAATTAAAACTCCCATTTCTCTTCCCATTAAACTATCAGTATAAGCTTTTTCATTTATATTATTAAGTTCTATTAATCTTTTGCTTCTCTCTTCTTTTATATTTCCATCTATTTGGTTTTCCATTGTAGCTGCTTTAGTTCCAGTTCTTGGACTAAATTTAAATATATGAGTTTTAGTTAATTTATTTCTTTTTAAAAATTCATATGTTTCTTCAAACTCTTCATTAGTTTCTCCTGGAAATCCAACAATTACATCTGTTGTTATTGAAGCATCCTTTAAATTTTCTCTTAAAACATTAACTATTCTTTCATATTCTTCTGCTGAATATCTTCTATTCATTCTTTTTAATGTGGAATTACAACCACTTTGAAGTGATAAATGGAATTGTGGGCATAATTTTTTCATGTTTTTTATTTTTTCTACAACTTCATCAGTAAAGAATGCTGGCTCTATTGAACCTATTCTAACTCTTTCTATTCCATCTATCTTTTCTATTTCTTCTAATAACGTTACTAAATCAACATTACCTTCTAAATCTAATCCATATGATGCTGTATGTATACCAGATAAAATTACTTCTTTAAAACCATGATTTGCAAGTTCTCTTACTTCATTTAATACATTATTGAAATCTTTTGAGCAAACTGCGCCTCTAGTATATGGTATTAAACAATATGCACAAAACCTATTACATCCATCTTGTATTTTTAAAAACGCTCTAGTTTTATCTCTATAATCTTCTATTTTTAATTCCTCAAATTGTTTATTTCTAAGTACTGCCCCAACTTTAACTTGAGGTTTCTTTTCATCCCTAGCTTTATTTACATAGTATACTATGTCTCCTTTATTTCTAGTACCAAGAACTACATCTACACCTTCTATTCCTGAAACTTCTTTTGGCGCTATTTGTGAATAACAACCTACAACTGCTATTATAGCTTCAGGATTTAATCTTCTAGCTCTACCTATAATTTGTCTTGATTTTTTATCTCCCATATTAGTAACAGAACATGTATTTACAACATATACATCTGAAACTTCTGAAAAATCTACAACTTCATATCCTTCTCTTACAAATTTTTCAGTCATAGCTTCTGATTCATACATATTTACTCTACATCCTAATGTAGCAAATGCAACCTTCATTAAATCTTTCCTCCTAAGTCACCTAATTCATATTGAATCAATGAGGTAGCAACAAAACCTGCTGTTTCTGTTCTAAGAATTCTTTTTCCTAGAGTTATAATATATGCTCCCTCTGTCTTTAACTTTTCTATTTCTGCTTCTTCAAATCCACCTTCTGGCCCTACAACAATTCCAATTCTCTTTATAGAATTTTTATCTAAATCCTTCATCAAAGATTTTATACCAAAATCTTCTTTATTTTCATAAGGTACTATAAGTAAATCAAATTCTTTTATTTCTTTTATTAAATCATTAATTTTTATAGGTTCTAAAACCCTTGGAATTATACTTCTTTTACTTTGCTTACAAGCCTCAAGTGCTATTCTATTTAATCTATCTAATTTTTTAAAATCGCCTTTTAATTTTACATCAACTCTATCAGTAATTAAAGGAACAAATTTTGTTATTCCAAGTTCTGTTCCTTTTTGAACTATTAAATCCATTTTTTGCGCTTTTGGCATCCCTTGAAATAAAACTATTTCAATATTACTTTCATTATTTAAATCTAACTTTTTAACTATATCTAAAGTTACTTCACTTTTTGTAACTTCATTAATTTTAGCTAAATACTCTGTTCCATTACAATCATTTAAGACTACCTCTTCACCTTCTGAAAGTCTTAAAACTTTATATATATGCTTAACATCATCACCTATTATTTTGGCATAATCTCCAAATACATACTCTGATGGTGTAAAAAACTTATGCATTAAATAATCACCTAACCTTTATTTTGATTTTGCAATTATGCAGTTCCATTCTCCGTCTTTGTTAACTTTAATTACTTCAAAACCACTTTCTTCAAGCTTAGATGTAACCATATCAACTCTATCATGAATTATACCTGATGTTATAAATATTCCACCTTCTTTTAAAACTCTCTTAACATCATCTATTAATATACATATTACTTCTGCAATAATATTAGCTACAACTATATCAGCTTTCCCATCTATAACTTCAACTAAGTTTCCATAAAGAACTTCTATATTATCTAAATTATTGTATTCTACATTTTCCTTTGCTGACTCAACTGCAACTGGATCTAAATCTACCCCAACAGCTTTTTTAGCTCCAAGCTTAGCTGCAGCTATTGCAAGAATTCCTGAACCTGTTCCAACATCAAATACTATACTATCTTTTTGAACATATTTTTCAAGTGCTTGTATACACATTCTTGTTGTTTCGTGGTCACCTGTTCCAAATGCCATTCCAGGATCTAATTCTACAACTAATTCTCCATCTTTTTGTTCGTATTCTTCCCATATTGGTTTTACAACTATTTGGTCTCCAACTTTAGATGGTTTATAATACTTTTTCCAATTATTTGCCCAATCTTCTTCATGAGTTTTAGAAACTTCAACTCTTCCTTCTCCAACGTTAAAGCCCATATTTCTTATTTCTTCTACTTTCTCTTTAACATATTTAACAACTTCATCTATGTTGTCTTCTTCTGAAAAATATCC
Source organism: Clostridium sp. (assembly GCF_030532265.1). GTDB lineage: Bacteria > Bacillota > Clostridia > Clostridiales > Clostridiaceae > Clostridium. Next base: position 40,757 of record NZ_JAUNLM010000008.1, on the reverse strand, counting down.
TTTTACAACAGCAAATTTACCTTTATGTTCTAAAACATTTATATCTGCAAAATCCCAAGTTAAAGGACCTTGTTCTCTACCTAATATGTCATTTGGATCTTCAACTGAAACTCCTTTGCAATCTAATATGTAAAAAATCCCTTCTATTGGCTCAAGTGCCTCACTTGTTGTAATAACTTTTATCTCTATCCATGATCCTTCCATGAAAATCATTCCTTTCTAATATGTCACTAATAAACTAATAAATAATTTTAACCTTTTTCTTAAGATTATGTCAAGGTTACTACTATCAATATATAAAATACTTTAAATTACATTTATCAATAGGTTATAAAATATCTTTTTAACAATTTATATATTTATATTACAAAAAAGGCTACTTAAAATAGTAGCCTTTTTAGATTTATTTAAATAAATCTCTTAATCCTTTTTTATGATGCTCTTTTCCATCTACCTTTTCTCCTGATGCTTCCATAAACATCATTAAAGCTTCTTTTTGCTTTTCATTAAGCTTTTTAGGAATATCAACTATTACTTTTACATATTGATCTCCTCTTCCGCCTCCATTAACTCTAGGAACACCTTTTCCTTTTAACCTAAATAATGTTCCAGATTGAGTTCCAGCTGGAACTGTATACTTAACATTTCCATCTACAGTTTCAACAGTTATCTCAGTACCTAAAGCTGCTTTAGCCATAGATACATGAGTATCAACATATATATCTATTCCTTTTCTTTTAAACTTAGAAGATGCTGATACAATTATATTAATATAAAGATCTCCTGCTGGACCTCCATTAGTACCATCCTCACCTTGTCCTCTAAGTGGAATTACATTTCCTGTATCTACACCTGCTGGTATATTAACTTTTATTTTTCTATGCTTTCTAACTTTACCTTTTCCTTTACATGTTTCACATGGTTCTTCTATAATCTTACCTGTTCCATGACATTGATCACATGTTGTTGTGCTTACGAAACTTCCAAGAGGTGTTTGTCTTTGAACTCTAATTTGTCCTGTTCCATGACAAGTTGGACATGTTTTTGGTGTTGTTCCTGCTTTAGCACCTGTTCCATGACAACTTTCACAATTTTCACTTCTTGTAATTGATATTTCTTTTTCTACGCCTTTTATAGCTTCTTCAAATGTTAGTCTTATTGTATATTCAATATCGGCTCCTCTTCTTGGTCCATTATTTCTAGCTGAACTTCCGCCACCGCCTCCAAAGAATGAATCAAATATATCTCCAAAGCCTCCGATATCTGAAAAATCGAAACCTCCGAATCCACCTGCTCCTGCTCCAAATCCACTTCCATCAAAATCAGCTGTTCCAAATTGATCATATCTAGCTTTTTTCTCTGGATCTGAAAGTACTTGATAAGCTTCATTTATTTCCTTAAATTTTTGTTCTGCTTCAGCATTTCCTTGATTTTTATCAGGATGGTATTTTATAGCTAGCTTTCTAAAGGCCTTTTTTATTTCTGCATCACTTGCACCCTTTTGTAAACCAAGAATTTCATAATAGTCTTTTTGCGCCATCTATTTCACCACCATATTATTATAAATTTATATTATTAAACTTTACAAAAGGGAAGACGAGTACTGCCTTCCCCTTTGTTATTATAAAGGTATTGTAGTTTATTTACAACTACTTATCATCTTCTACTTTAAAATCTGCATCTACAACATTATCATCATGTGGTGCTTCTTGAGATCCTTGAGCTCCACCCATGTTATTTGGATCAAATCCTTGAGCTCCACCTTGTGCTCCTGCTTCTTGATATATTTTTGATGAAATTGCATAGAATTCTTTTGTTAATTCATCAACAGCAGTCTTAATAGCTTCTAAATCGTCTCCATCTTTAACTTTCTTAACAGCTTCTAATTTTTCAGTAACCTTTGCTTTATCTTCTGCTGAAACTTTATCTCCAAGTTCTTCTAAAGTTTTTTCTGTTTGATAAACGACTTGATCTGCATTATTTTTAACTTCTATTGTTTCTTTTCTCTTCTTGTCTTCTTCAGCAAATTTTTCAGCTTCTTTAACAGCCTTATCTACTTCATCATCAGTTAAGTTAGTTGATGCTGTTATTGTAATATTTGCTTCTTTACCAGTTCCTTTATCCATAGCTGATACATTAACTATACCGTTAGCATCTATATCAAATGTAACTTCGATTTGAGGAATTCCTCTTGGAGCTGGTGCAATTCCTGATAATGTAAATCTTCCTAAAGTTTTATTATCAGCAGCCATTTGTCTTTCACCTTGAACTACGTGAATTTCAACTGATGTTTGACCATCTGCAGCTGTTGAGAATACTTGACTCTTCTTAGCTGGAATTGTTGTATTTCTTTCTATAAGTGGAGTAGCAACTCCTCCTAAAGTTTCAATTCCTAATGTTAATGGTGTAACATCTAATAATAATACGTCTTTAACTTCCCCTGTTAATACACCTGCTTGAATAGCTGCACCTATTGCAACACATTCATCCGGGTTAACTCCCTTTGAAGGTTCTTTTCCTATAAAGTTTTTAACTGCTTCTTGAACAGCTGGTATTCTTGTTGATCCACCAACTAATAATACTTTATCAATGTCTTTTACTGATAATGATGCATCTTGTAATGCTTTTTTCATTGGTTCAATTGATCTTTGAACTAAATCATGAGTTAATTCATTGAATTTAGCTCTAGTTAAATTCATATCTATATGTTTAGGACCTGTTGCATCTGCTGTTATAAATGGTAAGTTAATATTTGTTTGTGTTGATGATGATAATTCAATTTTAGCTTTTTCAGCTGCTTCTTTTAATCTTTGAAGTGCCATCTTATCTTGTCTTAAATCTATACCATTTTCTGCTTTAAATGTATCTGCAATATAGTCCATTATTTTGTTATCAAAGTCATCTCCACCTAAGTGAGTATCTCCATTTGTTGATAGTACTTCAAATACTCCATCGCCAAGTTCTAGTATAGATACATCAAAAGTACCACCACCTAGGTCATATACTAATACCTTTTCTTCTGCTTCTGTTTTATCTAATCCATAAGCTAAAGCTGCTGCTGTTGGTTCGTTTATTATTCTTAATACTTCAAGTCCTGCTATTTTACCAGCATCTTTTGTTGCTTGTCTTTGAGCATCATTAAAGTATGCAGGAACAGTGATAACTGCTTGATTTACTTTTTCTCCTAAGTAACTTTCTGCATCTGCTTTTAATTTTTGAAGTACCATTGCTGATATTTCTTGTGGTGTATAGTTCTTTCCATCTATATCAACCTTATAATCTGTTCCCATATGTCTCTTTATTGAGATTATTGTTTTGTCTGGATTTGTAATCGCTTGTCTTTTAGCAACTTGACCAACTAGTCTTTCTCCATTTGCTTGGAATGAAACAACTGATGGAGTTGTTCTTGCTCCTTCTGAGTTAGTTATAACTACAGGTTCTCCACCTTCCATAACTGCTACACATGAATTTGTAGTTCCTAAGTCAATTCCTATAATTTTTGCCATAATATATTCCTCCTTAACTCAAACTTTCATTTGATTTAAATTCTAAATTTAATATATTTTAAAATGTTATTTTTAGTTTGCAACTTTTACAACAGAGTGTCTTATAACTTTGTCTCCTCTTTTATAACCTTTCATGAAAACTTCAGCTACTTGATTTTCTCCAAAGTTCTCGTCTTGAATATGCATTACTGCTTGATGCATATTAGGATCAAAACCTTCTTCTGTTATAATTTCTTCAACACCTAACTTTTCTAGAGATCCTCTAAAACCTTTAAGTGTCATTTCTAATCCTTTTTTCATATCTTCTACACTACCATCAGCTTCGATAGCTCTTTCAAGATTATCAAGGTTTGGAATTATTTCCTTTAATACATCTACACATGCATCTGTGTAAATTCCTTCTTTTTCTTTTGTTGTTCTTTTTCTATAATTATCATATTCAGCTGTAAGTCTTAAAAGTCTGTCCTTTAAAGTCTCAAGTTCATTTTGTAGCTTTTTATTTTCTTCCTTTGTCTTTTTAAACATTTTTAACTCATCCTCTTCTTTATTATCTTCTACTTGAGACTCTTCTTTTAACTCTTCTTCATTTGATGAATCTAAATTTTCTTTTGTCATTTCTTCTTCAGCTACTATGTTTTCCTCATTTTTAACTTCTTGTTCTTGATTTTCTAAATTTTCTTTCACTTTTTGCCCACACCTCGTCTCTCTTATTTTTTAGACTGTCCTTTAAGAGTTTGATTAAGCTCTTTCATGACTTGTGCCATTATTGCAATTACCTTTGAATAATCAATTCTTCTAGGTCCTATAAGTCCAATAGTACCTTTTGCATTATCTCCTAAAGAATACTCAGCTGATATAACACTACACTCTTTTGCTTCTGGAAGATAATTTTCATCACCAATCTTTATTGTTATATCGCTTTCAGGTTCTATTAGTTCCACAACGCAATCTTTATTATGAAGAAGTGATAATATTCTTTTTGCATTTTCTATGTCATTATACTCAGGAAAGTTGAATATATTAGTTGCACCTTCCATAAAAACTCTTGAAGTATCGTCTTCCTTTAGGCACTGATAAAGTGCTGGAATTATTGCATTAAATACTTCATCTTGACCATCTAAACCTATTTTTAAATGATTTATAACTTCTAAGTTAATTTCATCTATAGATAGATTTACAAGTCGTTTATTTAATACTTCATTCATCTTATTTAATATATTTATTGAAGGTACTTTATCTACTTTTATTATTTGATTTTTTATAAGTCCACCATCAGTAACTATTACTGCTAATAAACTTGAACTATCGACTCTCATAAGTTGAATTGATTTTATACAACTCATACTAAGAGATGGTGTTTTTACAACACATGTAAGATGAGTTAATTCTGAAAGTAAAGTACTTGCATTTTTAACTATCTTATTAACCTCAAGCATTGCTGAGTTTATAACATACTCTCTTATTTTTAAATCTTCTTCTTTACTTAAAATTGGTTTATCCATCAAACTATCTACATATAGTCTATATCCTTTGCTAGATGGAACTCTTCCTGCTGAAGTATGAGGTTGTTCTAAGTACCCCATATCCTCTAAATCTGCCATTTCATTTCTTATTGTTGCAGAACCAACACCCAAATTATAGTTTTTAGCTATTGTTCTAGATCCAACAGGTTCACCAGTCTTAATGTAATCATTGATAATAGCTTCTAATATTTTTATCTTTCTATCATCAATAACCATATCATCACCTCTACTTGTTAGCACTCACTAACAACGAGTGCTAATGACTATATTTAAATAATATTCTCGTTACATATTTTTGTCAACGAGAATATTTGCTTTATTTTAACTTTTAAAGATATTTATATGATATTATATTTATTTTTCTTTTAATTGCTTCATTTTTCTATCACTATTTAATAAATTCACTCATAACGTAATTTGATACTTCTACACCTTTTGAAGTTAAATATATATAGTTATCTTTATCCTCTATTAGTCCTTTTTTTATATTTTTATTTATAACATCACCATATACATCCTCTATATTTTTATCAAACTTTCTCTTAAAATTATTTTTATCTATTCCTTTAATCAATCTAAGCCCTAAAAACATAAATTCTTCCATATCTTCTTTTTTACTATTTTTAATAATAGATTCTTCTACTGCTTCTTTATTATTTATTTTATTTATGTATTCTTTTATATCATCTATATTTTTTATTCTGTTACTATCTATATATGAGCTTGCAGATACACCTACCCCTATATACTCTTCAAGTTTCCAATAAATTTTATTATGCTCGCACTCTTTATTTTCCTTTGAGTAATTTGATATTTCATACTGATGATAACCATTAGATTTTAATATATCCTTTGTTATGTTATACATTTTCCTTTCTTCGTCTTCAGTTGGTAATTTTAATAATCCCTTTTCATTCATATTATAAAAAGGTGTTCCTTGTTCTATTATTAAACTATAACAAGATATATGTTCTGGATTTAATTTTACTATATCTTCTAAACTCTTTTTATAATCTAATACACTTTGATTTGGAAGTCCAAACATTATATCTATATTTATATTATTAAACCCGAATTCTCTTGCCCTATTATAATTTTCCTCAAATTCTTTCATTGTATGTATTCTTCCTATTTTTTTTAATAAATTATTATTTGTAGTTTGAAGTCCCATACTAATTCTATTTATACCATTATCCTTAATTATTTTAAGCTTTTCACTTGTTAAAGTTCCTGGATTACATTCTATGGTTTTTTCTGAACCTTCTTTATACTTTAAACTGTTTAAACATACTAATAAATTATTTAAATTTTCTTCTTTTAGGTATGAAGGAGTTCCTCCCCCTATAAATAAAGTTTTTATAATTTTACCTTTACATTTTAAATTTATTTCTTTAATCAATGAATCTATATAACTATCTTCTAAATTTTCTTTTCCTGCATAAGATGGGAAATCACAATAAAGACATTTCTGCTTACAAAAAGGAATATGCACATATAGTGAAATTTCTTTCATCCTTATCACCTTCTTCTCTATATTTATATATTTTATTTATTATAACAAAAAAGAAGAATCTAATCCTTATTAAATTAGATTCCCCTTTATTTTAAAAATTATTTTATAATAACGCTTCTGCTTGTCTCTTTAAATTTTCAAGTTCTTTGCTTTCAGTTTCTATTACTGAGAAGTCATGTATATCTTTAAAATTATAAAAATAATTTGCAAAGGCAATTTTTTGTGATCTATTAATATCAAGATCAGTTGCTATTTTATCTAAATAATCTACTTCAACTTCACCATAATTACCATCTACTAAAGCTAATCCTACTAATTCAAAATAAACTATTCTTTTTATTCTTTCTTTACTATTTTTTAAAATTTCTAGTGCTTCATCATAAGACACCGCACCAATTTTACTTAAATCTAAATTAAGTTCTTTCAAATAATCTTTTATTAGTCTCTTTTCTTCTCTTGCAAGTACATGATCTATGTTAGCAAACTCATTTACTAAATTTATAAAAGCTATTGCTTCTTTATTGTTTAACTCTTTTAAAAACATTAATAAACCTCCTTTTCCTTTGTTTTATTATACCTTATATTTACTAAAAATTCACTTAACCTTATTATATCTTAAACATATTTTAACATTTCTTTTCCCATATATCTATATTATCTATATTGTGAATAAGAAGATTTTTCTGAACTCTATAAATTTTTGTTACTATTTCTTCTCCATTTAATACTACTTTTAAATCTTCATTGAATCCATTATTTAATATATAAGAATCTATTTTATTTCCTTTTAAACTTATAGGAATTATTTCTCCGTTTATTCTTTTTAGTGTACCTGTTATTATTCCTTCTTTTCTTAACTTTTTACACTTTATATTTACATCTCTTAAATTAATTTCTATCATAATATACACACCTCCGTAATTTCTTATAGTAATGTATATTCAAAAAGATATAAATAATTCCACATATTAAATGTTATTTTAATTAAAAATAAGAGTCTAATACAAAATGTATTAGACTCTATAAATTAATCTACTTTTAATATTGACATAAATGCTTCTTGTGGAACTTCAACTGAACCCACTTGTCTCATTCTCTTCTTACCTTCTTTTTGTTTTTCAAGAAGTTTTCTCTTTCTTGAAATATCTCCGCCATAACATTTAGCTAAAACATCTTTTCTCATAGCCTTTACTGTTTCTCTAGCTATTATCTTTGAACCAATAGCTGCTTGTATTGGAACTTCAAAAAGTTGTCTTGGAATAATTTCTTTAAGCTTTTCAGCTATTCCTCTACCTTTATGATAAGCTCTTTCTTTTGGAACTATCATTGAAAGAGCATCAACTACATCACCATTTAAAAGAATATCAAGCTTACAAAGCTCTGCTTTTTCGTATCCTTTAAATTCATAATCTAATGATGCATAACCTCTAGTTTTTGATTTTAATGTATCAAAAAAATCATAAACTATTTCATTTAGAGGTATATCATAATTAATTACAGCTCTTGTTTCTTCCATATATTGCATATCAATATATGTTCCTCTTCTCTCTTGGCAAAGTTCCATAACAGCTCCTACATATTCAGTTGGAGTAATTATTGAAGCTTTAACAATAGGTTCTTCCATATAATCTACTTCACTCATTTCTGGTAGATTTGTTGGATTTGTTATATCTAAAACTGTTCCATCAGTTTTCTTTATTTTGTATATAACTGATGGTGCTGTTGTAATAATATCAAGATTAAATTCTCTTTCTATTCTCTCTTGAATTATTTCCATATGTAAAAGACCTAAAAATCCACATCTAAATCCAAAACCTAATGCTACTGATGTTTCAGGTTCAAAATTTAAAGCTGCATCATTTATTTGTAACTTTTCAAGTGCTTCTTTAAGTTCTTCATACTTTGCTCCATCTACTGGATATATACCTGAGTATACCATTGGAATTGCTGGTTTATAACCTGGAAGCGCATCTTTAGTTTCTCTTCCACTTTCAGTTATAGTATCACCAACTCTAGCATCCTTTACATTTTTTATAGATGCTGTAATGTATCCAACATCTCCAGCTTTTAATTCATTAACTGGTAAAAAGCCTGGAGTAAATACACCAACTTCAGTTACATCATAAACTTTATTAGTTGCCATAAACTTTATTTTAGTTCCTCTTTTTACAGTACCATCTATAATTCTTACATAACTTACAACACCTTTATATGTATCATAATATGAATCAAAAACTAAAGCTTTAAGCGGAGCTTCTTCATCTCCATTTGGAGCTGGTATATCACGCACAACAGCTTCTAATACTTCTTCTACATTTAATCCTGTTTTTGCAGATATCATTGGAGCATCTTCTGCTGGAATACCTATTACATCTTCTATTTCTTGTTTTATTTCATCAGGTCTTGCTGATGGAAGATCTATTTTATTTATAACAGGTGTTATTTCCAAATCATTGTCTAATGCTAAATAACAATTTGCTAATGTTTGAGCTTGAATACCTTGAGTTGCATCAACAACTAATACAGCCCCTTCACAAGCAGCTAAACTTCTTGATACTTCATATGTAAAGTCTACATGACCTGGAGTGTCTATAAGATTTAATATATACTCTTCTCCATTATCTTTTCTATATATAAGTCTTGCAGCTTGAGACTTTATTGTTATTCCTCTTTCTCTTTCAAGTTCCATATTATCAAGTACTTGTTCTTCCATTTCTCTTTTTGTTAAAGTACCTGTAATTTCTAATAATCTATCTGCTAATGTTGATTTACCATGGTCTATATGTGCTACTATTGAAAAATTTCTAATAAATTTTTGTCTATCATTTTTCATATATAAAATCTGCCCTTCTTATGTAAGAAAGCAGTTATTTCACCCCCATATATTAAAGTCAAGCTAAATTATATCATACTTTCCTTAGGTAGTGTCAATATTTATAGGGTATATAACTGCCTTTATTTTAAGATATTAATTTTTGTATTAAATTTTGTATATTTATTATTACGCTTTTTAAACTATCTGTAACTTTATAAAATTTATCTTTTATAAAGTTAACTAATTCAGATTCTTTCTTAATTCTTAAATTATTATCATTTATATTCAATAAATAATCTCCGTTTTCCTTATTATATATTTTAACATCTGCATTATCTTGAATAAAATTATTAAAATCTTCACCAAACTCTGTATTAACAATTTTTTTATTATCATCAGTGTTACCAACTGGAGATAATGATTTTGTATTTATTATATTTACTTTTATTAAGCTAAAAAAAGCTAATAATACTATAACTACCGAAAATATAATTATTGAGTACTTTTTTAATTTCATAAAGTTCACCTCACTTATTTTAAATAATAGACACTTTATAAAACTTTTATGCAAAAGTACTCATTATTAATTACTTACCATTTATATATTCTGCTATAACTCTCGCAATATATTTAGCTGACGTCATTGCTTCCTTTGATGTATTTATATTAGACCCAACTTCAAATAATATTGAATTACTTAATATATCTTGATTAAGTAAATTAATTCCCCTGTTCCATGTTTCACTTGTTACAAGACCTGGATATAAAGAATTTGCAATATTATATAAATTTTTCCTCATCTTTTCATTAGAACTAAATTTAGAACTTCCTCTTGTATTTAAAAACATTATTCTTGCCATACTTTGCTTATTTATATTTACTGTAAATAAATCTTTAGTTCTATTTGTTGCTTTCTTTTTATCTATACCATCTCTATGAATATCGATTACTAATTTAAAATTATCTCCATATTTATCATAATATTTTTTTACCGTATCTCTTGATCTATTATAACTATCATTATACGAAACATCATGTACAGTTTTATCATGTATTACTGATATACCATAGTTTTCTTCTAACTCTTTTGTAATAATTTCTCCAACTCCAACTACATTATGATTACTATCATCAGTAAAGTTCTTTGTTTCTGAATAACCTTCTCCTGTATGAGTATGATAAATTAAAACCTCAGGCTTAGACTGATTTAACTCTTTTTTAAGTTTTGGGTTATATAAATTATTTTTTTCTTCACTTGTATATTTTATTATAGATTCAGAATCAAGCTCAAAAGGACTATATCCTGAATCTTCTTTATTCTCTTTTACATAATCATCTATTTTAAACATTGGAATTTCATTGCTTACTAGCTTTTCTAAACTTAAGTCTGATAAACCAAGTGCCTCTAATGCTATATTTTTTAATGAAAAATTATTTTCATAATAAGCTTCTTCATCATAAACTTGAGTTTTGACTAAAGGCATTGAAAAATTTAGAAGTTCAACGTAAGCTAATCCGCCTCTTTCACTATTATTTTTCATTATATATATACATCTACCAAAAAATATCACTAGGCATACAAGTAAAATCATTATTCCTATATCCATAGAGCTTTTTCGCCTTAAATTATTACTATTTAAACCCACACTCTATCCCCTCCTCACTTTTAAAAGTATATGAGGGAATTTACATAATTATTATATCTTTATTTAATTTTTAATTCATAAATTTATTTATATCTTCCATTTCTAAATTAGGTTGAACTGCAATATTTACACCATTTGCAATTATTTTTGATAAAGAATCTATCACTTGATCTACTTCCTTTGGAGTAACCATTAAATCACCAACATAAGGATTAAGTAATTCTTTTATAAGCATTCCTTTTTCATATTTATCTACACCTTTTATCATATTATAAAATTCTGATCCTTTTTCTGATTTGCTTATAAGTTCATCTATTACTAAATCTATACTATCATTTGCAATAGTTGCTGCATCAACAACTGTTGGAACTCCTATAGCTATAACCTTAACACCTAATGTCTCTTCATTTATAAGCATTCTATGATTATTAACACCAGCACCTGGTGATATTCCTGTATCGCTTATTTGTATAGTTCTATTTACTCTTTCTATTTTTCTTGAAGCTAATGCATCTATACATATAACCAAATCTGGATGTATTTTTTCCACAAGTGCTTTTATTATTTCTCCTGTTTCTATTCCTGTTATTCCCAAAACCCCAGGTGCAATAGCACAAACAGGTATTATAGAATCATCTATAGACTCTGGAATAACTTCTTTTAAATGTCTTGTTATCATTATCTTCTCTACAACCTTTGGCCCTAAAGCATCTGGAGTTACCTTCCAGTTTCCAAGTCCAACTACTAAAGCTGTCTTTTTTTCATCAATATCAACTAATTTTTTAAGAGTTATCCCTACAGTTTCTGAAACATTATCCATTAATTCTCCATCATATATTGTATATTCTGGAATGTCTATAGTTATATATGTTCCTATAGGTTTTTCTAATTTTTTTGCACCTTCATTATTTTTTATTTTTACTGTTGTAATCTTACTATCACTAATTACTTCTTCATTTACAATAACACCATCGATCTCACCTTTATGAGCTTTTGAATAGTTTTCCTTAGCTTCAATTGCAAGGTCTGTTCTAAAATTCAACATAATGTCACCTCTCTAATTTTATACTTTCAAAATTATTTTTCCTTTTTGTTTAAATTTAATACTTGAATATAATAAATTTCAATGCTATAATATGGTTTGTTGAATGTAAACTCGTACGCAGATTCCCCAAAACTGCAGAGAGGCCCTATAAAATTTAGAGGGGGTGAAAAGTAATGGCAAACATAAAATCAGCTAAAAAAAGAATTAAAGTTACTCAAACTAAAACTTTAAGAAATAGAATGGTTAAATCAGCTTTAAAAACTGAAATAAAGAAGTTAGAAGCTGCAATCGCTGCTAATAACGCTGAAGAAGCTAAAGCTGCTTTCGTTCAAGCTACTAAAGCTTTAGACATGGCTGCTTCAAAAGGAGTTCTTCACAAGAACATGGTTGCTAGAAAGAAGTCAAGACTAGCTGCAAAGTTAAACGCTATGGCATAGTAGTAACATAAACCGACCTTTAACGGTCGGTTATTTACTTTCTACAACTTTTATCTTGAATAAATATTTTCAAGAAATAAAAACACCCCAGAAATTTCTGAGGTGTTTTTTTATTTCTTCACCATTGCTATATTTATTAAAAATAATTCTAGCTCTGACTTTTTATCTCCTAAACCACTTTTTAAATTTTTATCTACTTCTACACAAAGCTGTAATATTTTTTCTAATTGTTTTAAAGAAAACTTATTACTTTGTGCTACAAGTTTTTCAACAACAAATTGTGGTATTCTATATTCACTTACAAAATCATTTATTTTTTTTCCTAATGATAATCCAACTTTTATATCATATAATCTTTTAAACTGATTTTGTATAGATGTAATTATTAACATATGTTGATCTGCTTTAAATAATAGTTCATTTAATATATCAAGAGCTCTTTCTATTTTTTTTTGTGATACTAAATCAACTAAATCAAATACATCATCTTCACTTTTATTAGGTATTAGCATATCAATATCTCTTTTAGTTATTTCTCTTCCTACAGTATAATCAACTAATTTACTTACTTCCTTTTGTGCAATCTCTAAATTCATAGGAATCTTCTCACAAAAATATCTAAGTTCTACTTTATTTATATTTTTTTTATTTGTTTTAAATATATTGTCTACTCTCTTATAAAATCCATCCCTTTTTAACTTATCTATTTGTACAATAGTAGTAATCTTATCAAGAGCCATTATATTTTTATTTTTCTTTAAAGTATCTCTTTTATCTCCGAATACATGGTATAAAACTAATATTGTATGACCTGGCATATCTTTTAAATATTCTTTCATACTATTATAAAAACTTTTATTTGAAGCATCTAATTTTTCTTTTAAAAATGGACATCTATATACAATGACTACTTTTTTTTCAGCCATAAATGGTAATGTTTCACAAGCATTTACTATTTCATCAAATTCACATTGAACCCCATCAAATTTTACTAAATTTAAGTCTTTTAAATTTTCATCAATATATGGACTTATAACCTTACCTATGGCTTCTTTTATAAGTTCTTCATCCGGTCCACAAAAAATATAAGAATTTTTTATATTCCCAACCTTTATATCTTTTTCTAACGTTTCATAATTTATCAAGCTAATCACCTTTCAAGTAAAATCTATCTTACTAATATTTTTTCTCCTAATATAACTATACTAGTAACATCATCTTCTTTGAAATTAATTATATCATATTTAATATTGCTTTTATTATTAAAACTCATGTTTAAATAATATTTAGTTTCATTTACATTTAATATATAATCTTTATTAAAAGCTTCTAAAAAGCAATTTTCTTTTATTACTATTCTTTTTGGATTCTTATAATAATTATTAGAAGCATATACAGATTTCATTTTATTTACATCAATATTATCATTAGATAATAAAATTCTTTTTCCTTTATACGAAACTAAAAGTGTATCTTTATATTTATACTCTATTTTAGGATTTACACTATATAAACTAATTGTTATGAAAACTATATATGATAAAGGTAATATAATAATTTTCTTATATCCTCTGTTGTATATAAAAAATGTTATTAAAAGACTAATATAAAAATATCCATAATACTCATTTATATATATCAGATTAGGTGTGATTTCTAAAAATAATTCACTTATATTATCAAAAATTATTATAATATTTTTTAATATAAAACTAATATAATTAAATAGAAAATCTATATTTATAAAAAGTACTGATATTATGCTTATTGTTAATATTAAATTTATTATAGGAATAAGTATTAAATTTCCTATAATAAATCCTATAGATATTTCATTAAAAAATATTATAAGTATTGGTAAAGTAAATAATTGAGCACTTAATGATATACTTAAAGTTTCTCTAATTACCTTAGGTAATTTATAAAATTTTTTATTTAAAGTTTTGTTGTATAATATAATACCAATAGTTGCTCCAAATGATAATAAAAATCCAACTTCAAATATGCAATATGGAGATATTAAAAATATTATTATAGAGCTTAATGCCAAACTACATATATGATTATATCTACTTTTTAAAATTACTCCCAAGTTTATAATAAACAACATAATAAATGCCCTTACACTTGAAAAAGCCATACCAGTCATAATTACATAAAAAAAAGTTATTAAAAGTGCAAATTTTTCTTTAAATAACTTTTTCATAATTAAAAATATAACCCCTATATGAAGCCCTGATACACTTAATGCATGTATAATTCCAAATCTTTTCATATCTTCTTGATCTTCAAAATCTAAAGCTTTATCTTTTCCAAAAGTAATTGATGTTATAAGACTTGCCTTTCTAATTCCAATATTATTTTCAAGTTTTTCTTTAAACTTTTCTCTTATATTAGAAAGTTTTGTATTTATATCACTATTATCTATAGTCCATTTTTTTATTTCATAATTTCCTATTCTTCCACGCTTTTTATCTAATTTTCTTTCAAATATTCCTTTGCCCTTTATTACTACTCCTTCTTTTAAATTAGATATATCCCCCTTAATAAATACTTCTCTCCCTTTTATATTTCCTATACCACCATAAGAATATAATTTTTCTATTCTTATCTTTTCAATGTTATTTATTTTTAAATTATAAAAATTTATATTTATAGTTATTCCAATTATAAATATAATAATCGTAAATATAAAAAATTCAGCTCCCTCTTTTAATATAACCCATAAAAAGAAAAGGCTAACTATGGTGATAGCTAGCCAAATATCATTATCAAAATATTTATAATATATACTACTAAAAAGTAAAGATACTGCAATATATATAATAGGTAACCTTACTTTTCCTATTTTATTTATGTTCAATTAGCTCACCTCTAATAGTGAGTATAGACAATTAATTATAAAATTTATTCTAAATTTATTTACTTTTAGGCTTAAAAATAATTGCCATTATGTAACCAAAAATTATAGCCGCTGTTATTCCTGCTGCCGCTCCTTTTATACCCCCACTAAAAGCTCCAAAAAATCCTATTTTATCAACTTCTTTTATAGCTGATTTAGCCAAAGAATTTCCAAAGCCAGGCAATGGTATTGTTGCTCCCGCTCCTGCAAAATCTATAAGTTTGTCATATATACCGAAGGCTCCTAATACTGCTCCTATCGTTACAAATAAAACTAAAATTCTTCCTGGTGTAAGTTTAGTTTTATCCATTAAAATTTGAGCTATAACGCATATAATCCCCCCAATTATAAATGCTTTTACGTAATCCATATTTTATTTATCTCCTTCCTTAATCCATCTCTATAGCTACAGCATGTGCTATACCAGGTATACTTTCTCCTTGAAGAGATGATGTTGTACTCATTAAAGCACCTGTTGATATTATAAGAGCACTCTTTATTTCTTTTCTCATTAATTTTTTATATATATATCCACATGTAACCGTTGCTGAACATCCACATCCACTTCCACCAGCCTCTGTGCCTTGAAGTTCATTGTTAAATATTATATCTCCACAATCTACATGATTATTTCTTATATCATATCCATATTCTAATATCAACTTATCACATATTTCCTTACCTACTTTTCCAAGATCTCCTGTTGCTATTATGTCATAATCTTTTGCTGTTCTTCCCGTATCTTTGAAATGATTATATATAGTATCAACAGCAGCTGGCGCCATTGCAGCTCCCATATTGTTAGCATCCTTTATTCCATAATCTTTTACTACTCCAGTAGTAACATATGTTATTTTAGGAAAATCCCCTTCTTTCCCAAGAACCATTGCACCAGATCCTGTTACAGTCCATTGAGCTGTTTTACATCTCTGAGCACCATATTCTAAAGGAAATCTAAATTGTCTTTCAGCAGCACAAAAGTGAGATGAAGTAGCTGCTACTACATAATTTGCAAATCCTCCATCTATTATAAGAGATGCTAGACTTAAGGATTCTGACATGGTTGAACATGCACCATAAAGTCCAAAAAAAGGTATATTTAACTCTCTTGCTGCAAAACTTGATGAAATTATTTGATTTAATAAATCTCCTGAAAACATATAATCTATATCTTCTTCTTTTAAATTTGCTCTTCTTATAGATTCTTTTATTGATGTATACATCATTTCACTTTCAGCTTTTTCATAACTTTCTTTACCATAAGTTTCATCATTTAATACTTGATCAAAATATGATTTTAATGGTCCTTCCCCTTCTTTTGGTCCAACAATTGAAAAAGCTGAAATTATTTTAGGAGGATTTTTTAATTTTACAGTTTGCCCTCCTACTTTTTTTATATTATTCACATTAATGCCTCCATTCATAAGCTAATTAAAATATTTTTATTAAATAGTATATTAATCCAATTATTACAGATGATCCTATTCCATAAACTAATACTGGTCCAGCTATTGTAAATATTTTCGCTGCAACTCCAAAAACAAAACCTTCTGTTTTAAATTCGATAGCTGGTGCAACAACAGCATTTGCAAAACCAGTTATTGGTACAACAGTACCAGCTCCTCCATAATTTGCAATCTTATCATATATACCAACTCCCGTTAATAAAGCTCCTAAAAATACCATTATTATTGCTGTTATACTTGATACTTCATCTTTTGAATATCCAATTCTTAAAAATATATCTGATACTAACTGACCAACATCACAAATTAATCCTCCAACTATAAAAGCTCTTATACAATGTCTTGTAAGCTGAGGTTTAGGTTCAGTTTCTTTAGTTATTTTTTTAAATTTTTCTTTTACCATATTTTCTTTATTATTTTTTCTTTTCAAACCTATTCTCTCCTTTCAAAAATATATATCATTATTATTTGTAAAATAATTAATCTAATTCTTATAATTAATATTTTCATAAAAAAAGAATGAGATTTTAAAATCTCATTCTAATCTGACAATTTTTCTTTCATTTTAGATAATACTTTTTTTTCTATTCTAGATACCTGAACTTGACTTATACCTAACATTTTTGCTACTTGTACCTGGGTTTTATCTTTAAAATATCTAAGTATTATAATTTGTCTTGACTTTACATCTAATGTTCCTATAGCTTCTTTAAGTGCTATTCTTTCTATCATTTCAGAATCTTCTTCAGCATTTTCACTTATTTTATCTATAAGAAGTACTGGTGCACCATCATCTTGATGTATAGTATCATACAAATATTGCATGCTTGATGATGACTCTAATGCAATTATAATCTCTTCCTTATCTATAGATGAATACTCTGATAATTCATCTATAGTAGGTTCTCTATTTAACTTTTTAGTAAGCTCTTCTTTAGCATAATGTAATTTTCTCGCTAATGTTTTTACATTTCTACTTACCTTTATAATTCCATCATCTCTTAAAAATCTTTTTATTTCTCCTATAATCATAGGAACTGCATATGTTGAAAATTTAACATTAAATGATTCATCAAAATTTTTTATAGCTTTTACAAGACCTATCGAGCCAATTTGATATATATCTTCATAATCGTATCCTCTATTAGAAAACTTTTTGCTTATAGATGATACCAACGGTAAATTCATTTCAATTAATCTGTCTAATGCCTTTTTATCACCATTTTTAGCTAAAGGCAACAATTCAGAATTGTCATCATAATTAAATTCCTCTCTTTTATAATTCTCAATACTCATATTTTTCCCCTAATCTATTTCAGTATCAATATTTTTCTTCATAACAACCCTTGTACCTTTTCCTTTTTCACTATATACTTCCAAACTATCCATAAAACTTTCCATAACCGTAAATCCCATTCCTGATCTTTCAAGATCCGGTCTTGAAGTGTATAAAGGTTCTTTTGCCTTTTCAACATTTTCTATTCCTACACCAAAATCTGATATTATTATTTCAACTAAAGTTCCAGAAATTGAGGCATCAATTCTTACATTACCATCTTTTTTATTTTCATATCCGTGAATAATAGAATTAGTTACACCTTCTGAAACAGCTGTTTTAATATCTGTAAGCTCCTCTATTGTGGGATCTAATTGAGAAACAAAAGCTGATACTGCAACTCTTGCGAAACCTTCGTTTTCAGATTTGCTTAAAAATTCAATACTTATTTTATTATCGTACATTATAAAACCCCTCCATTAAATGCACCTTACTGCCTCATCTACAGTATTAAAGTTTTTTATAATTTTAAATAATCCAGATAATTCAAAAACTCTATTTACACTTTTACTTACATTAGCAACGCAAATATTACCTCCATTTGCAGAAACCTTTTTATATCGTCCTACAACAACACCAATTCCTGAACTATCCATAAATGTTACTTTACTAAAATCTAATATAACATTTGTTATGTTATCTCTGTCTATTCTATCATCAATTTTAACTCTAACTTCTTGAGAACTATGGTGATCTAACTCGCCAATAAGATGAGCAATCAACTTGTTTTCTATAATATTAAATTTAAGATACATACATAATACCCTAAAGTTCCCTTTAGAGTAATTCACCTCCTCATCACCCTTTTCTTCCATATTTTAACATATAACTTTCTTTCAAGTCAATTACTTTACATATTTTATATATTTTTAAAAAATAAGGAGCAGTTTTTGCTCCTTATAACAATCTATTAATTATTATATTTTTCTATTTCTTTATTTATTTTTTTATAAAAATCTTCTACAGTTTCATCATTATCTAATATTAATGTTTCTATTGCATCATTTATTGTTTCCATTTCGTATATATGAAAATCCCCATTTTTTATAGCTTCTTCAACTTCCTTATTTAATACTAATTCATCTTTATTAGTAGATGGTATTAAAACCCCTTTTCCTTTAATACCTGTAGTTCTTTTACATACATTAAAAAATCCCTCTATTTTTTCATTTACTCCACCTATAGGCTGTACTTCTCCAAATTGATTTAAAGATCCTGTAACAGCTATACGTTGATCTACTCCAATTTTACTTATAGCAGATAACATAGCTATCATTTCTGCAACTGAAGCACTATCGCCTTCTATAAGTCCGTAGCTTTGTTCAAAACTTAAATGAAGATTTATAGGTAACTTTTTATATGGTGATACTAAACTATATAATAACCCTGTTAATATTTTTATTGATTTTTCATGAATTTTACCACTTAACTTTGATTCTTTATGAATATCAATAACATTACCTTCACCTTTTAATGCTAAGCATGTTATTCTTAAAGGCTTTCCGAAACTAAAAATTCCAGTATCTAATACAGCAAGTCCATTTACATTCCCTATACATCTTCCATCTGTCTTTATAAAGATTTTATTTTCTTTATACATATCAGCATATTCATCAATTATGCTGTCTTTCTCATATATTACTTCTTCTATAAATTCTTTTAATATTTTATTTTCATTCTTTATTCTTGCTATATTATCTGCTCTTACTAATATAGTATCTATTTTAAATTCATCTATATTTATCTTTTCTCTATTTGAAGCTGTTCTTGTTAAATACCTTAATAAAACTTTTATTCCTTCATTATCTAAATCTAGTAATTCTTTTTTCTTAATTCTATCTTTTATAAATTCTACTAATTCATTAATTATATTTTTTACATTCCCAATTTCAGTTTTTATTTCACATTTTAATGGAAATAAACTTTTGAATTCTTCATCATGATTATATAAAATTGAATAACTTTCATAATCTCCTATAATTATAACTTTTACATCTATAGGTATTGACTTAGGCTTTAATCCATTTATAGATAGTAATTCTAAATAATTTCTATTACTATCTAAATTCACTTTTCCAGACATCAATGAGTTTTTAAGTTGATAATAGCTATTACCATTTTGAATAAGTTTATTAAGTCTTATTATTAAACAGCCTTCATTTGCCTTAAGAAGTGAACCTGCAGTTATTAGTGAAAGATCTGTGGTATAATTACCATTTTGACTTTCATATTCTATATTACCTATAAGGTTCGCTATATTTGGATCATCTTCATATATTACTAAAGGATGATTATTTTTTGAATTATCTACAATAACTTCAATATTGTATTTTGACAAAATCTTTTCAACTGTTTCATCCTCATCTTCTAAATCTATACTGTAATTTTCTATAAGTTCGTCTTCTATACTTTCATATAAAGCTATTAAATAATTATATACATCGTCATCTCCTATAAAATCTAAAAGAAGATCATCCTTTAAGTTTTCCATTCGTTCATTTATATATTCCCTAAATATAACTTTTATCCTTTCCATTGAATTAACTTCTAAATCTTTTAAATCATCTAATATAATTTCTGCTCTTTCTTTAAGTTTGCTAGCTTTTTGAATTATTATATCTTTATCTTTAATATCTAGTTCATCATACTCCTTCTCTGTCATTACTTCTCCTTCGTTTAATGGAATGAATGCAAACCCTCCTGAAGTTGCTTTAACATCAAATCCATCTTGCTTTGCAACCTCAACTAATTCCCCTATATATTTATTTCTTTTAAGATGTATATTTTCTACAATTTCATCTTTCTCATCATCTGATGACATATTGAAAAATTCTAAAAAATTTATCATATACTCTTCTTTTAATTTTTTTATTTCTTTTTTTAAGCTTTTCCCCTTTCCATTAGAAACAAATATAGGAAATGGACTTTTTATATCTTTAATAGTTGCATAGCATATATCTGAAGGAGGCTTTAAAGACTTATATTCATTATCTATGAAATTAACTAACCCATCTATCTTATCTTTTGAAAATGAATCTATAATATACAAGTTATATCCTTGCCTCCTTATATTAAGGGCAGCCTTTATTTCATTGTAAGGAGTATTTATTTCTGGAATATCCTTAATAGTTACCCCATCCCCTTCGTTAACATATTCCAAATCATAAATTATTTCTTTTAGAGTTAATTCTTTCTTCATACTAATGCTTTTACTAAATTCACCTTTAGTAAATTTAGATAATTCCTCCTTATTTTATATTTGTATATTATATTAATATTCTAGTTATTTCATTTTAGATATAATTTTTGAAAATAAAAAAAATCCTTAAGAATTTTTTCTTAAGGATTTTAAAACGTTTTAAATTAATACGTATTAATACGTACTATCTGACTCTGTTCCTTCACATATTGCTATTGAAGCAGAAGCTCCTATTCTTGTAGCTCCATTTTCAATCATAACTAAAGCATCTTCTAATGATCTTACACCACCTGATGCTTTAACTCCCATATTCTCTCCTACAGTTTCTCTCATAAGCTTAATATCTTCTCCTGTAGCTCCACCTGTTGAGAATCCAGTTGAAGTTTTAACAAAATCAGCTCCAGCTTCCTTTGATAATTTACAAGCTATAACTTTTTCTTCATCTGTTAAAAGACAAGTTTCAATTATAACTTTAGTTAAAGCCTTTCCTTTAGCAGCTTCTACTACAGCTTTTATATCTTCTTTTACAAAATCATAATCTTTATCTTTAAGTCTTCCAACATTTATAACCATATCTACTTCAGTTGCTCCATTTTGGATAGCATCTTTTGTTTCAAAAACTTTTACTTCAGTAGTTGTAGCTCCTAAAGGGAATCCTATAACTGTACATACTTTAACTTCACTATTTTTAACTATTTCATATGCTTCTTTTACTCTTCCTGGATTAACACATACAGATGCAAAATTATATTTTACTGCTTCTTCACATAGCTTCTTAATTCCTTCACTTGTTGCTTCAGGTTTCAATAATGTATGGTCTATCATTTTTGCTAATTCTTTTTTATTCATTTTTTGCACTCCTTTACATAATTACTCTAATGTGATTATAGAACTTTTTCGACAATATTGTCAATAATATATCATTTTAAAAAAAGCACACTAAAATAATGATATTTGTTCTTCTAAACTTTCTTTAAAGTAAGATACACTAAGCCCTATTAATCTTATATCTTCTTTAAGACTCTCTTCTATTAAAATTTCTTTTGCTATTTTAAATATATCATCAAAACTTCTAATGTAATCTTTTAATGTTTTACTTCTTGTATGATTTTTAAAGGAACTAGTTTTATATTTTAAAGTAACAGTTTTTATAAATTTATCTTCTTTTATAAGTATGTCTGATATATTTCTTGAAAAAAACTCCAAATATTTAATAAGTTCTTTTTTATCTTTAGTATCTCTTTTAAGAGTTCTTTCTTTTCCAATAGATTTCCTATCTCTAATTATAGTTACTTTTCTCTTATCAATCCCTCTTATTCTATGAAATACTTCTACACCTTGCTTTCCTAAATATTCAAATAAAAATTCTTTAGAAAGAGGATATAAATCTTCAACTTTAAAAAATCCCATATTGTTAAGTTTACTTACAGACTTACTCCCAAGCCCATATATTTTAGATATTGATAAAGGAAATAAAACTTCTGGCACCATATCCTTACTTATTATCTTTATTCCATTTGGTTTATTCCAATCTGATGCAAGTTTAGCTAAAAATTTATTATAAGAAATTCCTATAGATAAAGTTAATCCTAATTCCTTATAAACCCTTTCTTTTATATATCTTGCTACATTTTCTCCTTTTTCTATAGTACCACTCATCAAATCTAAGTAAGCTTCATCTATTGATAATGGTTCAACTAAATTCGTAACTTCTCTAAATATTTCAAAGACTCTTCTTGATATTTCTTTGTACCTTGAATGTCTTACATTTAAAAATACTCCTGTAGGGCATAGTTGCCTTGCTATAAACAAAGGCATTGCTGAGTGAACACCATATTTCCTTGCTTCATAAGAGCATGTAGATACAACTCCTCTTTCACTAACTCCACCTACTATTACAGGTTTTCCTATTAACTTTTTATTATCAATTTGTTCAACTGATGCAAAAAACGCATCCATATCAACATGAAGTATTATATTTTCATAAAGCTCCATTTACTAGGCTAAAACCTCCTCAAAAATCCCTTGTTTTTTACTAACAAGAAATGAATATACTGAAAAACATATTAATTCATTTAAAAATTCATTTTTCGTTGAATTTTTAAATAACTCATAAAACTCTACTATAACTATAGAAATTAAAGTTCTAAATGTTTTATCCATATAAAAAGCATATTCCCCATCTTCATCACATAAATACTGGTTTACTTCATTTATTTTTTCTAAATAACTATTTATATTTTCTTCCCTTTCAATAATTCCAATTAAAGGTAGTACTTCATCACTAATTTTCATATTATTTTTATTAAATGCATTTATTAATGCTTTAATTTCATAGGGTGCTGAGGCTTTATCATTTAAAACTATACTACTTGCAATTCCTTGAAGATCATTTTTAGAATAGTGTTCTAAATCTAAAAGATGTTTGAACATACTATCTATATATTCATGAATGTTTTTAGCTTCACCTTTATTTTTATTATTTTTTATTGCAAGAAGAGCACACACTAAATAATCTTCCTCATCAGTAAATCCTTTATAATTTTCTTTTAAAGAATTATAAATTATTTTCATATCTTTTATTGTGCTATCGATGTTATTAAATTCTATATGTTTTGCTATTGTATAAGCTGCTAATACTAAAAAATCATTTTCTTTAAAATCATTTTCTTCTAATACATCATTTATATTTATTACTTTGTCTGAAAACTCTTTATAATTTTCCTCTTTACTTATGAGTATTGATATCATATATAACATATCTCCTCTAAAGCTTGACATTTTATTTGTATTTGTTTTTATATACTTTCTTATTTCTTTTATTTTATCTATATCAATATTATAATCCTCTGCAAATATTAATGATGCAAAATGATTTATATATTCTCCATCAAATCTTAATTTATGCTTTACTAATTTATAATTTTCAATAACCTTATTTGTAATAGAGTATAAAATATTATTCATTATTTAACCATCCCCATTTCTTAATAACAAATATATTATACATTAAAATTCATAATAATCTTTTAATTATTAATTAAAACCAATTTAATTATACTATATTTTTATGTCATTAATATGACTAAAAGTTATTAAATTAACTTCTAGAAGTTAATTTAATAAAATATAAATAGCTTTATTTTTAATTAAACATATTTATATTTACGGTATTTTCTTATACTAACTTTTTATTTTATTAATTTTTCATTTATGTTATAATACTACTTGTTATAATGGATTTATCCAATTGACACGGACTTATATTTAAAAAGGAGAATTTGTTTATGGGATTAAGAGATAAATTTGATAAATATTTTAGAGACTCTTACTTTGAAAAATATGGAGATAGAATAACAAGTGCTTCTGGTACTGTAATTTCAGTTAAAACTGAAAAGAAAAATTATATTATTTTTCATAAATTAATTGTTGATATGATAATCAAACCTGAAGTAGGTAGAGCTGCTATTAAATGTAGATATAAGAAAAGTAGATGGTTTAAAGAACCAGACTTTATTCAATTAAATAAAGGTCATAAAGTAATGATTATGGGACTTAAAGGCGTTAAAGGAAAGAAAGACTCAGAAATTCTTCAAGTTCAAAATATCTTAAATCTAACTACAAAGAAAGATTTAATACCAATAGATCATTCTCAAATAAAAAAAGCTAGACAAACAGCTTCAAGAATGAGACAAAGATAATAAAAGCTACGTATAAACGTAGCTTTTATTATTTATATTTCATAATCTACAACTTTTCTATCTGTTGCAATTTCTTTAACGAATTCTTTAACCTTTAAATGCTTTGGATGATTTTGATAAATATCTAAATCATCTAAATTGTTAAATACTGAATATAAAATTACATCCATACTAGCATTACTATTATTCAAATTTATTCCGACTTCAATTTCGTTTATTTCTTTTATATCTTTTTTTAAATCTTCTAATAATACTTTTAACTTCTTTGCATTTTTCATTCTATTTTCTTCTTTTAAGTTCCACATAACTATATGTTTAATCATAAATATCACCTCTTAATAATTATCTTATAAAATAAATTTAAAATAAATAATTTTTCTAAAAAATACTCTTAAATTTAATTTTATAATTTTAATTATTTTGATTTTATATATAAATAAACACTATTTATAAATGCTATTACTCCAGAGAATAATAATACTATCATCCAATGATTAAGCATAAGTGGTACTGTATGGAATATAGAGCTTAAAAATGGTACATATAAAATTGAAAGTAACATTATTACTGATACTAAAACCGCTCCAACTAAATATGGATTTGTAAATAATTTTATCTCAAATATTGAATGTCTCTCTGATCTACACTCAAATACATGAAATAACTGTGACATTATCAAAGTTGAAAGTGCTATTGTTCTACAAGTTTCAAGATCCATTCTATAAAATCTTCCAATCATAAAAGCTAAAAGTGTACAAACACCTATAAGGGTTCCTCTTATAATTATCTTTTCTGTAAGTCCTCTTGCAAATACACTCTCTTTCTTTTCCCTAGGCTGTTGTCTCATTATATCACTATCTGCTGGATCTACACCAAGCGCAATAGCTGGAAGTCCATCAGTCGCTAAATTTACAAATAAAATTTGAATTGGCGTAAGAGGATTTGGCAACATAAATATTGTTGCTAAAAACATTGTTAAAACTTCACCTAAATTACATGATAAAAGATATCTTATAAATTTTCTAATATTATCATATATATTTCGTCCTTCTTCAACAGCAGCAACTATAGTACTAAAATTATCATCCATAAGTATCATTGATGAAGCCTCTTTAGTAACATCAGTTCCTGAAAGTCCCATAGAAATACCAATATCAGCTTCTTTTATGGCTGGAGCATCATTTACCCCATCACCTGTCATTGCAACAATATTTCCTTTCGATTTAAATGCCTTAACTATTCTAAGCTTATGACTTGGAGATACTCTTGCAAATACTCTAACTGAATCTATTTTGCTGTAGAGCTCTCTATCAGTCATTTTTTCTAAATCCTCTCCAGTTAACACTTGACTTTCATTTTTGCATATGTTTAAAGATTTTGCTATAGCAAAAGCTGTTTTTTGATGGTCACCTGTAATCATTACTGGTTTTATTCCTGCAAGCTTACATTTTAATACAGCATCTCTTGCTTCACTTCTTGGGGGATCTATGCTTCCAGCAAGTCCTATAAAGATTAAATCACTTTCAAGTTTTTCACTTTTCATTAAATTATCAGCTTTATAAGCTGCTGCAATACATCTTAAAGCTCTAGAAGACATAGCTTCAATTGAATTAGTAATCATCTTCTTTCTTTGATAAGTAAGTGGTTTTACTATTCCATCTTCATATATATAATTACTCTTTTCTAATATTCTCTCTGGAGCACCTTTTACATAACATATTTCTTTTCCATTTTCCTCAACTATTACAGACATCATTTTTCTAGTTGAATCAAAGGGAATATCAAACACTCTTTTTACATCCTTAGTAAAATTTTTTAAATCATCTACATTTTTAAAGAACATTCTAACTAATGCTGTTTCTGTTGGATCTCCAAATAATGCTCTATCTATTTTTTTACTCTTTTTATCAATCTGACAATCGTTACAATGTACTAATGCAGATTTTAACTTTAATATACCTCTAACATTATTTATATCTTCTTTTTCTAATTCGATTATTTTTCCATTTAAATATACTTCTTTTACTGTCATTTTATTTTGAGTAAGAGTTCCTGTTTTATCAGAACATATTACAGACGTACAACCTAATGTTTCAACAGCTGGTAGTTTTCTAACAAGGGCATTTCTTTTAAGCATTTTAGATACACCAAGTGCTAAAGCAACAGTAACTATTGCTGCAAGTCCTTCTGGTATTGCAGCTACAGCTAATGAAACTCCAAGTAAGAACATTTCTCTAACTTCATTTCCTCTTATAATTCCAAGTACAGTAACTATTATACATATAGCTAAACAAATAACTACTAATATTTTACCTAGCGAATCTAGCTTTTCTTTAAGAGGTGATTTATCTTCTTCTATATTTTGTAGCAGATTTGCTATTTTACCCATCTCTGTCTTCATTCCAATTTCTACTACCTTAAAAAGTCCTTTTCCTTTTAAAACATTTGTTCCCATAAATCCTAAATTATTTCCTTTGTTACAATCTTTATTAATTCCTACTGATTCTCCTGTTAACAAAGATTCATCAACTACTATTCCAGAAGCTTCTAAAAATTCTCCATCTGCTGGTATTCTATCACCAGATTCTAATATAACTATGTCACCTATTGTTAAATATTTAGAATTAATAACCTTTATTCTTCCATCTCTATAAACTTTACAAGTAGGTGCCGCCATATCTTTTAAAGCTTCTAAGGATTTTTCAGTTTTAAATTCTTGAAAAAATCCAAGTAATGCATTAACTATAACTATAATAAGTATTGTTATTGCATCTGCCGTATCTCCCATAAAACCTGATATAATAGTTGCACCTATAAGAACCCAAACCATAAAATCATTAAATTGAGATAATAATATTTTTATAGGAGATGATTTACCTTTTTGTTCTAATTCATTTAATCCAAAGTTTTTAATTCGCTTCTCTGCTTCTTTTGTTGTAAGCCCTGGAATTATATTTTGTTCCTGTATCACCTTAAGAATTCCTCCTTATTTAAGCATTCTTATATATATATATTTAAAATTTATTAACTTATGAAAAGTTTTAATTAAAGTTACTGCTTTACTTTTTGTTATTTAGGTCGTACAATTATACTGTAAATTCATAAGATAAAGGAGGTAATGTCTTTGAAGAACGTAGTATATGTTACTGGACACAAAAATCCAGATTCAGATTCAATATGTGCTGCCATCTCTTACGCAGAGCTTAAAAATAAAACTGGTAATATTCCAGCTATTCCTGTAAGACTTGGAAATGTTAGTAGAGAAACTCAATTTATTTTAGACTATTTTAATGTTGAAGCACCTGAATTTTTAGAGACAGTTAAATTAAAAGTTGAAGATTTAAAAATAGATAATATCAGCCCTATATCACCTGATATATCTTTAAAAATGGCTTGGAATATAATGAGAGATAAAAATATTAAATCTATTCCTGTAGGTGACCATAAAGACCACCTTATAGGTTTATTATCAATTTCAAACCTTACATCTTCTTACATGGACATATGGGATAACAAAATATTAAGCAAGAGCGAGACAAGTATTGATAATATAATTGATACTTTATCTGCAAAAGCTTTATACATAAATGAAAATGTTAAAGTATTTCCAGGTAAAATCTGCGTTGCTGCTATGCAACCAAATTCAATGAAAGAACATGTAGATGAAGGTGATATAGTAATTGTTGGCGATAGACCTGAAATTCATGAAGAAGTAATTAACGAAAAAGTTTCTTTAATGATTTTAATAGGATCAAGTTCATTAAGTGATGAACTTTTAGCTAAAGCTAAAGAAGCTGGAATAACAGTTATTTCTACTCCACATGATTCATTTACAGCTTCAAGACTTATAATTCAAAGTATCCCAGTAAGATACGTTATGGTTAAAGATGATATCGTATCCTTCTCTACTGATGATTTAGTTGAAGATGTTAAAGAAACAATGCTTGAAACTAGATATAGAAGCTATCCTGTAGTTGATTCTGAAGGAAAAGTTATTGGTACTATTTCAAGATACCACTTAATCTCAAACTTCAAGAAAAAGGTTATTCAAGTTGACCATAACGAAAGAGGTCAATCAGTACCTGGTCTTGAAGAAGCAGATGTTCTTGAAATAATAGACCACCATAGAGTTGCTGATATCCAAACAAGTAACCCTATATTCTTCAGAAACGAGCCTATAGGAAGTACATCTTCTATAGTTGCTAAATGTTATTTTGAAAATGGAATAAGACCATCAAGAGAAATTGCTGGATTATTATGTGGTGCTATAATTTCTGATACATTATTATTCAGAAGCCCAACTTGCACAGAACAAGATAAATATATTTGTAATAAACTTGCTGAAATAGCAGGAATAAATTTAGAAGAATTTGCAAAAGAAATGTTTAAAGCCGGTACTTCACTACAAGGTAAAACAGTTGAACAAATATTCAACCAAGACTTCAAACCATTTACTATTGGAGATACTAAAATTGGTGTAGCTCAAGTTAATACAATGGATATTGAAGGATTTATGCCTTTAAAAGATGATATGTTATCATACATGAGCAAAAAAGCTGAAGAAGGCGGATTTGATATGCTTATGTTATTATTAACTGACATATTAACTGAAGGATCACAAATACTTGTTGCAGGAAAACAACCTGAAATAGTTGAAAAAGCATTTAAAGTGGAACTTAAAGATTCTATGGCATTTTTACCAGGAGTTCTTTCAAGAAAGAAACAAGTAATACCACCACTTACAAATTCAATAATAAATTCATAAAAATAAAACCATGCTATTTTTAGCATGGCTTTATTTTTTTCTCTTATTTCCATTTAAGTATTTCTATATTATTCTTTTTCTTAAAATTTATAAGATATGGATGTCCGACTAAATCTAAAAGAGGTTTATCTGATAAAGAATCAGAAAACATATATGATTCTTTAAAATCAACTTCTATATTATCTTTCTTTAATTCTTCCATTAATCTTCTAACTTTTTCTTCACCCTTACAATTATATCCGTCCATCTCTCTTATGAATTTTCCATCTTTAAATTTAAACTTAGTTCCAATAATCTTGTCTACCTCTTTGAAACTATAAAACTCATTTAAATAAAATTCTGGTGATGCTGATATTAAATAAATTTTATAACCTTTTGATTTTAATTCTCTCATCATTTTTATAGCATCTTCATACAATATATTGCTAAGTACGTCACTATAAAACTCTTTAACTATATATGATAATTCCTTTTCGTCTATACCATCTATAAATTTAAGAAAAGTTTCTTTAACTTTCTTTTCATCATATATTCCTATACCATACATAATACCTGAAAATATTGCTCTTGGAAGAAATTTAATATTTTTCTTATCCTTATGTATCATATATTTAAAAAATTGCATTAATGTTTCTTTTTTTGTTATTGTAAAATCAACATCGAATATTCCTAGCTTTACCATATGTTCCTCCAAATATTTTTTCTATATATATTATATACTATTTATTAAACTTATTTAATTAAAAAATAAAATTTATAAAAAATGATTAGCTTTCAATTTTTAAAGCTAATCATTTTCAAATATTTATAGAGAATTAATAAAACCTTCTATTCTGTCTAATCCTTCTTTAATATTTTCTATTGAAGTTGCATATGAAAGTCTTATATATTTATCAAGTCCAAATGCAATTCCAGGAACTACTGCAACACTCTTCTCTTTAAGCAATTCTCTTGAAAAACTAATAGAATCAGTTATCTTTTCTCCATTAACTTCTTTTCCATAAGTACTTGATACATTTACCATTATATAAAACGCACCTTTTGGTATTATATAATCTATTCCTTTTATTTTATTTAATCTCTCAACCATATATAATCTTCTCTTATCAAACTCTTTAACCATTTCCTCAACTGATTCTAAAGAATTTTTAAGAGCTTCTATAGAAGCATATTGTGTTATTGAATTAATGTTTGATGTCATATGACTTTGTATACTAACCATATGCTTAATAACTTCTCTATTTGAAGCAGCATATCCAACTCTCCATCCAGTCATAGCTGATGATTTTGAAAGTCCATTTATTACTATTGTATTTTCATACGCATATTCTGAAAGAGAAGCTATACTTATATGCTTTTCTCCATCATATATTAACTTCTCATATATTTCATCTGATATTATTATCAAATCATTTTCTTCTGCAAATTTTGCAATTTCTAAGAGTTCTTCTTTAGAATAAACAGCACCACTTGGATTATTAGGACTATTTATAATTAAAGCTTTTGTTTTATCTGTTAAAACTTCTTTTAGGCAATTTTCAGTATATTTATAACTATTGTTTTCGTTAGTATTTACTAAAACAGGAACACCACCTGAAAGCTTAATAAGTTCTGGATAACTAACCCAATAAGGCATTGGTACTATAACCTCATCTCCTGGATTTAATATCGCCATAAAAGCATTTGCCAAACATTGTTTTGCTCCATTACTTACTATTATTTGATCTATTTTATAATCTAAATTATTTTCTTTTTTTAGTTTTTTACATATCTCTTCTCTAAGATTTTTTACTCCAGCAACTTCTGTATATTTAGTCTTTCCTTCTATCATAGCACAATTAGCTGCTTTTAATATATTTTCTGGAGTATTAAAATCTGGCTCTCCAACTCCAAAACTAATTACATCAACACCACTTTCTTTTAATTCTTTAGCCTTTGCTGTAATTTCTAAAGTTATTGATGCTGAAATTCCTTTTGCTCTTTGTGATAATTTCATTTAACTTCCCCTTTTCTACTTATTGCCTTTATTATTAATTAACTTATTTAATAAATTTTCATCTATACCTTCATAGCCTATGCAAATTTCTTTATTATATCCTCCGTGAAAATCACTTCCACCTGTTATGGATAACTTATATTTTTTACTTAAATTATAAAATAAATTTACTTGATCCTTTGAATGACTTGGATGGTAAACTTCGATTCCATTTAATCCATAACATTTTAATTCTTTTATAATTTTTTCTACTGCCATACTTTTATATATTTTGCCTGGATGTGCTAAAACTGCTATTCCACCAGCCTCTTTTATAACCTTAATAGCATCTTTATAATTTAATTTTTCACCTGAAACATATGCCGGCTTTCCTTTTAAAAGATATTTTAAAAACGCCCCTTTAAAATTCTCCTCATATCCCTTTTTAACAATTTCATTTGCAATATGAGCTCTTCCAATAGATAAATTATCTTTTATAATATCATCAATATTTAAATATATTCCTTCATTTTCAAGTTTATCTATTATACTTTTTGCTCTTTTTATTCTAGATTTTTTTAAATTATTTACTACATCATTTAAATTTTTATTATCTATATCTATAAAATATCCTAATATATGAATTTCAAATTCATATATTTCACTACTAAACTCTATACCAGGTATAACATTAATTCCATCATTATTTCCTCTAGTTATATATTGTGAATCAATAGAATCATGATCTGTTATAGAAATATACTTAACTCCATTGTTTTTAGATACTTCTAATATTTGTTCTGGTGTTAGTTTGCCATCAGAAAAGGTGGAATGTAAATGTAAATCTGCGTACTTCATATAATTACACCATCCTTATCTATATAATGACTATACCACTTTTAAATTTATATGTAAATTAATAAAATCTTATAAATATTTCAAAAAAAGAGTGGCAAAATACCACTCTATCTTTTAATATTAGTCTTCTGCTAATACTTCCTCATAATAAGCTCTAACTTTATCAAACTCAGCTTCATCAGGTACTATTAGTTCTTCATTTTCTTCTGAAACTCTAAATAAATATACTGAATCATCATCCATATTTTTAGCTAAAACATATTCATTTTCTTCAAATTGAAAAGCATCTATAATTGGACATGATACTGTATTTCCTTCATCATCTACTAAATCTACTACAAAATGATCGTGATGGTCTTCTCCACATCCACATCCTTCTCCATGTTCATGGTGATGTCCGTGTCCTCCACAACATTCATGGTTTTCATCGTGATGATGTCCTCCACAACACTCATGTTCTCCTTCATGATTGTGATTTCCACATCCGCATTTATTTAATTCTTTATCCATTTTCATTCCTCCTTATAATTAAGATACATTACTTAACATTATATTTTAATTGTAACCTTATTTAAGTTAAAATAAAAGCTAAATTTAAAACTTTTCTATTTATATAATATATACTATAAAAAAAGTGGTTTAAAAACCACTTTAAAATATAATTCCATATACTATAGCAGATACTATAGCTCCTAATATAGGTGCTACAACTGGTATCCAAGCATACTTCCAATCTGATCCACCCTTACCTGGTACAGGTAATATAAAATGAGCTAATCTTGGTCCAAAATCTCTTATAGGATTTATTGCGTATCCTGTTGGACCTCCTAAACATAATCCTATAGCCCATATAAGTATTCCTATAGCTAAAGGTTGAAGCCCATCAACAAAAGGACTTGATGATATACCTAATATTCCAAACATTAATAAAAATGTACCTATAAATTCAGTTATAAAATTCCACTTTGGATTTCTTATTTCTGGAGCTGTACAAAATACTCCAAGTTTTGTAGCTTTATCTTCTGTAGCCTCAAAATGATTATAATATGATAATAGAACTAATGTAGCTCCTATAAAAGCTCCTATAAATTGAGCTAATATATACATTGGCACTTGACTCCAAGCAAAGTTACCAGTAACAGCTAAAGCTAAAGTTACTGCTGGATTAAAATGTGCTCCACTTATAGTTCCAAACATAAATACTGGAACAGCAACAGCAAACGCCCAACCTGATGCAATAACCATCCATCCTGAATTAAAACCTTTAGATTTCTTTAAAACAACGTTTGCAACTACTCCATCACCTAATAATACTAATATAGCAGTTCCTATAAGTTCAGCCATAAATGTTCCTAAATTCATTAAAAACTCCTCCTGTTGTAATAAATTATGTCATTAAAATAGCCCCTTTATTTATTAAAGCTAAAGGGGCTTTATGTTATAACTTATAATTAGTATGCAGCTTTAAAGATATTGATTATATCTTGCTTATTTCCTTTTCTTGGGTTTGAGAAAGCATTTCCATCTTTTAAAGCCATTTCAGCCATGTATTCGAAATCTTCTTCTTTTATTCCCATATCTCTTAATCTAGCTGGAATTCCGATATCAGTTGAAAGCTTGAACATAGCATCTATTGCTTTTTGTGCAGCATCCATTACTGATAATCCTTCAATATTTTCTCCCATGAATTCAGCTATATCAGCGAATTTTTGAGGGTTTGAAATTAAGTTATATTTTTCAACGTGTGGTAAAAGCATTGCATTTGCTACACCGTGAGGCATATCATATAATCCACCTAATTGGTGAGCCATAGCATGTACATATCCTAAGTTAGCATTATTAAATGCCATACCAGCTAATAATGAACCGTAAGCCATGTTTTCTCTAGCTACTAAGTTTTCTCCTAAAGCAACTGCTTGTCTTAAGTTATTTGATATTAATTTTATAGCTTGGATTGCAGCAGCATCTGTTACAGGATTAGCATCCTTTGATACATATGCTTCTACAGCATGAGTTAATGCATCCATTCCTGTTGCAGCTGTAAGTCCTGCTGGCTTACCAACCATTAACATTGGGTCATTGATTGAAACTAATGGTAAGTTTCTCCAGCTTACGATAACGAACTTAACTTTTGTTTTTGTGTTAGTTATAACACAGTGTCTTGTAACTTCACTAGCTGTTCCTGCTGTTGTATTAACTGCAACTATTGGAGGAAGTGCATTTGTTAATGTTTCAATTCCTGCATAGTCATAAAGATCTCCTTCATGAGTTGCTGCTATACCGATACCTTTACCACAGTCATGTGAGCTTCCTCCACCAACTGTAACTATCATATCACACTTTTCATCTTGGAATATTTTTAATCCATCTTTAACGTTTGTATCCTTTGGATTTGGTTCAACTCCATCGTAATAAGCAACTTCTATTCCTGCTTCTCTTAGGTATTTTTCAGTTAATTCAACTGCTCCACCTTTTAATCCTCTTAAAAATTTATCTGTAACTATTAAAGCTTTCTTTCCACCTAATATTTTACATCTTTCACCAACTACTGTTATTGAGTTAGCTCCCATAAAGTTTACGCTTGGTACTAAATAATCGTACATTCTCATCTTTAAATTCCTCCTAGATTTGTTTATATATTAATTTTAAAATATTAATATTCTTTACTAAAAGCATCAACTGCAGCTTGTGCAATGGCCATATCTTCTTCGACAGTTCCACCACTTACTCCAACTGCTCCAACAACTTGTCCATCAACTATTATTGGGAATCCACCACCAAATGGTACGATTCTTTGATTGTTTGTAAGTTGTAATCCGTAAAGGCTATCTCCTGGTTTTACAACATCTGCAATTTCATGACTTCCTTGTTTTAAACAAGCTGCTGTATAAGCTTTATTTATAGCTATATCAATGCTTGTTATGAATGCATCTTCCATTCTGTGCATTAACATTAAGTTTGCACCCTTATCTACTGCAGCAAATATAACTGGAACATTCATTTCATTTGCTTTTGCTTCAGCTGCTTTTGCCATTTCCTTTACTATTTCTAAACTTAACTCTTTAACTTCATTTAACTTTTTCATAGTAATCAATATCCTCCTTTACATTTCTTCAAAATATCTTGCTATTGCAAAAAGTGTATCTGATAAACGATTTATATATTTTGAAACTTCTTCCCTTAAAGATTCTTCTCTCTTTAAAGTTATTATTCTTCTTTCAGCTCTTCTACATACTGTTCTTGCTATATGTAAGCTTGCTGATATTTCATTTTTTCCTGGTATAACAAATTCTCTTAAAGGACCTGTTATTTCCATATATTTATCTGTTAGTTTTTCTAAATATTCTATATCTTCTTTAGTAACTATTTCTTTTAAATATTTAATTCCGTTTTCATCACTTGCAAGTTCAGCACCTAAATTAAATAATTTTTTTTGTATATTTCTAAGTTCTTCTCTTTGTTCTGTTAATTGAATTTTTGAGTAAGCAAAACCTATTGATGATATTAATTCGTCTACAGTTCCATATGCTTCAACCTTTAGACTATCTTTATCAACTCTGCTTCCTCCAAATAGTGCTGTAGTTCCTTTATCACCTGTTTTTGTGTAGATTTTATACATATTAATTACTCCTTAATATTATTTAAAAGCTATACCTTTAACTAATCTTCCTGCATTAGAACCTAGATCTCTTAATTTACTGTTATCATCATCTAAGTTCATAGTAAATAAAGGTTTATCTTTTTCTAACTTATTTAGTGTTAAAGTTATTTTGCCCTTACTATCAATTCCTATACCAACTAAAAGTTTAGATTGCATTGATGCTAAATGACTAAGTTCTTCAGAAGTATTACATTCTTTAGCTTTTAAATCAAAAGGTATTCCTTCTTCTTCTATTCCCCATAATACTTCATCTAATCTACTTAAATCTTTTAAATCATTTGAATAATATACATATATACTAGGAACTTCATACTCATAAGCTTTCATTACCATTGCCATACTAAATTACTCCATTTCATTGCAAGATAATATAAGTCCAGTAGCAACAGCATTTCTTGGTCCCTCTGTTCCTCTTATGTTTCCACGACCTGCTACTACACCATATTGTGATAATGAATCTGTAACTAATTGAGGAGTTTCAAAGTCTAATGATGATCCACCAACTAATACTACAAATTCAATGTCTCTTATATTTCCAGTTGGTGAAACTATACTTAAAGCTCTTAGGCAATTTGTTACAAATACCTTTTCCTTAGCTCCTCTTCTTATAGTTCTTATTTTTTCTATAGAAGTTTGTCCATCTATCGGAACTAAAGTTCCATCTTTTATTATTACAACTTTTGAAAATACTGATGGATCTAAAGGTTCTTTAAAGAATTCAACAGTTCCATCCTCATGTCTTATATGGAAAAGACTTTCAACTTTAGCTAATGGATATTTTTTTATATCTTCTGCTAAATTAAATGAATCAAGTCCTAATTCTGATTTAATAAGCATAGTTACCATATTTCCAGCACCAGCTAAATGTATTGATGAAATTTTTCCTTCTTTATTTATAATTGATGCATCAGTAGATCCTGCCCCCATATCTAATATAGCAAGCGGTGTACTACTTCCTGGAGTTGTAAGTGCTCCACGAATAGCCATGTCAGCTTCTACTCCACCAACTTCTACTGGTACATTAAGTTCTTCTCTTAGCTTATCTGCTATCATTTGCATTTGTAGTTTATCTGCTTTAACCATAGCAGCTATTCCAACTGCATTTTCAAGTGAAAACTCCTCTGCAAGACCACCCTTTACTTTTTGTGGGATAAAAGTATCAACTGCTAAAAGGTCTTGTATTTTTATATCTGATATTTTTTGCTTAGTAAGATTAGCCATAACTTGTCTTACTCTTTCAAGCATTCCACCAGCATTTGTACCAGCTTCTCCCTTTACATCTTGTATTGGTACACAAGCTCTTACAGCATCCATTATTTTTTCTGCACCGTGTTCTACATCTACACTTTCTTTACGATTTAACCCATCTATATTTATACATCCTGCTGGTATTTTCTTTTCTTGAACATCTCCTTTTGGAGTTTTAATTACTACGGCTGATCTGTTTCCTATAAGAGCTCTTGATATTGGAACTATCATTTTTGTTTCTTCAGCTGTTAAATTAAATACTGTTGCTATACCATAAGGATTAGCTAGACTTTCAACTACTTCTCCTTGACCGGCAACTTCTACAGCAGCCTTCATATTAACTGGCACTTTTTCAAGTAACATAACTTCATCTACAATAGGAATAGTATTATCTAATCTATTGTTTATAAGTACTCCGTCATCTCTTTGAACTATTGCTGCTGTAATTTTTATGCCTCTTCTTGTAGCATGATTTATTCTAGCTGCTGCTTCTAGGAAATTTATTTTGCTTAATATAAGTGGTATAAATGCATCATCTTCTGATAATTCATTTTCATTTATATTTTCTAGGTCTTCTATATATATAGTTTTTCCTGTTCCAATTCCTATTCCACCTGGTGTTTGTGGGTTATGTCCTATCATTGTTGACTCTGTTATTATAGTTTCAGTTATAGTTTCCATAGCAACATCACCTATAACTGGAGCTGCTTCATTTATTCTAACTAAATCTAAATTATCAAGAGTTAAAGATACTTTTTTTAATGCTTGTTTTAGGGAATCGAATACACCTTCTATATTTTCTTCAGTACCTTTTATACCTGTTGTAGGAACTATACCGCTTGAAAGAAATTCTATTTTTCCATCTTCTATTTTTGATAATGCTGTTTCCGTAGTAGCATTACCAATATCAACACCTGCTACTATTTTCATACTTTCCTCCTGAAAGAAATAAATTATTCTTGTCTTAATTTATTTCTCTTTTCGTATACTTCTACTGCTTCTCTTACGAAATCTGCATTAACTTTTGCTCCATATACATTTTCAAGTTCATCTGCAATCTTTAAAAGATCTTCTTTAGTTGAACGAAATGGTCTTAACGCATTATACATTTCAAGTATTCTATCATCTGGAACTTTTATAAGTTCAGCAGCTCTTCTAAGGTTTCTTGCTATTGCAGCTCTATTCATACCTTCAGCTATTTGAGCTTGCATTTCTAATGTTTCAGGTGATATTCTAACGTCTTCTGGTTTAATATCTCCATTTAATATATTTTCTAATGTTATATCATTTAAATTTTTTCCAGTTGGTGTGCTTATATCCTCTGGTCTTTTAGTTGCTAAAGGGTAATCTTTAGGTCCCATTTTTTTCGCTTCCATTAAGTCTCTCTCCTTATCCTTTTAGAATTTAACTTCTATTTGTACTGGTTTTGCTCCATTTACTACATGCTTAGTTTCTTTTATATGGTATAATGCTGCTATTGCCATAAATTTTGGTCTAGCCATTTGGTCATTTTTTGTAGGTACTGGAGTTGGTGATTCTCCTTTTGCATATTTAGCTGCATTTTTACCGATTAATCTAAAAGTTTCTAATGTTAATAATGGTGCTTGTGGGAATAATTCTAAGTTATTTAAAGGAAGTAAGTCTTTTTGGTGAATTACTGTTGTTCCTTTAGATTGAATTCCTATACCAATTCCTGATCCACTTAATTTTGCTGCATCATTTGCTATAAATGAAACATCTGATGTTCTTAATATTCTAACAACCCTAGCATGTAATCCTTCTTCTTCAATACCTGCTATAAGTTCTCTTAAAATATCTTTGTGATCTATATTAACTAATGTATGATGTTGAAATTTTTCAAATGCTGGGGCAAGTCCAATCACAACCTCATCCGCTCTTGTTCCAACTTTTGCTTCTCCTACTTCTGTAAGAGTAAGCTCTGGCATAACAAATTTATTTGCTCCATTTTCCATATGTATACCACCTTTTCTTATTCAATATCTTCTGGTTTTATTACGTTAGGAATATTTTTAATTTCTTCCCATCTTTCTTTACTTAATCTGTATCCTGTTCCTGGTCCTTTATAGTCATTTACATCATTAACAGCACTTATTACATCAAAATCTCTATCAAGTATTGCTGATGTTTGAAGATAATCTCCAGTAACTCTTTGCTTA
Organism: Clostridium sp.; assembly: GCF_030532265.1. Taxonomy (GTDB): domain Bacteria; phylum Bacillota; class Clostridia; order Clostridiales; family Clostridiaceae; genus Clostridium. Next base: position 984 of record NZ_JAUNLM010000008.1, on the reverse strand, counting down.
AGCATATTTAATATATTGTTTGCTACATCTTCAAATCCATTTGAACCTAAAGCTTTAACAATATCTAATCCTGTTATTCTTTTCTTAAGCATTTCTTCTGCAGCCTTTAAATCTTCAACTACATTTCTTTCTGGCATATCTTTACTTCCATGTGCATAAGTTGCAGCTACAACTTCTTCATCAGTTATTTTAGGGAATCCAAGCTCTCTAAATACTACTTGAATAGCTTTTGCAGCTTTATTTCTTATTGCAATTGTTTCCTCTTCTGATACTGGTCTTAATCCACCATCTACCATTAAGTCTCTTTGAAGTACATTATAATCATCAAAATCTTCCGCATCAAAGTTTGAACCTGCAAACATATTATCATAGTTTGGAACTGCACTATATCCTGAGAATATAAAATCTGTTCCTGGAAGCATTTGCATTAATGTTCTAGCTGTTCTTCTTATATCTGAATGTGAGAATGTTTGGTCATTAGCTGATGCTACTTCTATATCAAGCATTGAAGCTATTAAGTTTTCAGCAAGTACTGCTCTTATTCCTGATGGAACTGCTCCTGTCATACCTATACAACTAACTGCTCCATTTTGAAGTCCTTGAACTCCAGCTCCTTTAGTTATGTAAATACATCTTGATTCTAAGTAAAGCATTGATTTACCTTCTGCATATCCCATTAATGCTTCTGAACCAGTTCCTGATGTATATCTCATTTTAAGTCCTCTTGAAGCATAAGCTGATGCTAAAAATGCTTTTGACCATGGAGTATCATCTCCATCTGTAAATACTGATTCTGTTCCATATACTGAAACTGTTTCTGCATAACTTGTAAGTCCTCTCATTCCAAGGTCAAGTTCTGTAGCTTCCTCAACTGAACATTGAGTTAATACTCCAGGACGACCAACTTGTGAACCTATAAGTATTGCTAATGCATTAAATGGTGCATATCTTACTATACCAACTGTAGTTTCTTGTTCTGAGAAA
>NZ_JAUNLM010000007.1 GCF_030532265.1 Clostridium sp. | reverse complement strand
TTCTTTTCTTTTCCCATAAATATTACTCTTTTTATAAGTATATCTTTTACAGCAAATATAGGACTATTATTTCCTTTCCCAAAAGGTCTCATATCATTAATCTTTTCTATTATATTAAAATCTATATATTCTAATGATAAAGGAGAATCTATAATAACCTTTGGTATTATGTCATCTTCTGTCAATGTACAATTTTTATTTAAAGTTTCCTTAAGTAATTGTATATTTTTTTCTTCAACTGATAAACCTGCTGCCATTGGATGACCACCAAACTTAAATATAAGTTCTTTGCATTTAACCAATTCTTCAAACATATTGTATTCTTCAATGGATCTTCCTGATCCTTTTGGCATATCTTTTCCTCTAGTCATAACTATACTAGGTAGATTATACTTCTCTCTAATTCTTCCGGCTACTATTCCAGCAATACTTTCATGTATATCCTCTTGATATACTAATATTACCTTTTCTGATTCTTTTTTAGTAACTTCTATTTGTTCTATTACCTTTTCAGTGCTTTCAACTGTTAATTCTTGTCTAGTTTCATTTAAATCATTAAGTTTAATCGCTAATTCTTTAGCTCTTTCATCATCTTCTGTTATTAAAAGTTCTAAAGATATATCTGCAATTTCTAGTCTACCAGTAGCATTTATACAAGGCCCTATAACAAATCCAAAATGATATTCTGATATTTCTTTACCTGAAAGTTTTTTAACTTTTATAAGCTCTTTTATACCTTTTTTATTTGTATTATTTATAAGCTCCAAACCTTTTTTTACTATTATTCTATTTTCATCTAAAATATCTACTACATCACAAACTGTTGCAATAGCTGCATATTCTAAAAGTTCTATAATTTCTTCCTCATCTTTGTTAAAAGCTTTATATAATCCTTGAACAAATTTATATGCAACACCTGCCCCACAAAGACTTTTAAATGGATAACTACAATCTTCTCTTTTAGGATTTATAACAGCATCTGCATTTGGCATAACATTTCTTTTAATTCCACCTTCTTCTATAAAAGGTATGTCATGATGATCTGTTATTACAACTGATAAACCTAATTCCTTTGCATACTTAACTTCTTCAATAGCTGATATTCCATTATCACATGTTAATAAAATTTCAGCTCCTTCATCCTTTAAAATTTTGATTCTATTTGAGTTCATACCATAACCTTCATTTTCCCTATTAGGTATATGATAATTAAAGTTTGCATTTAAATTTTTAAGTGCTTTATAAAGTATGGCGGTGCTACAAACTCCATCACAGTCATAGTCCCCATATATTACTATCTTCTTCCCTTTTTCTATGGCATCTTTTATTATATTAACTCCTTTTTCTAAGTCCTTCATTAAAAAGCTATCATACATATCAGAAATTGTACCACTAAGAAAAAGAGAAGCGGATTTTTTATCAGAAATTCCTCTATTAGCTAATAACCTTAATATAAGACTATTTTCATTAAATTCTTTAGCTAAATTTTGAAATTCTGATTTTTTATTTCTTACTAGCCACTTCTCTTTCATTCTAATTCACCTTTTTATTTCAATAAATTATATAACATTTCTTCTCTTAAAATTTCAGCTTTATCTGAACCTAATTCTTTTAATATTGTATAAGCAAATTCTAATGCAGTTGCAGGACCTCTACTTGTTATTATATTTCCACTTACAACAACTAAATCTTCTTTGTAATTTGCTACTTTTAATTCATTCTCGAAACCAGGATAAGATGTAACGCATTCCCCATCTATTACAGAAGCTTTTTCTAAAACAATTGGAGCTGCACATATAGCTGCAACCTTTTTATTATTTTCTAATAAATTCTTTATTAAATTTATAACTCTAGAATCATCTCTTAAATTAGTAGCTCCTGGCATTCCACCTGGAAGTATTAACATATCTACATTTTTTATATCATCAATTAAAACATCAGCTTTGACTGTTATATTATGTGCTCCAGTAACATATTCTTTTTCAATTGATACAAGTTCACATTCTATATTAGCTCTTCTTAAAACATCAACAACTGTTAATGCTTCAATTTCTTCAAAACCATTTGCTAGTAATACACAAACTTTTTTCATAAATACTCATCCTTTCTAAAATTAATATTTAATTATATTGTATAGTTTTTATTTCATCATCTAAAGAAACTATCATAATATCAGTTCCTCTACCTGCTCTATTTTGTAATTTTATATCAGTTAAGTTTATTTCTTTAGTATCTTTATTAGATGTTATTAATGTAAAAGTCTTATCAAAATCAGTGGTAATTGCTATTTCATCATTATTAATATCAATAACTTTAGCATATATAACTTCATCATCTTCTTTTAAACTTATTCCAGTTACTCCTGATGCAATTTTACCCATAGTATTTATATTAGATGATAAGAAACGAATTGCCATTCCTTTTTTAGTTATAAGTACTATTTGACCATTATTTACTTTACTTATTTGAACAGATACAACTTCATCATCTTCATGCTTTAATTTATAATATTGAGTTTCTGAAAAATTATTATTAAACTCATTTAATAATGTCTTTTTTATAAGACCACTATTTATAGTTGCATAAACTGCTAAATCATCACTATATTCTTTTAAAGAAACTATTTTAATAATTTTCTCGCCTTTTAATAAACCATCAATTACTTTATTTAATTCAATATCATTTTTAGTAACACTATCTATTATAAATGATTTTACTTTAAATGATTTACCTTTATTTGTGAATAATAATATATCACTTAAAGTATCAGTATAAGTTTTTAAATCATCATTTTTATTCATTCTTGAAAATACTTTTAAAGTATTTTTATTAGTTACACCGACTATAAACTCTTTAACTTCTAATTTATCTACATATTTACATTCTATAACCTTATCTTTATCTACAAGTTTAAATAATTCACTTCCTAATACATTTCTAGGAGTTTCTATTATTTCTTTAAGTTCTAAATTAAACTCTAATCCAAGTTTAGTTTTTACTTTTAAGAACTCTTTATTTTCTTCTTCATTTAATACAATTACATTTATAACATTTTCTTCATTTTTAAGTTTTAAAGCTTGAAGCTTAGTATATGAAGTTTGGAATTTATCTAATGATGTTTTCTTTATTATTCCTCTATCTGTTATAAATTGAACATATTTATTAGGACTAAATGTAGTTTGAGATGTTACAAATAATATTTCCTCTTCCTCTAAATTAATAGTCTTAATTAAAGTATCTAACTTTTCACCTTTATCTTTCCATTTACCCTCCGGAATATTTATACCTTTAATTTGATACATATTACCTTTATTGGTAAATAGTAATATGTTGTCTCTTGTATTTGATTCAAATAAAAACTTAAGTTTATCTCCTTCTCTATACTCAATAAGATTTACATCTTGATTTGATCTTATATAATTTTTAGTTGGGATTCTCTTTATAAATCCATCCTTTGATAATGTAACCATTACGTCTTCAATAACTATAAGTTCTTCAACATCTATTTTTGCTTCACTATCATCTTCTATAATTTTAGTCCTTCTATCATTTTTATATTTATCAGTAACTTCTTTAAGTTCTTTTTTTATTACTTTTAAAAGTTCTTTTTCTTCTGATAATATTTTCTTTAATTTTTTTATTAATTTTAAAAGTTCCTCATACTCTTTTTTAAATACTTTTATTTCAAGACCAGTAAGTCTGTAAAGCATAAGTTCAAGTATTGCACCAGATTGTATTTCTGTAAATCCAAAATTATTAATTAGATTTTCTGATGCATCTTTTTTAGATTTTGAAGCCCTAATTGTTTTTATAACTTCATCCATAATATCTATAGCTTTTATAAAACCTTCGACTATATGAAATCTCTTTTCCGCTATTTCAAGCTCTTTTTTAGTTCTCCTAGTAACTATCTCTTTTTGATGGTTAACGTAATGACTTATTATAGTCTTAAGTCCCATAGTTTCTGGTTTTCCATTAGCTAATGCAACCATATTAAAACTTATATTACATTGAAGATCTGTTCTTTTAAATAAATATTTTAAAACTTTTTCTACTTCAACTTCTGTAAATGCTTTTTTAAATTCTATAACGGCTCTAATCCCATTTCTATCCGATTCATCTCTTATATCTGTTATTCCCTCTAAAACTTTAGCATGCTTTTTATCAGCTGTCATTTCTGAAATTACTTGAAGAAGTTTTGATTTATTTCTTCTATATGGGAATTCAGTAATTACAATACCTAACCTTCCATTTTCTAATGTTTCTATAGATGTCTTAGCTCTACAAGTTACCTTTCCTTCACCTGTTGCATAAGCAGATTTTAATGAATTTTTACCAATTAATACTCCACCAGTTGGAAGGTCTGGACCTTTTATGTATTCCATAAGCCCTTCTGTTGTTATTTCAGGATTATCAATATATGCTAATACTCCTTCTGTAACTTCTCCTAAATTATGTGGAGGTATATTAGTTGCAAGTCCAACCGCTATCCCAAAGGTTCCATTAACTAAAAGATTTGGATATCTACTTGGAAGCACCGTTGGTTCCATTTCACTATCTGAATAGTTTGGAACCATATCAACAGTATCTTTATCTATATCTCTTATCATTTCCATTGCAATAGGAGCAAGTCTTGCTTCTGTATATCTCATAGCAGCAGCTCCATCTCCATCTATTGAACCCCAGTTACCATGACCATCTATTAGAGGTTCTCTAGTTGAAAAATTTTGCGCAAGTATTACCATAGCATCATATACTGATGAATCCCCATGGGGATGAAATTTACCCAAAATATCTCCAACTATTCTTGCTGATTTATAATAAGGTCTATCTGGAAATGCCTTTAAAAGATAAGCTCCATAAAGAATTCTTCTATGAACTGGTTTAAGCCCATCTCTTACATCTGGAAGTGCTCTATCTTTTGCAACTTCTATAGCATAAGGCAAATAATTATCTGGCATAGCTTCTTCAAGTGGAACTCTTATTATATTTCTATCTATCGGTATATTATTAACTTTTTTAGCCATAACATTACTCCATTTCTATTTTAAAATTCTCCATATTTGTACATATACTTTCTTCTAGGCTCAACTATATCTCCCATAAGAAGTGATACCATTTTTTCAGCTTTTGCTGCATCTTCTATTGTAACTTGAAGTAAAGTTCTAGTTTCTGGATTTAAAGTTGTATCCCATAGTTGATCAGGATTCATTTCCCCAAGTCCTTTATATCTTTGAATAAGAGCACCTTTTCCTATTTCCTTTTTAACATCTTCAAGTTCTTCATCTGAATAAGCATATTTGCTTACTTCCTTGCCTTTAACCTTTTTATAAACTTTATAAAGAGGTGGCATAGCTAAATATAAATGACCATTTGCAATTAATGGTCTCATATATTTATATATATAAGTCATCCATAAAGTTCTTATATGGTATCCATCTACGTCAGCATCACTCATAATAATTATTTTGTTATATTTTAAATCATCTTCACTATAATTATCTAAAGTTCCTGTACCTATAGCTGTATTAAATATTTTTAACTCTTCTGAAGCTAGTACATTTTCAAGTTTTTGCTTTTCTGTATTCATTATTTTACCTTTTGATGGCATTATACTTTGAAATCTTCTATCTCTAGCTTGCTTTACTGAACCTCCAGCTGAATCTCCTTCCACAACTATAAATTCATTGTATTCTTTAGATCTTCCTGTACAAACTGCTACTTTACCAGCAAGTGGAGCAGTTCCCTTTCCTATTTTTTTCTTTTCAGCTTCATTTATTTTTTTAATTTTCTCTCTTCTTTGAGCTGCTGATAATGCATTATTTATTATTTTAGATGCTAAATCTTTATTATCTTCTATCCATTCTGAAAGCTTAGTATATGCAAGTTCATTCATCATAGTATATGCTTCTGCATTTCCAAGCTTAGTTTTAGTTTGCCCTTCAAAAACTGGATTTGAAACTTTTATTCTCACTATGGCAGTCATACCTTCTCTTAAATCATCGCCCTCAAACTCTTTATCCTTTTCTTTAACAAGCCCAAGTTTTTTAGACCATTCTTTAAAAGCTCTAGTCATACCTGTCTTAAATCCAGTTTCATGAGTACCAGCTTCAGTTGTTGGTATATTATTAACATAACTTGCTATATTATCAGTTGTTGAATCTGTAAATTGTATACAAACTTCTCCTGACATAAATATACCACCAATTTCTTTATCACCTTCAAATAATATTGGATCTTTGTGAAGTGGTATCTTACTTTCATTTAAATATTCTATAAAATCTAAAAGACCTCTTTCTGAATAATATTCTTTTTTAACTTCCTCATCTTTTCTATTATCTATAAGTTCTAGTTTCATTCCTTTATTTTGGAATGCTAATTCTTGAAGTCTTTCATCTATTATGTCAAACTTAAATTCAGTTGTTGAAAATATATCTTTATCAGGCAAAAAAGTAACCTTAGTACCTGTATCTTTACATTTTCCAATGACTTCTAAAGAAGTTACAGGAGTTCCTGGCATATCTTTTTTAAGTTCTTTATCATAAGCATATTCAAATCTTTGCTTATAAATATTACCGTTTTGATGAACTTCTACTTCTACCCATTTAGATAGAGCATTTACAACAGCAGCTCCAACTCCATGTAATCCACCTGAAGTTTTGTAATTTTTATTATTAAATTTACCACCAGTATGAAGTTCAGTATAAACCATCTCAACTCCACTCTTTTTTTTAATAGGATGTATACCTGTTGGTATTCCTCTTCCATCATCAATTATAGTTACACTTTTATTTTTATTTAAAATAATAGTTGCTTTACTTCCATAACCATTTGATATTTCATCTATAGAGTTATCTAATATTTCCCAAACGCAATGATGTAAACCCTTGCTTCCTGTAGAACCTATATACATTCCTGGTCTTATCCTTACTGGTTCTAATTTTTCTAAAGACGTTAAATCAGTAACATCATATGATACTTTACTTTCCTTTACCATCATTACCTCCATGCTAAGAATTTTTATTATATATATCAATTAATTTATTTATCGTATCTTCTTTATTTTCATTAATTATAGTTTCATAAAACTCCTTTACCTTAAACCCATTTAAATAGAGAGGATCATAATATTTAACCATAAGTTCTTCACATACAGTTTTATAATCTCCTTTTTCTAATAAACTTTTATATTCGTCTATTCTTTTTCCACTTATATATTTCTTTAAATTATTTAAAGCATTAATAAGCTCTTTTACACTATCTTCACCATTTATGTATTCATTTATCAATAATTTACTTCTATTTTCTATAGAATCTTCTATGCATACTCTTATACTATTATTATTCATTGAGTTCCATATAAAATCTGGAATTATTACATTACCTATTCTTTTACTTTCGCCTTCAACAAATACTAAGTTGGTTTTTCTATTTTTAAGTGTTTCAAAAATTTCTGTTTCAAATTTTTTTTGAGAATTACATCCACCAAGAGCTACTGCACCTAAAAATGAACCTCTATGATTAGCTGCACCTTCAAGATCTAAAATATCATATCCTCTTTCTTTTAAAGCCTTTAAATATTCAGTTTTTCCAACTCCTGTTTTGCCATGTAATACTATATATTTAACATCTTCATTTATTTTTTCAAAGTTTTCATTTATATAATTTCTATAAGCTTTGTATCCACCTCTTAATTTATATACCTTTATACCCAATGAATATAATAAAGAATATATACTTCCGCTTCTCATTCCACCCCTTGAGCAAAATACTATAATTTTTTTATTTCTTATCTTATATAAATCTTGCATCTTATTAAAAATTTCTGGAAGTCTCTTTGAAATAAATTCAATCCCTTTACTTCTTGCTTCTTCTACTGACTTTCTAACATAAAGAGTACCTACTTCTGCCCTTTCATCATCTAAAAGAACTGGTATATTTATTGCTCCCTTTATTGTTGATTTATTAAATTCACTTTCGCTTCTAACATCAACAAAAATACAATTTTTATCATCTGCTATTTTCTCGTAATCTATTATGTTAAACATATCAAAACTCCTATTCAAATTATTAACCATTCTATTCTATCACATTTTTATCAAATTAAAAAAGAAAAAAAGTCGTACATATGTTTGTACGACTTTTTTAAGTTAATATTAATTTATTATTTACTTAAGTTATCTAAAACCTCTAAAACTTTATCATAATTTGGATGATCACTTACATTTTCACAATATTCTGTATATATAACTTTATTATCTTCATCAACAACAAATACTGCTCTTGCTAAAAATCCTACTTCTTCTATGTATACACCATAGTTTTCTCCAAAACTTCTATCTTTGTAGTCTGATAAAGTAATTACATTATCAACATCTTCAGCTCCACACCATCTAGCTTGAGCAAATGGTAAATCTACTGAAACTACATATATTTTAGTATCTTTATATTTTTCTGCTTCTTTATTAAATCTTTTAACCTCTAAATCACATACTGGTGTATCTATTGATGGAACAGTTAAAAATACTCTTTTACCTTTTGTATCTTTTAATGTAACTGGTTTTAACTCAACGTTTGAAACTATAAAATCTGGTGCTTCTTGACCAACTCTAATTTCACTTCCTCTTAATGTTACCTTTTCTCCATTTAATTTTATATTCATATAAATCTCTCCTTCTCATAATTTTTATATAATATCTCTTTTTATTTAACAATCATTATTTATAAATATATTATACAATTAACCAAAATAATTTCAATATAAATTTTTTTAATATTTTATTAATTGAAAAATCTATAAACAACAATATTATTATTATCAAAACTATTTATTTTATTAAAAAAAGATTTAAGGTAAAAAACCTTAAATCTTTTTATAAATCGCATATCTCAACATTTCTTACGTGTTTAGTATGGCTCCATTCTTTATTATTTTTATTTAGTATACCTTGAATTGTAATTGGAATCCAAGTTAAAGTATACAATCCATATAGTAGGAATCTTATAAATAATATTAAACCACTTTTTCCTAAAGCAATAAATGTAATTATAAGCATAATTAAATTAAATAATGCAGTTACAATCCAAAAGGCAAACTGGCCATCTAACATGCTTGATAATATTGGTAATATGAATACATTCATTGAATATATAAATATTATCGCAAAGAATCCCATTGAAACTTTTTTCTCTAATTTTAAAACTAAAGGTGTTACTAAGAATTGACAAATTATAAATACTTTCCATCCAATATCACTAAATACATTACTTATTACAAATATATCTGATGTTCCAAAATTACCTTGAATTAATGTAAGTATAGCTGATGCTGCTAATAAAAGTGTTACAAATGGTTGTAATACATAAAGTGCACAATCAAACATATACCATTTTCTCTTTTTAATAGATTCTTTTATTAATTTAAAGAAATATCTTGATGATACATCAGCAAACCCTTGCATCCATCTTTTTCTTTGTGACCATGATTGCTTCAAAGTTAATGGTTTTTCATCAAATATTCTTGCATCATGTGCCCAACCAACCTTCTCTCCATGAGATACAAGTTTACAAGTAAACTCTAAATCTTCTGTAAGGCATGTTGCACCCCATCCTAATTTTTGTAACATATTTGTATCTATAGCAAATCCAGTACCACCTAATTGATTTGATAATCCAACATTATTTCTTGATAATTGGAACATTCTATTTTGTGACCAGAATGCTATTGAATATGAAGTTGCAATCCAAGAGTCATTTGGATTTTTACTATCTATATATCCTTGTACAACTTTATATCCTTCTAACATCTTTGAGTTTATTTCTTTTAAAAAGTCTTCATGAACTAGATTATCTGCATCAAATATACATATAGCGTCATATTTATCATCCATTTTAAAAAGTTTATCAAACATCCACTCAAGAGCGTATCCTTTACCTCTCTTGTCTTTATTAAAACGTTCAAAAACATTTGCACCATGTTTTCTTGATATTTCCGCAGTTTTATCTGTACAGTTATCAGCAATTACAAAAACATCATATAATTCTTTTGGATAATTTAGTTTTTGCATACTATCAATAAGTTTGCCTATAACTACTTCTTCATTATGTGCCGCTACAATCATAGCAAACTTTTTAGTTGGCGTATAATTTTTCTTTTCTTTTTTTCTGTATAGCCCAAAGAAAGCCAATACTAAATAATACATAGTTATGAAAAATACTAAGAATTGAAAAATTGCTGTTACGGCATAAATTATCTTTCCCATTAAATTCACTCCTAATGACAAATGGAAATTCTTCCCCATTCATTTTTCTATTTTCTCTAAAATACATCCTTTTAAATATAATTCAATATAACATAAAAATCAAGTATATAAAAATTAAATTTATTTAAGAATTTATAGTTAATTTTCCATTTTATAAATTTATGTTTGACTTTCTTATAATTATAAAAAATAGGCTTAGAATTTACTAAACCTATTCTTACATATATTATACTATTCCTTGTGAAACCATTGCTTCAGCAACTTTTAAAAATCCTGCTATATTTGCTCCCATTAATAAATTTCCTTCTTCTCCATACTCCTTAGCTGCATCCCTTGAGTTTATATATATATTTCTCATAATGTCTTTAAGTTTTTCTATAACTTCATCTTTAGTCCATGATAATCTCATACTATTTTGTGACATTTCAAGAGCTGAACATGCAACCCCTCCAGCATTTGCTGCTTTAGCAGGTCCAAACATTACATTATTATTTTGAAATACTTCTATAGCTTCCAAACTTGATGGCATATTAGCTCCTTCTGCAACTAACAATACTCCATTTTTAACAAGTATTTCTGCTGACTCTTTATTTATTTCTCCTTGCGTTGCACATGGAAGAGCTATATCACATTTTATTTTCCATATATTTCTGTGACCTTCTTCATATTTTGCAGTTTTAACATAATCTATATATTCTTTTATTCTACCTCTTTTAACTTCTTTTATTTCTTTTACAACATCTAAATTAATTCCATTTTCATCATATATGTATCCATTTGAATCACTAAGTGCAACAACTTTTCCACCTAATTCTTTTACCATTTCTGATGCATATATAGCAACATTTCCTGAGCCTGATATTACAACACTTTTATTTTTAAAACTATCTCCTTTATCTCTTAGCATTTCATCTACAAAATATACTAATCCATAACCTGTAGCTTCTTTTCTTCCAAGACTTCCACCGTAAGTTAAGCCTTTTCCTGTTAATACACCTTGCTCACTTAAATTTCTTATTTTTTTATAATATCCATACATGTATCCTATTTCTCTTGCTCCAACTCCAATATCTCCAGCTGGTACATCTATATCGCTGCCTATATGTCTACAAAGTTCTGACATAAAGCTTTGACAAAATCTCATGACTTCCATATCAGACTTTCCTTTTGGATCAAAATCTGATCCACCCTTGCCACCACCTATTGGTAATCCTGTAAGTGAATTTTTAAATATTTGCTCAAAACCTAAAAACTTTATTATACTTTGATTTACTGATGGATGGAATCTAAGTCCTCCCTTGTATGGTCCTATTGCACTATTAAATTGAATTCTAAACCCTCTGTTAACTCTAACATTTCCTTCATCATCAACCCAAGGTACTCTAAAGAAAATTTGTCTTTCTGGTTCTACAATTCTTTCTAATATTCCATTTTTAATAAACTCTGGATTTTTATCTAATACAGGAACTAAAGAATTTAATACCTCTGTTACTGCATCTATAAATTCGTTTTCACCATAGTTTCTTTGCTTTACTAATTCTAATACATTTTCTACATATTTTTGTCCATTCATAATTTAAGCCCCCTTAAATATTTTATTTATATAATACAACTTTTCTATATAATTTTCCATATAATTATATATTTTAAAAAATTATTCCTTTAAATTCATGAATTTTTTCTATAATAGTTTCTAAAACTATATATAAAAATAAATATGCTTGGAGAGTAATTATGAAAATAGGTTATGCATGTATCCCTTTAAAAATACCAAATAGAACTAATAGAAGTTTTTCAATAAAAAACTATAATGAAACATTACTTACAGAAAAAATTAATTCAAACTTAGATGACCTTTTAAAAATTTTAAAATATAATATATCGAATGATATATATTTATTTAGAATCGCTTCTGATATTATACCTTTTGGCAGTCATCCTATAAACAACTTTAATTGGAGTTATGAATTTAAAGATAAACTAAAAATTATAGGTGATTTTATTAAAAAAAATAATATAAGAGTTTCTATGCATCCTGGTCAATACACAGTAATAAATAGCAATAACTCTGATACAGTAAAAAAATCTATAAAAGATTTAGAATATCATACTAAATTTCTAGATAGTTTTGACTTAGATAATAAACATAAAATAATTTTGCATATTGGTGGTATATATAATGATAAGCCCACAGCAATAAATAACTTTATAAATACTTACAACTCTCTTCCTTTAAATATAAAAAATAGATTAGTTATAGAAAATGATGAAAAAAACTATAGTATTGATGATTTAATATATATTAGTGAAAAATGTTCTATACCAATAGTTTATGATAATTTGCATAATTATTGCTTTAAGGGATTTTATGAAAATCCATGCTCAATTTTAAGTAAAATAAAACACTCTTGGAAATGTACTGATGGAAATATAAAAGTTCATTACAGCGAACAAGATATTAATAAAAAACAAGGTTCTCATTCTTTTACTATAACTTCTCAAAAAATATTAGATTATATTTTAGAAACTCAAAATTTTGATATAGATATAATGCTAGAAGTTAAAGATAAAGATTTTTCTGCAATAAAAGCTATTAATTTATTCAAAGAATATAATAAATTAACTAATATATTAGATATAAAAAATGAACTAAACGCTTATGAATTTTATTTAAAAGAAAAAGATAAATTTGCTTATGAAAAAGGAGAATACTTATTAAATACTTATGGATTTAATAAATTCTATTCATTTATAGAAAGCCTTTATTATAAAACTTCAAATGAAGATACTTATATATTAGCATTGAAAGAAATATATTTTAAATTAGAGCCTTTATTATCTAACTTTGAAATAAATCATTTTAATAAATTAATACAAAATAAGGACTTTATAAAAGGAAAAAATTATTTATATAAATTATGCCAAAAGAAAAATTTATATAATATGATTTCTATGTATTATTTTTATATTTAAACAAAAAAGTAGGAGAAAAAACTCCTACTTTTAATCTTCTATTTCCTTTACTATTTTATCTAAAATTTTAAATTTCTTTCCTTTTGTATATAAGTAAATCGGAATTGATACTATTATCCCACTTAAACTACCAAGTATTATATCATACATAGTATCATGTAACCCATTTTGTGCCATAAGTCCAAATAATTGATCTGTAGTAAACTCCCATATCTCCCACGCTCCTGCTGATGCAATAGAAAACATAATAGTAAATATTACAACAGCTATACTTTTTGCATTTTTATTTTTTATTCCAAATAAAAATACATAAAGTGCAAATCCAAATATACCTATTAGAAAGCCTGATGCAAAGTGAAGTATTTTATCATAGCCATTTATAGAATAAAAATCTAATACATTAGCTAGATACATTGAAAAGAATATAAAAATAATAACACAAACATAAAGCATTTTACATTTTTTTAAGAAAGTAAATTTAAATAGTAATTTAACCCCAATAACTGTAGCAATTATAAGTAATATTCTAGGAAATTTTACTCCACCTCTATATATAAAATCCCAGATACCTGTTATTGCTACTAAAACAATAAATCCATAAGTTATTATACTATCATAGCTTAACTTTTTCATCTTATTACTCTCCTTTCTAATCTCTATCTTTATATAAGAATATTGACAGTATAAATCCTCCTAAAAATCCGCCTATATGACCTAAATTATCTATACTTGTTGATGTAAATCCAATATAAAGATTTAAAACTATAACTGCTATAATATTTCCTAAAGTACCTCTTTGAAGATGTTTTCTTTCTTTAATTGCAAAATATAAGAAAGCTCCTAAAATACCAAATATAGCTCCTGATGCCCCAACTGATATAGTCATAGGTGCTAACATATAACTTAAAATACTTGATGTTAATGCTGATAATATATAAATACTAATGTATTTCTTCCAACCATATATCTTTTCAACAACTGTACCTACTATATATAAAGAATACATATTAAATAATATATGCATTATTCCTCCATGTAGAAATGCTGCTGTTAAAAGTCTAAAAATCTGTCCTTTATTTATTAAATAATTTACTTTTGCTCCACATTCAACTAAAACAATAGTATTTATATCAATAATACTTTTTGATAATATAGCTGTTATTATAAAGATAATTACATTAATTAATATAAGTATCATTGTAACAGGATATTCTTTAAATATTTTAACTCTTTTATTTATATCATTTTCTTTATCTATAATATTAATACATTCTTTAAGAGGAATAGCACTTTCACTACAAAATAAAACCTCTTTAGTAATAGTATTGTATACAATCTTGCTATATTTATTTTTATATGAGTTTATATAATTATCATTAACCAATACTAAAATATTTAACAAAAAATTTTTTCCTAAAGTTTTTAAATAATTATATGCTTCATCATAATCTATATCTTCTTCTGAATCTTTTGATATTATTACAGCATAAATACCACCTTCAACATCTTTTAATGCAATCCATAAGTTATCATTATGAAAATTACTATAATATTGATTCATATAAAATCCTTGTGTATTAGCAAGAAAAGAATAAATTTTATTTTTTAAATTTTTCATATCTCCTCCTAAAGTACATTCATAATATTACCATTATAAAAGATTATTATATAATAAGGCAATCTAATAAAATATATTTTAGATTGCCTCTTGTTAATATTATAAAGTTTTTTCTAACATTTCTAATAATTCGTTAAATCTATTTATTGTAGCTTCTAAAGGTTTTGATGTTGTCATATCTACACCAGCATTTTTAAGTAAATTTATAGGATAATCTTTTCCTCCACTTTTTAAGAATTCTATATATCTATTTACTGCATTTTCCTCTTTATTTAATATTGAATTTGCAAATGCTGATGCTGCTGCATATCCTGTTGCATATTGATATACATAAAAATCTGAATAAAAATGTGGTATTCTAGCCCATTCAATATCAATTTCTTCATCAATTATTATATCATCACCAAAATATTTTTTATTTAATTCATGCCATTTATTTGAGTATTCAGAAGCTGTAAGTGGATTTCCACTTTCTATACTTTCATGAGAAAATAACTCAAATTCTGCAAACATTAATTGTCTAAATACTGTAGTTCTTATTTGCTCAAGCTCTTGATTTATTAAATATAATTTTTTATTTCTATCAGTTTCTTTTTCTATTAAATAGTGTATAAGTAATGCTTCATTTGTTGTTGAAGCTACTTCTGCACAAAATAAAGTGTATCCTGCATAAAAATAAGGTTGAGTCTTTCTTGAATAATATGAATGTATTGAATGACCCATTTCATGTACCAATGTAGATACATCATTTAATTCAAAATTATAGTTAAGAAGTACATAAGGCATTGTATCATATGAACCCCAAGAATATGCTCCCCCTCTTTTACCTTTATTTTGATATTTATCTATCCATCCTGAATTAATTCCTTCTTCAAATATATGAAGATATTCTTCTCCAAGTGGATTTAAACCCTCTTTTGCAATTTTTACACCTTCATCAAATTCTATATGCTCCTTTTCTATCTCAATAACTGGAACATATAAATCATACATATGCATTTCATCAAGACCAAGCATCTTTTTCTTTAAGGACACATATTTATGAAGAGATCCTAAATGTTTATTTATAGTGTTAACAGCCTCTTTATATACTTCTACAGGTATATTATTAGGTTTAAGTGAGGCTTCTAAGCATGATTTATAATTTCTTACTTTAGCATTAAAATAGAAATTTTTTATTGATGATGTAAGAGTTGTTGCAAAAGTATTTTTTAATTTATTATATGAACCAAATAATGCTTTAAATGCTTCTTCTCTAACTTTTCTATCTTTAGATTTTATAAAACCAGAGTAGTTTCCTTCTGTAAGCTCTATAAGTTTTTTGTTTTCATCCTCTATTTCTGGAAAAGTCATATCTGCATTACTTAATATATTTTGAATTGA
This sequence comes from Clostridium sp., assembly GCF_030532265.1. Classification (GTDB taxonomy): domain Bacteria; phylum Bacillota; class Clostridia; order Clostridiales; family Clostridiaceae; genus Clostridium. The sequence continues at coordinate 48,995 of NZ_JAUNLM010000007.1, read as the reverse complement.
ACTTGGAGCATCTAAACAATCTGATACTTTAGCCATAAGTTCTTCCATTTCTTTATTTAAAACATGATCTTTTTCACTTAAAATGCTTTCAAATATAAATTTATATTTTTTAAGCTCATCTTCTGTTTCCATAGCTGATTTAATATACTCTTCTCCAAGTGAAAGTATTTCTGGAACAAAATATGCTGTATAACTTGAAAATTCAGCCATATAACTATCAATTTTACTCATTCTAGCTTGATTTTCATTATTTGTAGTATCTTCATCACTTTTTAAATGGGCATATACATATAATTTTTCTGCAAGTCTTGAAAATTTTTCTGTTTCTTTTAAATAATCTACAATATTTTTAGGATTATTTAATTTTCCATTAAATTCTTTAAGTTTTGGTGCTTCCTTTTTTAAAAATTCAAACTCATCTTCCCATTTTTCTTTTGAATTATATATTTTTTCTATTTGCCATTTATCTTCTTCTTTTATTTCGCTTCTATTTTTTAATATATCATTTGCCATTCTCTTTCCTCCTTTTATTATATTAATAGGTGAAGCTATATTTTGAGCTTCACCCGTTATGTTTTAGCACTAATTTTATTATATGTTTTAAAAAAAATTCTAATCTTCTTTATATTCTTCTTCTTTTCCTTTTATATTGTTAAATACAGCTTCCATTTCATTTGAAATTAAAGATAAAATTTCATTAACTTTATCTTGCATTTTATTATGGTCATCTACATAATCAAATTTTAAAATAAATGTAGGATTATATTCATCTAAATCTTCTTCTACTTTATATCCCTTTTCCTCAAAAACATCTTTATTAAACAAATCATATATAGCTGAATATTCCCATTCTTCAACATCTTTATTAGTATCAAAATAAAGATTAATTTCTTCACCTTCTAAAAAAAACTTTTTTACAAATAAAGCACTTTCATCTACACTATAGCTTCCTAACTCCTTCTTTATAAAACCTGTTTCTTTATCTTTTTCCATTAAAACTAAACTTGAAAAATCCATAGTTTACATCCTTTCTATTCTGCCTAATTTATTATTTGTTTTTATTATAAACCATACTTACTAATTTATGAAATAATTTAATATAATATTCTTTACATATTTACTTTATGGTAAAATATGGTAATATTTTATTATAAGGTATTTTTGGGGGAGATATTATGGGAAAAGCTAAAATAAAAAGAAATAGAAGACTTACTAGAAGAGAAAAATATATACGTATGCAAAAAAGAAGAAGAACATTTTTTATTTTAATTTTATCAATTTCTTTAATTACTGTATTTACTACAAAAAAAGTATATGCCTATATAAAGTGTCAAGATATTTCTTCTGCTGTTGAATATATTATGACATCTAATATTGACAATGCATTACTAAGAGTTCAAACTATGAAACTTAAATTTTCAGATGGAAATTCTGCTGTTGTTGAGATTTCAGGCCTATCAAAAAATAAACCACATGAATCTCTGAAGGTTGAGTGCCATTTAAAATACTCTAATAATCACTGGAAATTAGAAAACTCATATTTATTAAAATAACCCTATTAAACTTGCAAATCATTTGCACAAAAGTGTATAATAAGGAGTAATTATTTTTTAGGAGATGATAATATGATTGATATAAATAATCTTACATTTTCATATACAAATAAACCTCCTTATCTTATAGATAATGTTAATTTAAAAATACCTAAGGGTGTTTATCTTTCGATAGTTGGAGAAAATGGTAGTGCAAAAACTACTTTATTAAAACTTATATTAGGTCTTTTAAAGCCAACCTCTGGAACTATAGATGTTAATGCTAAAGGAATAGCTTATGTTCCTCAAAAATTAGAAAGCTTTAACTCTCAATTCCCTATTTCTGTATACGAAATATTAAAAACTCATGGTAAATCAATTGGAGTATGTAACAAAAATGAAATTAAAAAAGTTCTAGATAAAGTTAATATGATAGAATTTACAAATAAATTAATAGGAAGTTTATCAGGTGGTCAACAACAAAGAATTTTTATTGCTAGAGCTCTTATGGGAAATCCTGAACTTATTATTTTAGATGAACCATCAACAGGAGTTGATTATAAAAATCAATCATCAATCTATTCTTTACTTCATAAATTAAATACAGAAAACGGTAAAACTATAATTTCAGTAGAACATAATATTGATATGGCTTTAAAATATTCAACTCATATACTTGAAGTAATAAATGGCTTTCCAACTTTATATACTAAAGAAGACTATTTAAAGCATAGAGCTTCATTTGACAAAAAAATTTTAAATCTATAATAGAAAGGAGCTTTTTATGTTTGAATTAGATTTTATGAGAAATGCCTTCATAGCTGGTTCTGTTATATCTATACTATGTCCTTTTATAGGATTATTTCTAGTTTTAAGAAGGTATTCAATGATTGGTGATACTCTGTCACACTCATCTTTTGCAGGAGTTGCAATAGGTCTTGTTATAGGGGTTAATCCAATTATAACAGCATTTTTATTTACTACACTTTGTGCAATAATAATAGAGTTTTTAAGAGATTATTATAAACGTTATGCAGAACTTGTAATGTCCATAGTACTTACACTTAGTTTAGGTATAGCTATAATTCTTATAAGTAGCGGAAAAGCATCTGCAAATGTTAATTCTTTTTTATTTGGAAGTATACTTACAGTAACTAAACAAGATATTATTTTAATACTTATAACAGGATTTATATGCTTAGCTATTCTTCTTTTAATATATAATAAACTGTTATATGTTACTTTTGATGAAGAAGGTGCTAAAACTTCTGGAATAAGAGTTAAACTTATAAACTATATTTTTACTATGCTAATAGGTGCAACTATATCAATGTCAATAAGAATAATGGGGATACTTGTTATATCTTCAATAATAGTAGTTCCCGTTGCAACAGCAATACAATTGAATAAAAATTTTAATAAAACACTTATTTTTTCAATATTATTTGGTTTATTTGATATAATGTTTGGACTAGTCTTATCTTATTATATAAATAGTGCACCAGGTGGTACTATTGCTATAGTGTCTGTATTTACTCTACTTTTAACAATTCTTATTAAAAATTTATTTTCTAAATAAAAAAACATCTCAAAATTTATTTTTGAGATGTTTTTTTACACTCTTCGCATATTCCTTTTATTTCAATATTATGCTCTGTTAATGTAAATCCTGTTTGTCTTTTTATTAACTCTTCTATTTGCCCTATAGGACATGGCATTTCAACTTCTTTATGACATATGTCACATTCTAATAAATGGCTATGATTATGCTTATGAATTTTATAAGATGATACTCCATCTTCTAAAATATATTTATCAACAATTTTATTCTCATGAAAAGAATCTAAAGTTCTATATACTGTACTTAAATTTATATTTACCCCTTCATCTTTACATACTCCTAAAATTTCTTCAGCTGTTATGCCATCTTTTTTATCTAATAAGACTTTTAAAATTTCCATTCTAGCCTTAGTTACTTTTATTTTTTTACCTCTTAGTATCTTTTGAATATCCATTAAATATACTCCACCCTAAATTTAAAAGATTTTATATTTAAATATTAACACTTATTTATGTATTTTTAAAGGAATAGGTATGTAAAAATTTATTTTCTTTTAGTATATTCTATTTTAAAAATTAATTTAAAATAATATATTTTTTAACTTTTTTAATAAAAATACTTTATTTTATACATTTTTTATTGTATATTAATAAACAGAGTAGATTAATTTTTAAATAGTATATCACATATACTAAATATATGTTGTTCTAAAGGAGAGTATTTATGTCAAATTGTATTATAGCACAATCAGGAGGTCCAACTTCAGTAATTAATTCAAGTGTAGTTGGTTTAGTTAAAGCAAATGAGGAATTAAAATTATATGATAAAGTATATGGCGGATTAAACGGAATTGAAGGCATACTAAAAAATAATATTATAGAATTGTCCTCTAAAAGTTGTGATGAATTAAATACATTCACATACACTCCATCATCAGGATTAGGATCTTGTAGATATAAATTAAAGCCAATTGAAGATTCAACTGAAGAATATGATAAATTATTAGATATTTTATCTAAATTAGATATAGAAGCATTTTTCTATGTAGGCGGAAATGATTCAATGGATACAACTGCGAAGTTATCTAAATATGCTAAAGAAAATGGTTTAAACATAAAATTTATAGGAATTCCTAAAACAATAGATAATGATTTAATGTATACTGATCACACTCCTGGTTTTGCAAGTGCTGCAAAATTTATTTCAACTGTAGTTCTTGAAACTTATCTTGATGCATCAGTATATACTAATAACGGAATATTTATTATTGAAACAATGGGAAGAGATACTGGTTGGCTTGCAGCATCTGCATGTTGTGCAAAAATTAATGGTAGACAAGTTGCTGATTTTATTTATCTTCCTGAAGTAGCTTTTGATAAAGAAAAATTTTTAATTGATGTAAGAAAAAAATTTGAAGAACAAAATCAAGTATATATTGTCGTTTCAGAAGGATTAAAAGATGAAAATGGGAAATTTATAACTGAATTTAACTGTATCTCACAAGATACTTTTGGACATACCCAATTAGGTGGAGTAAGCGAATGCTTAAGAAACCTTATATTAACTGCTGGTATTACAACTAGAGTTAAAGCATTAGAACTTGGTGTACTTCAAAGATGTGCTATGCACTGTGCTTCAAAGGTTGATATCGAAGAAGCTTACCTTGCTGGATATGAAGCATTAAAGTATGCTATGGATAATAAAAATGGTTCTATGGTTGGTATAAAAAGAGAAAGTAATTCACCTTATAAAACATCATTTTTTGAGGTTGAAGCATCTAAAGTTGCCAATAATGTTAAATACTTTCCTAAAGAATGGATTAATAAAGATGGAAATAATTTAACTGAAGAAGCTTTTGAATATTTTTCACCATTATTTGAAGGAACTCCTTCTTTATGCTTGGAAAACAATCTTCCAAAGTATAAAGTTTTTTATAAATAATATATGACCATAATGTAAAAAAGCACAGCATCTTCGCTGTGCTTTTATTCATATGAATATAATAAAGGTCTTATTAAATCGATAAATAATATTACCCATAAAGCTATAAAGCTAAATTTAGTAATATATCTTATAGGAAATATTATTATTAAAGCCGAAATTAAAATTAAGGTAGAGTCTGCAAATAACTTAGATATTTTATTCACCTTTAACTCTTTAGTACAATAAGGACATTTTATTTTATTAATATCCTTTTGCTTTAATAAATATTTTATCTCTATTTCTCTATTACAATAGACACATCTTTTCATATTTAACTACTCTTTTCTATTTTATTAAATTTTTTTAGAATAATTTTTTGATATATATTCAAGTTCATTTAATAAATCATATATTTCATCTATTGTATTATATGGAGAAAGGCTAACTCTTACCATTCCATACATTTTCTTTGAATTATCCATAAGATACTCAGAAGCTTTAACCTCATCAATTCCCATAAGCCTTCTACAATATGGATGAGCGCAAAACCACCCATGTCTAACTGCTATTCCTTTGTGTTCTGCTAAAAGTTTTGCTACATCTCTATGATAAATACCTTTTATATTAAATACTTCTATACCTAATCTGTCTTGTATATTTTTACAATCTCCATAAAGTACTATATTATTTATATTTTTAAGTCCTTCATTTAATACTCCTAATAACATTTTTTCCCTAGCAATAAGTTTATTAAAGCCTATTTTATCTAATTCTTCTAAAGCTTTAACTAAAGATGCTACACCAAAAAAATTAGGTGTTCCAGCTTCATTTTTTTCTGGAGTATTTAAATACTCTACATCAAAATCCTTTACTAATTCAACAGTCCCACCACCTTGCATATTAGGTTTCTTTGAATTAAATTCATCTTTTTTACATATTATTGCTCCTCCTCCAAAAGGAGCATATAATTTATGAGCTGAAAAAACTAAAAAATCTATATAATCATCTGAGCTTTTTCCACTCATATCTACCTTTACATGAGGAACTAATTGGGCTCCATCAACAATTATTTTTCCACCAGCTTTATGAATTAATTTACTAGCTTTATAAATTTCATTCATATAACCTGTTACGTTTGATGCACCAGTTATACTTAAAAATTTTATATTACCATTATATTCATTAATTTTTTCATTTAAAGAATTAAAATCTATTCTTCCAAGTTCATCAACCTCTACATAATCAACTTTAGAATTTTCTCTCCATGGAAGGTCATTTGAATGGTGTTCCATTCTTGTTGTTAATACTACATCTTTTTTATTTACTAATGTTTGAGCAATTTTATTTATTCCTTCTGTTGTGTTATGAACAAATATAACTGTATATTTATCTTTGTTTTTTATATTGAAAAAATCTAAAAGATATTCCCTTGCTTCATTATAAATTTTTGTTGTAAAACTTGCCTTCTGCCCTGTTCCTCTTCCTATAGATGCATAATAATTTGATAATAAATTTATATAATCAATCACGCTCTTTAATGGAGGTGTTGTGGCAGCATTATCAAAATTTATTTGACATGATTTATTACCATTTTTCAATGTAATTTTACTATCTAAACCTATAATCTTTTCTCTTAATTCATTTCGATACATTTCCATTTAAACAACCTCCCCACTATATAGTACTCACCCTAACTTATATTGTTCTATATAATAAAATTTAAGAATATGTATAAGTAACAACAATATTTTAAATTCATATATTTAATATATATTATTCTTTGGAGGTAAAAAATGAAACCAGATAAAAAATATATGTATTTTCTAGAAGAAGATGAGCCTATCTTTGAAACTTTTAATATAGATTCATCCTTTAGAAATTTAAGTTCAGGATTTAGTCCAAACGTTGATTCAATAAAATTAGATAATTTTTTAAACTTTGATAATAAACTTCCTGAAGGTTTTGGTTTTCAATTTGACTTAAGGAAACAAGCTATAGAAGATGCTTTAGGTAAAAATAATGAACTTTATTGTTATAACAAAGCAGTTAGTACTGAATTGGAAAATGAATTTAATGTTCCTATACCAACTGAAATTTTAAGAAATTTTGATATGGATTTAGATGAAAATGACCTTATAGATATTTGTAATGATAATAAATTTAGACCAGTACCTCAAAACAAATGTAATCCAAATGAAATATTCGAAAAAATTAGAGTTAATAATCCAATGATTTTAAAAACTATGCAATCTTATAGGATTCCATTTCCGATTGCTAAAACTCTAATAAAAAGAATTATAAAATTAACAAATATGTATTGTTATAGAGAGTAGGTGTTTAAATGTTTTTATTAAATTCTAATCTTCCTAACTTATCATGTAAAATTAGATTTATTCACGCAGTTTCAGGAGCCGAATCTTATGATATATATGCTAACGGTTCTTTATTAGCATCAAATGTTAAATTTGGTACATTAACTCAATATGTAAATATGGCTCCTGATACTTACTTAATAGAACTCTTTAAAGCTGGAACATACGATAATCCAATTTTAAAAGAAAATATAACTTTACTACCTTCTAACGTATATACTGTAAGTTTAGTAACTAATAATTCTAATCTTTCATTATTTAGCTTAAAAGATGCAGGTAGTAAAACTAACTCTGAAATATCTTTTTTAAGATTTATAAATTTATCTCAAAATTCTCCACTTCTTACATTATCACTTAAAAATTCTGATCCCCTATTTAATGAAGTTGAGTATTTAGAGACAACCGGCTATTATCCTCTATCCCCTGGAATATATGATTTTGATTTACTATTTTCAGATAGTAATATAACTACTAAGACATTAAATGACGTATCTTTAGTTCCTGGAGAATTTGAAACATTATATATTATAGGCTTATTAAAAGGTGAACCTCAACTTGGTTATATAATTGCAAAAGACGGTGATAAATAATTTAATTTTGGAGCTTATCTTAAAGTGATAGCTCCTTTCAAAATTATCTAAGCATACATCTAACCTTCTTAAATAAAATAGGTTTTATAACTTCTATATCTGCTGGCTCATTTAAAATTATTGAACTATAACATACACTTCCAACTAGCTCTAATATCATGAATAATGTTATTTCTCCTTCTTCTTTCTTAATCCCTTTTTTAGATAATTCTTCCAAAAATACATCTATTATTTCTTTTACTTCTTTATTACTTTCTAAAAGTTTAGAATCTTTATGTATAGCATAAGAGAAATTTTTATTTATAACCTTTAATAAAAGTTTGTCCCCCTTAAAATAATCTATTATATATTCTATAAAGTAAAATACCATATCTTCAAACTCTTTAAAATTTTTACTTTGAGTTTGCTGATAAGCTTTTTTTATTAACATTGAGCTTTTTAAGTTAATTAATTTATCTACAACATCATACTTATCTTTAAAGTATAAATAAAATGTCCCCTTTGCAACCCCAGCTTTTTTTACTATTTCATCTATAGATGTATTATTAATCCCCTTGTTTTTAAAAAGCTCATAAGCCGAATTATACAAATCTAATTCTTTTTTTTTCTTTTTCAAAAGTAAAGTACTAACTATATTATTTTCCCTCATATTATCCTCCATAAAAATACTTATAATTATATTTATATTATCACCTATTAAAGGATATTAAAACCTCTATTTATGTAATAAATTGATATAAAACTTTATAAATAGTATAATAAAACAAGATTATAAAAATACGAGGCGAGGATAAAATATGATTGTTTTAAGTTGTAGAAATATAAAAAAAAGTTATGGTATACAAGATGTATTAAAAGATGTAACTGTATCTATAAATGAAGGTGATAAAGTTGGTTTAATTGGTCCTAATGGTGAGGGCAAATCTACTTTATTTAAAATATTATCTAAAAATTTAACACCTGATTCAGGTGAAATATTTTTAGATAAAAATAAAACTATAGGTTATCTTGCTCAGCACTTAAACCTTGATTCAACAAATACAATATATGAAGAAGCATGTACTGTTTTTGATTCACTAATTCAATTAGAAAATAAAATAAAAAATTTAGAAATAAAAATGAATGAACCTTATGATGAGTCTAATTCTAGCTATCATGAAAAATTAATAAAAGATTATACAACAGCTCAAGACTTATATACTCATAGAGGTGGTTATACATATAAAGGGGACATAGCTAGAGTACTTAAAGGTTTAGGTTTTTTAGAAGAAGATTTTGACAGAAAAATTCAAACTTTAAGTGGTGGACAAAAAACTCGTGTTGCACTATGTAAATTACTTCTTCAATCTCCAGATATACTTTTATTAGATGAGCCTACAAACCACCTTGATTTAGAAGCAATTGAATGGCTTGAAGAATTTTTAAAAACATATAAAGGTACTCTTCTTGTAATATCCCATGATAGATTTTTCTTAGATGCTGTAACAAATAAAACATTTCAAGTTATAAATGGTCATGTTAACTGTTATAATGCACCTTATACAAAATATTTAGAACTTAGAAAGAAAGACTATGAATCTCAGCTTAAAGCTTATAATCTTCAACAAGCTGAAATAAAACGACAAGAAGAAATAATTCAAAAATTTAGATCTTTTAATAGAGAAAAAAGTGTAAGAAAAGCTGAAAGTAGAGAAAAGGCTTTAGAAAAAATGGAAAGATTAGATGCTCCAGATAAAGAAAAAGAAGCTTCTAAAATCTCTTTTGAAACAGCTGTAAAAAGTGGTTATGATGTTCTTCACATAGAAAACTTATCAAAATCATTTGAAAATAATAAGCTATTTTCAGATATATCTTTTGATTTAAAACGTGGAGAAAAAGTTGCTTTAATTGGTGAAAATGGAAGGGGTAAAACAACTCTTCTTAATATAATTATGAAAAAAATTAATAGTGATAAAGGAAAGGTTGTACTTGGTACTAATGTAAATATAGGCTATTATGATCAAGAACAATCAGACCTTGATTATAATAAAACTATTTTAGATGAAGTATGGGATGCTTTTCCTGACCTTACTACTACAAAAATACGTAATGCTTTAGCTTCATTTTTATTTACTGGAGATGATGTATTCAAGAAAATTGAAAATTTAAGTGGTGGTGAAAAATGTAGAATAAATTTATTAAAGCTTATGCTATCTAAATCGAACTTTTTACTTCTTGATGAACCTACAAACCACTTAGATATTCCATCTCGTGAAGCATTAGAAGATGCAATTTTAAGCTATGATGGAAGTATGCTTATAGTATCTCACGATAGATATTTCTTAAATAAAGTAATAAATAAAATCGTAGAACTTAAAGAAAATGGCATGAATGAATATCTTGGTAATTATAATTATTATATAGAGAAAAAAGAAAACCCTACAAGATTTAAAGAATTTGAAGATTTCTCTAATGGTAAAACAAAAACTCAAATAAAAGAAGAAAAGAAAAAAGTTAAACTTGCTCAAAAAGAAATTAGAATTAAACGTACAAGACTTAGAGAAATTGAAAGTGAAATATCTAATTCTGAAGAACTTTTAGAAAAACTTAATAATGACTTATGCTTAGAAGAAATCTATTCTAATCCTAAAGAATCAGAAAGAGTTAACAAAGAAATTTCTGAAACTGAAGCTAAAATAGAAAGTCTTTATGAAGAATGGGAAATTTTAAGTGAAGAATTAAATAATGATTAAAAAAAAGACAAAAGCTTCAAAGCTTTTGTCTTTTTTTATTATCTTTTGCCTGTGCTTCCAAATCCACCACGATCAGAATTTCCAAATGATTCAACCTCTAAAAACTCAATTTCTGGCATAACTTCCATTATTCTAAACTGAGCTATTTTATCTCCTCTTTTAATCCAAGTTCCTTCAAACTTTTCATTTTTATCTAAATTTTTTTCATCTTTAAAATGTTTTCCTTCAAGACAATATACAGGCATATGCCACTGATCATTATCTCCTATATATGTATCATCAACAACACCTACTGAATTTGTTTGTATTATACCCCATGTTTTAAATGTTGAACTTCTTGGAGCTAAATGAGCTTCCCATCCACTCGGTAATTCTAAAGCAAATCCAAGTGGTATCATAGCTCTTTCATTGACGGGAACAAATACATCCTTATTTGAATATACATCAATCCAATTACCTTTTTCTATTTTTTTTAATCTAGTTGCACCTTCAAAATATTTAACTCTTATCTTCATAAATGTATCTCCGTTTCTTCTATCTATTAAAGTTTTTATAAATTATATCATAAAACAAAGAAAGGAATCCAATTTAATGGATTCTCTTATTAACTTTTATATGTTTTCTTTTCTTTATTAATTATATATATAGTTTCTTCAGTGTAATTATTTGTAATATTTATTTCATTCCATTTTATATAAACTGGCTTATCATATTTACTTTTATCAATTATTTCTATGACTCTATAATTACCATTGTCTATGTTCAAAAATTCAACTTTTCCAAGCTTGTTTGTATAACAGCTTCTTTCAAGATGAGGAGAAATACCATTTATTCTATAAAGGTTAATTTTTATGTTTTCTAGTTTTTCTCCATCTAAACTATCTTTAAATGCATATACAGTTATTTTCCCAAGCTTTTCTTTCTCACATTCTTTACTAAATGTAGATTTCTTTTTGTCTTTATTCTCATAATTTCTTTTTCTCAAAATAAAAACCTCCAAATAATAATCCTATTACACAATATGATTATTACTTGAAGATTGTGATTAAATTACTATTTTCTTTTTATACCATTTAATAGTATATTAACTATAACTCCTACTATAGCTGCAAAGCTTAGTCCTGATATAGTTACGGCTTCTGTAACCTTAATTCCTATTATAAATCCAAAGTTTTGATCTAAATATGGATTTATATATGGTGCTACAAGCCCTACAAATAATATTGAAGTAATTACTATAATATTTTTCCAATTAAATTTAACTTTTTCGTTCTTAATTGTTTTAGCTCCAATTAACGCTATCATAGTAAACAACATTAAGCTTATTCCTCCCATTACTGGTTCAGGTATAGTTCTTATTACTGTTCCAAACTTAGCAATAAAACTAAGAGCTATAGCAAACAACGCTGTTATTCTTAATATTGAAGGATCATAATTTTTAGTTAATGCAAGTACCCCTGTATTTTCACCATATGTAGTATTAGCAGGTCCTCCTAGCATAGATGCTGTTAAAGTAGCTAGTCCATCTCCAAGTAGTGTTCTATTTAGACCTGGGTCTTCAATAAAATTTTTACCTACTACAGTTCCATTAGTTGTTATATCACCTATATGCTCCATAAAAACTGCAAGAACTACAGGTGCTATTATCATTATTGCTCCTATATTAAACTTAGGTAATGTAAAGTTTGGAATTGCAAACATTGATGCTTCGCTTATTAATGCTGTATCTACAAATCCAGTTAAAAGTGCTACTGTATAACCTACTCCAACACCTATAAGTATAGCTATTTGCTTTGTAAATCCTCTTCCAAAAAATTTTATTAATAATGTTATGCCAAGAGTTAGTAGTCCAAGAATAATATTTTTACTTACCATTCCTGCTGCAGTTGGTAAAAGATTAAGTCCTATAACCATTATCATAGGTCCTACAACTTGAGCTGGTAAAACTTTTTTTACTTTTTCTACTCCAATTTTTTTAATTAAGAAAGATGTAAGAACATATATAAGTCCTGCAACGAACATTCCGCCTTGTGCATATCTTAAATCACCATAATCTGTTTTTACTGCATTTATTACGGCAATAAAAGCAAATGATGATCCTAAAAATACTGGAACTTTTCCTTTTGTACATATATGAAATATTAAAGTTCCAACTCCCGCTGTAAATAATGCTACTGATGGGTCTAATCCTGTAAGCATTGGCACTAATATAGTTGCTCCAAACATAGCTATAAGATGTTGAAGTGCTAAAACGCATCTTAAGGCTTTAGCCTTTAAGTCTCTTTCTACTTTTAATTCACATGTTTCAAATAATTGCATAAAATATCACTCCTCATTATATTAAGGAGAAATTTAAAACTTCTCCTCTTTTCAGCCTCTCTGGACTGGATTAAAAAGGTTTTTATTTATAAAAAAAACTTCTTACTAACTAGTAAGAAGTGTATAAATACGACTTTAATATAAATATGGGCATAACTATACAAAGTTATAGTATAATTATTTGACTTCTTACTAGCCTCTCTGGACTAACTTAAAGATTATTTTATTTTCTTGAAGTATATCACATCTTTTTATCATATTCAATACTTTTTTATTAGTGAATATAATTATCTTTTTTAGAAAAAATAATATTAAGTATTTATTACTGTTTTTTTAATGAGGTGTTTTTATGAAAAAATTTTTTATTTTAATGTTTAGCTTTATTTTAATTATTACTCTATTTCCAATAAAACCTTGTAATGCTATTGTCAAATCTGAAGAAAAAGTAATTTATCTAACTTTTGATGATGGACCATCAAAAAAAGTTCTTCCTAAAATATTAGATATTTTAAAAGAAAAAAATGTAAAGGCTACTTTCTTTATGATTGGCAAAGAAATTGATGGTAAAGAAAATATTCTTGAAAGAGTTTATAAAGAAGGGCACTCTATAGGATTACATAGCTTTTCACATGAAAGAAATAAACTTTATTCTTCTAATAAAAGCTTTTTAAATGAAATGATTAAAACTCAAGAATTAATTAATAAAACTATTGGAATATGTCCTAAAATTTTAAGGTTTCCTTTTGGAACTAATAATATGACATATAAACTTACTCCTAGTATGGTATCTCTTTTACATGATAATAATTTTAAAATATATGATTGGAATGTTGATAGTGGGGATGGAGCAAATCCTAATGGTTCTCCTTCTTCATATATAAAAAATTCTAAAAGCTCTAAAAATAATATTATTTTATTGATGCATTGCGCTGATATAAATAAAAATACAATTGATGCTCTTCCTTCAATAATAGATTATTACAAGTCTAATGATTATACCTTTAAGACTATAAATGAAAATACTAAAGAAGAATTCCATTATATGAAATAAAGCAGCCTTTAAAAGCTGCTTTATTTCATATAATAAAACTTTTTAATAAATACTTTAATAAAAAATTTCAATGAATTCTATAATTAATAGAAATTCTAATTTAATTAAATTTTAAAATTGTCAAGTTAAATATATAAAACTAGATAACTTTTAATACTTATTTTATAATAAATCTTTCAATAGATAAAAATAATATTATATTATTTTTTACTCAAACTTAATTATTCATTTTCATCCTTTTTTAAAGCTTGATCTTTTCTTTTTTTGTCATTAACTAATGATGCTACAAGAGCAGTTGTTGCTGCTAGTAAAACTGTTAATTTACCTGTTTTTTTGATGTTCATATTTAAAACCATCCTTTCAAATTCAAGCATTTATTCATATATTATAACCTATATTATACCATTTATTCTACAAATAATTCAAAATAAAAAGTATCTTATTTTAAGATACTTTTTATTTAAGTTATTTGAATTGATTTAATTCCTTATCGTATAAATAATTCGCCTCTTTTAGCTTATTTATTAATACATCTTTATCAATATCCATATCATAACATAAATTATCTAAATTTGAATAATAATCTCTTAACTTAAGATTTATTATACTTAAAAGTATATTTGAATCCATTTCTTTTATTTCTTCTGTTGTCATAACTTCACTTCCTATATATTATTATAAATCAGAAAAACTTATAACTTTTATATTATTTTTTAATAAATATTCTTTCATTTCATCTGATGTAAGTATTTCTAATTCTTTTTCTCTTATCGTATTATATGATGATATATTTTTAAGCTCTTGTCCATTATTGGATGGATGAGCCATAAATTCTATTGTATTATATTTATCTTTTAAATAATCCAATCTTTCTTTTAAATAATCTAAAGATATATTATTTAAATAAAATGAATTATCAAAATAATCCGGACAAACTACTCCTTTTTTTTCTAAAATATATTTATCTTCATTAAATGGACATCTCATAGGAACTCCTAATTCATCAGCTATATTTACTACTAAATTTAATATATCTTTATTAAATGCGTAAAAGTGATGGTGACTATCTATATGATTTATTTTCATTCCAGTCCTTTTAAACTTTTCTATTTGTGCTCTAATCTCTTTTTCAGCCTCTATAATACTTACATCTTTAGGTATAAGATTAGGCTTTCTATAGAAATTGCCATTTTCATCACATATACTTTTTACTTCTGAAAATTCACTTACAGGTCTTCCACATGTAAAATTTAAGTGAATTCCCATTTCATTTATTCCAGAATCAAAAGCAAGTTTTATAGCTTCTTCAAAAAATGGCATATTTGCCATAGCACTTGTATCACCCATTATACCTTCTTTTAAACATTTTATTATTCCTTCTGATACACCTTTTGATAATCCAAAATCATCACCATTAATTAATAAGTTCATCTTCCCACATCCCCTTTTGTTATTAATATATATTAATTTTATTTTTTACACTACTTACCAATAAAGTTGATATTATAAGAACTGAAAATTCAACTACTGGTATAGTCATCCAAACTCCATATAATCCAAGTAATTTTGAAAATATATTAAGTATTATAAATATCAATACTAATCCTCTCATTAAAGATAAAAAAATTGAAAACTTTGATCTTTCAATTGCTTGTAAAAACCCAATATTTACAATGTTTACACCTGCTGGTATAAATGCAACAAAATAAATCATAATACCTATTTTTGCAACTTCCATTAATTCATCTTTACTACTTGAAAATATACTTACTAAAATTTGTGGTTCTAATATTCCTATAAAGAAAAATATTGTACCTAAAATAAAAGAAATCTTAGTTCCAATTTTATATATAGAAATGACTCTATCAAATTTATTGGCCCCATAATTTGTTCCTAAAAGTGGTTGTATTCCTTGAGATATTCCACTAAATATTGCAATAAATATTAATGCAACATTTGCTATTATACTATAAGCTGATACAGCTATATCTCCACCTATCCTTAATAATGTCATGTTAAACATAAGTATTACTATGCCACCTGATATTTCTAAAATAAAACTTGCAAATCCATTTGTAATTATTCTTTTTATATATTTATAAGAAAATCGTTTTATATTAAGTTTTATTCTACATGATTTTTTGAAAAAATGAGTAAGTAAAACCATTACTCCAAAACATTGACCTATAGTTGTTGCTAGTGCCGCCCCTTTCATCCCCATATTTAATGGAAATATAAATATATAATCTAAAATTATATTTATAATATTTGTTACTATTATTGCCCACATAGAAACTTTAGGGTCATGATCATTTCTTACAAATACATTTAAACAATTAGATAATATGTACATAAAGCTTGCAAATAAAATAATTTTCAAATAATCCATTACTAATGGTAAAAGCTCATTAGATGCTCCTAAAAGTATGGCTATTTTTTTTAAATTCAAACTTCCTACAATAGAAAATATTATTCCTATACCAAAAGCTATAACTATTGATGTTGTAAATATTTCATTTAACACATTATACTTTTTTCTTCCAATATTTATAGAAAGTAACGTAGCTCCACCAACTCCAAATATTAAACCTGTTGCAGTAAATGTACTATACACTGGTAATGAAATATTAAGAGCTGCTAAACCATTATTTCCAATTCCTCTACCAATAAACATAGTGTCCAAAAATATACATAAAGATAATCCAATCATCCCTATTATACTTGGTAACATAAACTTTAAAACTAAACTAATTATATTATCATTTATTGGATCTAATTTTTTCATAAATAGATACCTCGTTATTAAGTAAATTTACTAAATATCTTTAAGCCATTTAATAAGCTTATATAAACATCTATATATATAAAATACTTTTGAAA
Source organism: Clostridium sp. (assembly GCF_030532265.1). Classification (GTDB taxonomy): domain Bacteria; phylum Bacillota; class Clostridia; order Clostridiales; family Clostridiaceae; genus Clostridium. The sequence goes on along the minus strand of NZ_JAUNLM010000007.1, from coordinate 32,035 downwards.
TATATAAATGTCAAGATTAACTATTCATTCAAAATACTATAAAAAAATAATTAATTTTTATCACAGTATTCAAATAAATTTTTATAATATAAAATTGAAACACTTTAAATATTTAACTAAGATTAAATATTTAAAGTGTTTCATTTATTTGCTTAATATATCCTTAAGTGCATCATATGAAAAATTTATTATTTCTCCACACCCTACTTTACTTTTCTTTAAGTCTAAACATATTTCTGAATTATACTTTTCTCTAATTCTATTCATAAGTTCTTTTGAATACATTCTTGCTTCATTTTTATCTAATCTATTTTCCCTTCCCTTTAAGTATCCAATTATTAATACTGCAGCATTAACCGCTCCACAAAGACTTCCAACAGCTACTCCTGTACCCATTCCACTTCCTAATGCTACTGGAATATCAGTATTATATTCCTCGTTATATGACTTTATTATAGATTCTGCACAATTATAACCTTGACTATGATATTCTGATGGTTTTATCATTATAAATTCTCCTTAACTACTTTTTATTTTCTATACTATTAATAATATATCAAATTTTTATTTTTTTCTATTTAATTATAATATTTAAATACTATTTAATCAAAATAAAGTATAATTTATTTGAATATTAAATAAATATAAACTATATTATATAAAAATTTCTACTTTTTAATAATTTATATAAATACCAATTAAATAAACTACTGTAAATAAATTATATATAAAATTTAAATCATTAAATATAATTAAATTCTATAGAGATAAATTTAATAAAATAAAAAAAGATGATTTTTAAAATCACCTTTTAATAATTTATAACTACTCTTCATCATAAAAATCTAAGTAAGAATGTTTTACTCCATCCTTTTCCCATCCTAAAATAGAATCCATAGAAACATTCTCTGCAGCTTTAAATATTGATTTATCAACACCATCAAAATTTTCTTTTAAGTTCTTTATTAATTCTTTTATTTCAAATCTCTTATTTCCAACTTTTTTAGCTGCAACCATACATGCACAATTAAGTGGCCATATACCACTATAGTTTATAAATCTTTTTATGTAATCTTCTTCTATAAGATACATTGGTCTTATAAGTTCTAAACCTTCAAAATTTTGTGATTTAAGTTTAGGAAGCATAGTTTTAAAATTGCCTGCATATAAAATATTTAAAAGTGTTGTTTCTATAACATCATTATAATGATGTCCAAGAGCTAACTTATTACATCCAAGCTCCTGTGCTTTTGCATATAATGATCCTCTTCTCATTCTTGCACAAAGATAACATGGATAATCACTAGCCTTTTCATCTATAACATTAAATATTCCTGATTCATAAATATGTGCAGGTATATTTAAGTAATTTAAATTATCTATTAATAATTCTTTTATTTGCTTATGATATCCTGGATCCATAGCAATAAATTCTAAATCAAAATTTATTTGACCATGCCTTTTAAGTTCTTGGAAAAGCTTTGCCATTAAAAGTGAATCTTTTCCACCAGAAATTGCAACAGCAATTTTATCTCCTTCTTCAACTAAATTATATTGCTTAATAGCCTTAATAAATTTAGACCAAATATTTTTTCTGTATCTTTTTACAATACTTCTTTCTATTTCTTTTAAAGGCTTTTTTTCTTCTTCTGGAATTAATCTTGGACATCCTTGTCCTGCTATATCGCTCATTTTATCACCTCATTCATCATGATATTATATCATCTTTTAAAAAAAAATAAAATTAAAAGCCAGAAAATAATCTGACTTTTAATTTTAATATTCATATATATTACTATTTTGACATATTGTAACTTTCAATGTATTTCCATCAACCATCTTTTTATATGAACATAAAAACTCATTTAATTCAGTATCATTTAAATCAATAGTTCTTTCACTTATTAATGTTACATATTCTTTATCTAAGTTTATTTTTACATCATTTATTTGATTTCTTATACAATATGTATCAATTGTTTTTGATTCTATTTTTTTATTATACTTTTCTTTAAAAGACATCTTTTTTCTCATTTTCTCATAATCCGGTTGAATATCTTCTAAACTCAAATCTAACCCCATACTCTTAAGATTCTCCTCCATACTAGAAGGATCAAAACCATATCTTTCCATAACCTTTTTTTGTATTTCAAAAAGTTTCTTTTGAGATATATTATTTTTTGCCATGTAGTCTGCAATATTAGTTGAAAAATCACTTAAATTCATTTCACCAGTTTGTGTTTTATAATATAAATCATAAATATAATTTTCAAATTTATCTATATCTTTCTCATTAACTCTATTTTTTAATTCATTAAAATCAATTATTCTATCATCACTCATAAATTTCAGCTCCTTAAAAAAATTTATGTCCCCTTAAATCATATTATATATCAAAATAGGATACCAAAAAAGTGGTATCCTAAATATTTTATCTTCCATTACTTAAAGATATTTTTGTTTTAATATTTTTATTATTTTCAATTATTTCTTTGTCTGCTGCTTTTAATAACTTGAATTGTCCATAAAGGTTTATTAAATACATTGGTATTACTAAAATTGATAAAAAAGGAATCATACTAACTATTAATGATGCTACTCCGATAGCAATAGGAATTATACTAACATTATATTTTTTACATATTACAAAATACATGTAAACTGAATATACAGTATATATAGCCATTGCAATATCACCAATTAAGCCTGTACTAAACATTGCAACTACCAAAGTAAATACAAAACCAATATTACCTTTTCCTAAGCTAATTAATATGTATGCATTACCAACTGGTATCCATGCAAGCCAAGGCTTATTTAATTTTTCCTTCTTAGCTATTTTATAAAGAGCTAGCGAAACAATAATATAGTTTATAAGTGAAAAGATAGTCATCACAATAAATATTGTACTTAATGATTTTATTAATTCTTCTTGCATTCTACTCCCCCTAATAAACAATTTAGTTTTATATATATTTTATCATAAAATAAAATATTTTAAACTATTTTGTAAATTTTTTAGATATTTAATGAATTTTATTTTTACTTTTTATGAATAATGATTATATATATACATAAACTAATGATTATTGTAAGGAGGTTTTTATTAAAATATGAATAAAAAAAATAAGAAAATAAAAAAAGTAAATATTAATTCACCTGAACCTAATGATGGAACATTTATAAACAGAAGTCCTAAAGATAGTTTTTCAGCTAAGGGAACTGTTAGATATGGTGAAGAAACCGATGTAGATGATATTTAAAAAATAAAGAGGTAATTAAAAATTACCTCTTTATTTTTACTCTATAATCATATTATCAAATATATCTAAAACTATATTTCTAAATAATTTATTTTGTGATAATACTTTATCTATTATTTCTACTTTTATATTCATAGATTTAAGCTTACTTAATATACTATCATCTTTGTCAGATATAATATCTATATTAAAGTGATATCCCTTTGTTATAAGAATAGGAACTATAGCTATCTCTTTTATATTATCTTTCTTTATATCTTCTAACAAATATTTATAAGCCTCTTTATTATTAATTAAAGCTATGTAGCTTTTATCTAGCTTTTTATTAATTTCTATAGCTTTATTTATATATTTTTCTTCAAAGTTATCTTTACTTCCTAATATTCCATGACAAATAAATAATATATTTTTATATTTATTTATGTAAAAATCTATTAAGTCTTCTCTCTCTTCCATTAAAGGTTTTGTAACTTTAATTTTCTCAAAGTACTTTTTATATTCTTCTGTAGCTTCTAATACCTTTAAGTACTCTTTTCCTCTAGATAAATACAGAGCTTCTACATAAACTATTTTATAATTATTATTTTTAAGTTCTTCTAAAGTTTGTTTATAACCCTTTATATCTAAAGATAACTTACTAAGCATTTTTTCACTGGTTAAAGAAAAGAAATAATCATATTCTTTTCCATACTTATCTTTTACATCTTTTAAAAATGGCAATAAGTACTTATTAAACCCTTCATCTTTTGCTGTTCCAAAAGCTACAATAACAACAGCTTTTTTAATATTCAACTTACTTCACTTCACTTTTTGCAAATTCTTCAAAACTAGCTAAAAATTTATCTATATGTTCTTCTTCATGTTTTACTGATAAAAATAATGCTTCAAATTGTGAAGGTGGTATATTAAATCCATCATTTATCATATGAAGGAAGTATCTTTTAAATCTATCTCCATCACACTTCTTAACATCTTCATAGTATTCAACTTTTTCTGCATCAGTAAAGAATACTGTCATCATTCCACCAACTCTATTTACAACAGTTCCAATTCCATACTTATTTGAAATTTCTTTTATACCATTTTCAAACTTTTGTCCTAATTTTTCTATATGATCATACCAATTTAAATTATTTTTAAGTTTAGTTAAAGTCGCAAGACCTGCTGCCATAACAATAGGATTACCTGACATAGTTCCTGCTTGATATACTCCCCCAAGAGGTGAAAGATTTTCCATTATTTCTTTCTTTCCACCATAAGCTCCTGATGGAAGACCACCGCCCATTATTTTAGCATAAGTTACTAAATCTGGCTTATCCTCAAAAAGACTTTGTGCTCCTTTAAATGCAGCTCTGAATCCGCTCATTACTTCATCAAATATTAAAAGTGCTCCATATTCATCACACAGTCTTCTCAATGTTTTTATAAAACTATCTTTAGCTTTTATAACTCCCATATTACCTGCAACTGGCTCTATAATTACACAAGCAATATCATCACCATATTTTGAAAATAATTCTTCCATACTATTTTCATCATTATATATGCCTATTAATGTATTTTTTATACTACCTTCTGGTATACCTAATGAGCCTGCTATTCCTTCTGTAAGAACCCCTGAACCTGCTTCAACTAAGAAACCATCAAAGTGACCATGATAACATCCAGCAAATTTCACTATTTTATTTTTCTTAGTGTATCCTCTTGCAAGTTTTATAGCACTCATAGTAGCTTCTGTTCCTGAATTAACCATTCTAATCATATCTACTGTATCTAGATTTTCACACATAAATTTGCTCATTTCAAGTTCAAGCTTAGTTGGCGCTCCAAAAGCTAATGCTCTTTTTGACTCATCATTTATTGCATTAACAACATCTTTATCACAATGTCCAAGTATCAATGGTCCCCATGCTAAAACAAAATCTATATACTCATTATCATCTTCATCTTTAATAATAACTCCTTCTCCACTTTTTATTACTGGAGGAGTTATTCCCATATCCTTAAAAGATCTAACTGGACTATTTACACCACCTGGCATATAAATTTTTGATTCTTCAAATATTTTTTTATTCATCATAATTAATATCTCCTTACTTTCTTAAAAGCTTAGAAGCTTCTAATGCATGATAAGTAATTATTATATCTGCTCCTGCTCTTTTCATTGATGTTAAAGTTTCAAGTATTATTCTATTTTCATCTATTAGTCCCATTTTTCCAGCAGCTTTTATCATAGCATACTCTCCACTTACATTATAAACACATACAGGAAGATTAACTGTGTCTCTAACTTCCCTTACTATATCTAAATAAGAAAGAGCTGGTTTTACCATTACAATATCTGCTCCTTCTTCTATATCATATAAAACTTCCTTTATAGCTTCTCTTCTATTTGCTGGATCCATTTGATATGTTTTTCTATCACCAAATGAAGGTGCTGAATTTGCAGCTGCTCTAAATGGTCCATAATAAGCTGAACAATATTTTGCTGAATAGCTCATTATTGAAACATTTTTAAATCCTTCTTTATCAAGAGCTTCTCTGATTCTATAAACTCTTCCATCCATCATATCAGATGGAGCTATAACTTCTGCTCCAGCTTTAGCATGTGATACAGCTATTTTACATAAATAATCTAATGTTTCGTCATTATCTACATCATGATTATGTATTATTCCACAATGACCATGATCTGTATATTCACACATACAAACATCTGTAACTATTAAAATATCTTTTGTTATTTCTTTTATCTTTCTTATAGCTTTTTGAACAATTCCATCTTCTGCAAATGATTCACTACCACAAGAATCTTTATGATCTGGTATACCAAATAAAATTACTCCTTTTATTCCAAGCGTTACAGCTTCATTTATAACTCCATCTAACATATCTATTGAATAATGATATACATCAGGTAAAGATTCTATTTCTTTTTTTATTCCATTTCCTTCAACAACAAATAATGGTAATATAAAATCTTCAGGAGCTAATGAAGTTTCTCTTACTAAACTCCTCATATTTTCATTTACTCTTAATCTTCTTCCTCTTTTTATCATTTTAATGCACTTCCTTTAATATATCCTTTATCTCTTTTAAAAATCCTTCTTGTGAATGTTCCTTACAAACAAATGAATTTACTCCACTTTCATTTAATGCTTTATTTGTTATAGGTCCTATTGCTATACAAATTTTTTCTTTTATTTTATCAAGACCAACCATTTCTTTCATATTTTCAAAAGTTGATGGTGATGTAAATAATATTGCATCAACTTCATCAAAAGCTTTAGTATTTTTGACTTCACCTTTTGTTACATCATAAACATTTATTTTTGTAACTATAGCTCCTAATTTTTTAAGTTCTTCAGCTAAGAAAGGTCTGCTTTTTGATGATGAAGGTATAAGGATTCTGTCCCCTTCCTTTATAAAAGGTTTTATAGTATCAAAAAGTTTTTCTCCAACAAATTCTCTTGAAGTTTTAAAAGGAATTATTCCTCTCATTTCTAAAGCTTTAGTTGTTGCTTTTCCAATAGATGATACTTTCGCTTTTATATTTCTAACATCAATCTTTTCTTTAACTAAATAATCAAAAAATTTATTAACTCCGTTTACAGAAGTAAATAATATATGGTCAAATATACTTAAATCATCTTTAATACTATCTAGTTTATCTGATGTATCTTTTATAACTATAGAATTTATTTCTGTAACTTCAGCACCTAATTTTTTAAGTTCAATCTTTAAATCCTTAGATTGTTCCTTTGAACGTGTTATACATATATTTTTCCCAAATAAAGGTTTATTTTCATACCATGATAATTCATTTTCTAAAGATACAACATCTCCAATTACTATTATACATGGAGATTGTAAATTTGCTTCTCTAGCTTTATCACCTATATTCTCTAAATTTCCAATAACTTTTTTCTGTTTTGAAGAAGTTCCTCTCATAACTACAGCAGCTTTAGTATTTCTATCTTTTCCATATTTTATAAGTTCACTTGTAATTCTATCAATATTTGAAAGTCCCATCATAAATACTAAAGTTCCATTTTCTTTAGCTAATGCTTCATAATTTACATTTAAATCTTTAGCTGACATTCCAGTTACAATATGAAAACTTTGTGCTATTCCCCTATGTGTTATTGGAATTCCAGCATAATTTAATACAGCTATAGGTGATGTAACTCCTGGTATAACTTCAAATTCTATACCAGCTTCTCTACATGCTATAACTTCTTCTCCTCCTCTTCCAAATACATATGGATCTCCACCTTTTATTCTTCCTACAATATGACCTTCTTTTGCAAGTTTTACAATCATATCATTTATTTCTTCTTGTGTTTTATAATGAGCTCCTGGCTCTTTTCCACAATAATAAATTTCACAATCTTCATTTAAATAATTTAAAATATTATTTGAAACTAATCTATCATAAAGTACTGCTGTACATTCATTTATTACTCTCTTCGCTTTTAAAGTTAAAAGTTCCTCATCTCCTGGTCCTGTACCTATAATATAAGCTTTACTCATAAGTTTCCTCCTAAATCCTACTCACTTAATATTTTCTTTGCTAAAGTTTTTCCTAATTCTTCACCATTATTTTTATGTCCTAATATGTCTTTTTTAACTACTTTCCCATTAACTAAAAAAGTTCCTATCATATATAAATTATCATCTTGAATTTCAGAGTAAACTCCAATCATGCTATGGCAATCTCCACCTAAAGCTCTCATAAAGCTTCTTTCTGCTAATACTTGTAATCTAACTTCTTTATTATCAAGTTTCTTTAAAACTTCTTTATTTTCTAAACTTTCAAGACACTCTATTCCAAGGGCACCTTGTCCAACTGCTGGTAAAAATTCTTTAGGATTAAAATAATCTGTTATTATATCTTCCATGTTTAATCTTTTAAGTCCCGCTGCAGCAAGTATTATTCCATCCATATTTTCGTCTTTCATTTTTTTAAGTCTTGTTTGCACATTACCTCTTATCGGAACAATATTTAAATCTGGTCTAAGTTCTTTAAGCATAACCTCTCTTCTTAAACTACTTGTTCCAATTACTGCACCTTTTTTTAATTCATTAAAATGAATGCCATTTGCTGATACAAACACATCTCTTATGTCTTCTCTTTCAGGTATACATATAAGTTCAAAACCTTCAGGAAGTTCATGTGGTACATCTTTCATACTATGTACAGCTATATGAGCTTCTTTTTCTATCATTTTCTGCTCTATTTCCTTAACAAATAAACCTTTTCCACCTATTTTATTTAAAGTTATATCTAATCTTCTATCTCCTTCAGTTATAACTAGAAGCTTTTCACCCTCTACATTAACTGTCTTTAACAAATCTATAAATCTATCTGCTTGAACTTGTGCCAGCATAGATTTTCTTGTTGCTACTACAAATTTCATTTTTTCACCCTACCTAATATAAAATAATTTATCTACTAAATCATTATCATAAAAAAGATTTAATAAAATCTTCTCCTTACCTTTATCTACAGCTAATTTAAAATCATCACTTATTATAAAATCTAATATTTCATTTTTATTACAATCAATATTTTTTAAATTATTTCTAATTATAGAAGTTACTTTTATAAATTCATCTAAATTTTTAGCTTCATTTAATATTTTATTTGATACAAATCTTGCCCCCTTAGGATTTCCTCTTAAAGTATTAATACCTATAATAATTTCATTAGAATTTATATTCATAGGTATCATACCCATACTTTTTGTTGTATCATTACAATTTATATATATTTTATCTTCAGATTTACAATCTTCTATTATATTATACATAACATATTCATTATCTATTGCAATAATAATTATATGTTTCCCTTTTAAATATGTTTTATTATATTCATCTTTTATTATTTTTAAATTTTCATCTTTTACTTTATAAAAATCTTCACTTATATCTTTTCCAACAACAACAACTTTACTTCCACTTTTTAAAAAAGTATTTGCTTTAATAAAAGCTGCTCTTCCAGCACCAATTACTAATACATTTAAACTTTCTGGTAAAAGTGAAAGCATTAATCTATTTAAACTTCCTCTATGAATATTTTCTCTAAAATCCTCATGCATTCATTACCACGACCTTTTATAGTTTCTTCCTTCAAAACTTCTATAGCCTTATTTACATAAGCATCAGATGTACTTTTCATAAGCATTTTTACTAGCTTATCTTCTTTACTTTCTTTATTTTTAAATGTTTCATACCTTTTCTTGTAAATTAAATCTCCGTGCTTTTTAAAATTTATTATATATGGCGTTACTTCTCTAAGTCTTCTCCAATTATTATAAACTTCTATGTACTCATCTATTAAATAATAAAATTCTTTCATTCTTTGAACTCTAAGTTCTTTATTTATGTCATCTACTTTACTAATTTCATCTATGTTATAAACAGTAACCCTATTTATATTTTTAACTTCTTCACTAACATCTCTTGGAAGTGCTAAATCAAATATTATAATATCATTACCTTCAATATTTATTTCTTTTTCTGTAATTACTGTATGAGGTGCTGAAGTACAAGATATTATACAATCAACACTATTTATGTACTTTTCTCTATCATTAAAACTTATTACTTTAATATTTTCTTCTTCATAGCTTAAAGAACTTACATTTCTTACTGCTATAATTATCTCTTTAACATTGTGAGATAACAAATGCTTCACAACAAGCTGCCCTACATCCCCATGTCCTAAAACCATAAATTTTTCACAATTACTCTCAATAGCCTTATTAACAGCAATTGATGCTGATGACACTGGTATTTCATAAAGCTTAGCCTCATTTCTAAATTTCTTACCACATGTTATTCCCTCTTGAAATAATCTTTGAAGTTCTAAATTTATTGATTTTGCTTCTAACGCATACATATACGCATCTTTCACTTGACCTAAAATCTGATCTTCTCCTAATATTTTAGAATGGAAACCACATATTACTTTAAATAAATGTATTGCTGCTTCATCACCTTCTATATAAAAAATATATTCTCTTAATTCCTCTTCCCAATTTAATGCTTTAAATATTTTTTCTAAAGCCTCTTTTTTAGATAAAGAATGATTAAAATATATTTCTGTCCTATTACAAGTACTTAATATAACTACTTCTTCAAGGCTTTCCTTTAGTTCCTTTGTTGCTTTTTCTCTAAGGGTTTGCTTTATAGAAAATTTTTCCCTTATGTGCAATGGAATATGTTTTCGTATTCCTAAAACTGCTATCATCGTCTCACTCCATTAATTAATTTATATAAATTTATAAAATATTATTTATAACTATCTTTAACATTATACAACGATTTATATTTATCTTCTATTTTATTTTTTTATTATATTTTATTAAATAAAAATATCACTAGAAATTTGACTTTCAATATAAATTGTAAATCAGATTCTAGTGATATTCAAATAACTTTTTATTATATTTTATATAAACTCGTAGTTATATGAGATTTAGAACTAAAAATTATTAAAGATTAGGATATTTTATTCCACTCCAGTAAACATTATTTTTCATTATAGCTTCATCTGAAAGAGTAACTCCTTCTAAAGCCCATTTTTTCCATTCCATAAATCCTGTTCTATCAATAATATATCCAATATGCTCTTTTCCACCTGGTGCATCTTTTGCTATATATTCTTTTACGTATTTATAAGTATTTTCTATAATTTTAACTATACTATCTTCATCAGCCCAAATTAAAAAGTCTTCTCCAAGTCTTGGATTTTTCTTTCCTGTTCTTCCCATTATTGAAAGTCTATAATATTTTTCTTTACTTCTAGTCCAAGCTCTTGTAGGACATGACATTACACATTCTCCACAACCTATACATTTACTAGCATCTCTTTTTACTTTATAATTTTCAAAAGTTAATGCCCCTGTTGCTTTCTTCTTACAAGCTTTAACACAAGCTCCACAACTTACACATCTGTAATAATCATATTGTGGTTTTGTCATCCCTATTATTCCAAAGTCGTGCATTCTAGCCTTTATACAATCATTTGGACATCCAGTAAGAGCTATTTTAAAATGAAGATCATTTGGGAATATTGCTTCTTCTATTCTTTTTGCAAAATTAGTTGTGTTATAATTTGCAAAAGGACAAACATTATTTCCTATACAAGCTGCAACGTTTCTTGTTCCAGCTGCTGTATATCCTTCTCCCTTAACTTCTTGATTTATTTGAAGTCCCTCTATTATAGGTTGAAGCATTTTGTTTACTTCATCAATATTTTCAAATTTAATTCCTGGAATTTCAAATCCTTGTCTTGTTGTTATATGAACAGATCCATTACCATACTTATCTGCAATTTCTTGAATCATTCCTAAATATTTTGAGTCTAAGTGTCCACCTGGTACTCTAACTCTTGAAGCTGTAACTCCTCTTGTTTTAGTTACTCTGAACGCATTTTTCTTAAGCTTCTTTGTATTCATATCCATAAAAACGTTCCTCCTAATCTATTAAAAGTTTACCTTTTGTATAATTAAATACTGGACCATCTAAACATATATATGTATCATCTATCTTACAATGTCCACATTTTCCAAGTCCACAACACATTTTTCTTTCTTGAGAAATCCATATATTTTCTTCTTTTATTCCAAGTTTTAAAAACTCCATTACAGTAAACTTCATCATCATAGGTGGTCCGACAACTATAACTTGAACATTTTCTTTATCTTTAATCTCAAGTTCAGGTATGAACTTAGTTACAAGACCAGTATGTCCAGTATATCCTTCTTCTGCTGAATCAACTGTAACTATTAAGTTCATTTTATCTTCCCAAGCTTTTAAATCATCTTTAAAAAGCATATCTTTTGGGCTCTTAAATCCTGTAATTAAAGTTAAACCATTAGTTTCTGAAGAATTATTAGCAAAATAACTTACAACTCCTCTAACTGGTGAAAGTCCTGTTCCTCCAGCTACAACTATTAATTCTTTATTTTTATAATTATCCACATCGAATCCATTTCCATATGGTCCTCTCATGAATAACTTGTCTCCAACATAATTTTTAAATATTTCATTTGTAACTTTACCAACTCTTCTTATTGTTAAATCAACAAAATTTTCACCTATTCCACTTACTGATATTGGAGCTTCACCATATCTTGGAATTGATACTTCAAAGAATTGTCCTGGTTTTACATCGCCCTTAAATTCCATTCTAAATGTATATTCTATATCTGTATGTTCAATTACTTCTAATATTTTTGAAGGAAATGGTATATAATCATTATTTATCATTTGCGTTCACCTCGTCCATTGCATCTTGTAATTTATTTATACATCCTGATACACTTATGTACTCTGGACATATGTCATCACATCTTCCACATCCAACACACATATGGTATCCCCATCTTTTTTTATAATCATATACTTTATGCATGATCTTGAATCTCATCTTTTCACCATTTGATTTTCTAAACTCATGTCCACCAGCCATTGTAGTATATCCTGGAACTTGGCATGAAGCCCAAACTCTTCTTCTTTCTCCTACATTTTCATTATCGCTGTAATATATGTCTTGCATTGAATTACAAGTACAAGTTGGACAAACAAATGTACATCTTCCACAAGCTATACATCTTTCTGAATATTCATCCCACATTTTTGATTTAAATATATTTATATTTAAATTTTCTGGTATATTAACACTTACCTTATTTTCTAAAACAAAATCTGGTTTTATTTCTTCTTCTTTTTTAGGAATATCATTAAAATAGCCATTAAGTTCTTCATCTTTTATATCTAAGTATGCATATTCATCTGTAACTTTTAAATAAGCATCATAGTTTTCTGATTTATTTGTTCCCATATCAACACAATAACAGCTATCAAAGCTATTTTCACATCCCATAAGAACAAACTTTACATTATCTCTTATTCTTTTATAATAAGGATCTTCAAAGCCATTTCTTAAATAAATATCATCTAATCTTTTAACAGCATGTAAATCACAGCTTCTTAAGAATATTATTTGTGGCTTTTCTTTATAGTCTGGTACTTTATATTCATCTTGGTTAAAAAATAATATTGTTTCTGTTATAGGAATTAATGCTTCCTTATATGAATAATCTGATTTTTTATTAAATTCAATATCCTCTACTTTTTTAACTACATCGTATCTCACAACATCTGTTTCTGATGATCTTCCAGCCCCTTCTATAACAGTTGGTGCCATAATCTTATAACTTTTTGATAAGTTTTCAAAAACATCATTTAAATCTTTAGTTCTAATTTTAAATCCCATAATAAACTCCTTCCTAATGAGCTCTTTTATTTGTTGAAATTATATAATAAGGGATTGCTACAAATACTACTCCTCCTACAATATTTCCTAATGTTACAAATAATAAGTTATACAAACTTCCTATTATATTAACATCTCCATAAGGTACTAAATTTCCAATAGTAAGTAATGACATATTTGCTATACTATGCTCAAAACCTGTTGTAAAGAATACATATACACAAAGTGTAATCATTAGAATTTTTCCTAACTCATCCTTCATTCTGTAACAACACCATACAGCTAAACAAACTAATATATTGCAGAGAATTCCTCTTATAAACAATTCTCCTGGAATAACATTAATTTTATTCATAGCATATTCTGCCATATATTCACCTGAAATACCTCTCCAAAGCCCTGATGCATAATAAAGTATTGCTATTAAAACTGACCCAATAAAATTACCAAAGTAACTAACTCCCCATATTTTTATTAAATCATTAAATTTAATTTCTTCACCTAAGCATCCTGATGTCATAACTAAAGCATTACTCGTAAAAAGTTCTGCTCCTGCAAAAATAACTAAGCTTAACGCTACTGAAAACGAAAGTCCCATAACTATTTTTGTAAATGGCGATCCAGCTTCATTTAGTGTACCTCCAACTGTATAAGAAAGTATTACTCCAAATCCCACAAAAAGACCTGCAAGAATAGCACTAACAAAATAACCTCTTAAATTATTAGTTAATAGGTTAGTTTTCTTTCTAGATAGTGCTACAATCTTATTAAAATCTTCTAAATACATTTTTAATTCCCCCTAATTATATTCCCTTTCTTTTTTCTTATCTGTGATAATTATCACAAACCTTTAAAATAATTAGACAAATTGTCTCTATTAATTATAATAACTTTTTTATTTTCTCTTCTTATAAGCCCCTCCTTCTCTAATATTTTTATAGCTCTTGAGATAGTTTCTCTTGGCATTCCAAACATATCTGAAAGATATGTAATGCTTATTTTTAAATTAATTAAAGTTTCAGTTCCACACTCTACCCCATAATCCTTAGATAGCTTCCACAGCTTAGCTGCAAGCCTTTTCTCAATTTTAAGAGGAGTAGAATTTTTCATTTGTCTATATAATCTTCTAACCTTTAAAGATAATGAATCTAAAACTTTTTTTGCTAATTCAAAATCTTCACTCATAACTTTTATAAAGTTATTTCTATCAAAAACATATATATATCCTTCGTCAAACATTTCACAACTTATTGATGCCTTCATTCTTTCTAATATAACTTCATTTAATATATTTCCTTCTCCTAATATAAATATTATTTTTTTATGTGCAGCTTCATTTAATTTGTATAAAGATACTTTTCCACTTTGTACTATGTAAATTTCATCTATATAATCTTTATCTCTAAATACATGTTGTTCTTTCTTAAAGTGAACCTTTTTACCTATTTCACATAATTTTCTTAACGTTAATTCATTAATGCCTTTAAGCATTTTACATGATTTTAATTCATTTAAATCTATCATTTTATCACCTATTCGTGTTTATTTCTATCTTACTATACTTTACATTATATATATTTTTCAACTGTTTTATAAATTTATATTTGGATAATTTTTATTAATCTGGAAATAATAAAAATATTAAAATTTTAGGAGGAAAATAGTATGAGAATTCCAAATCATATTGGTATAATTCCAGATGGAAATAGAAGATATGCTACATCAGTAGGTTTAACCAAAGACAAAGGATACTCTCTTGGAATACTACCAGGACTTATATTATTTAAACAATGCCAAAAACTAGGTATTAAAGAACTAACTTATTATGGATTTACAATTGATAATACAAAAAGACCTTCTGAACAAAAAAAAGCATTTATAAATGCTTGTATAGAATCAGTAAAATTACTACAAAAAGAAGACTGTGAAATATTAGTTATAGGAAATAAAGATTCTAAAAACTTTCCAAAAGAACTAATACCTTACACAAAGCGTAAAGTATTTGGAAAAGGTGGAATAAAGGTAAACTTCTTAATTAATTACGGGTGGGAATGGGATCTTTACTCATTAAAAAATAGTAATAATAAATACAAAAATATAATTAATTATATTCAATCAAATGACATCTCTAGAATAGATTTAATAATTCGTTGGGGAGGTAGAAGAAGACTAAGTGGATTTTTACCTGTTCAATCAGTTTATTCAGACTTTTATGTTATAGATGATTTATGGCCTAATTTTAATGAAAATCATTTATTTCAAGCACTAAACTGGTATAACGAACAGGATATAACTTTAGGTGGATAGAGTTTATAATCTAAATAATAAAATAGCAATAAGTTTTCTTCTTATTGCTATTTTTATATAATGGCTTTTCTAAATAAATGTTTTTATAAAAACTATAAATATTAAAGCCGGAGTTATGTATCTAACTAAGAATGTAATAAACTTAACCAATCCTTCATTCTTTAATGTTCCATTATTAGTTAACTGAGAAACATATATTTTATTACTTACAATATGTCCCATTAATATAGTTACTAAAAATCCATTTATAGGTAATAAAACATTTGATATAAGATCATTATAAAAATCAAAAAATGTTAATCCAAATATAGTATTATGTGCTAAAATTCCATTTGGGTTAGCTGATAATGCAGCTAATGAACCAAATATTAAAATAACAATTATACAAATTATTATAGATTTTTTTCTTTCTATTTTAAATTGTTCTGTAAGCATAGCTACTATTACTTCTAATATTGATATCATAGCCATTGTTGCAGCTATTGCAGTAAGTAAAAAGAATATTACTCCAAGTATTGAGCCACCTGGTATTTTTGAGAATATTAAAGGTACAGTATTAAATAAAAGTCCTGGCCCTCCTTCTGGTTTCTGTCCAAATGAAAATACCGCTGGAAATATTGCTGTTCCTGCAATTAATGACACAAAAGTATCTGATAAAGCAACCTTTGTTCCAGTTGATATTAAGTTAGTATCATCTGTAAAATAGCTACTATATGTAATCATTGATCCTGTACCAACTGAAAGTTTAAAAAATGCTAATCCAAGGGCAGATAAAAATACTGAAAATGTTACCTTTGAAAAATCAGGTTTAAATAAAAATTTAACTCCTTCTATTGAATTTGGTAAAGTTAAACTTCTAACTGCACAAAAAAGAAGTAAAATTATAAGTATTGGCATTAATACTTTAGTCATTTTTTCAATACCACTTTTAACACCCATTGTAAGTATAATTCCACCAACAATTAATGCTAAAAGTTGCCATAATATAGGACTTAATGGACCAATACTTGTTTGATTAAACATATTTGTTAAAGTTTGTGCATTAGCACCTGCAAATTGTCCTGTAATTGCTTTTACAACATATGAATATACCCATCCAGTAACTACTGTATAGAAAAATAACATACAGAAAGATGATGTTACTCCAATTATCCCAATTATCCTAAAAAACTTTTTATCTGTTATACTTGCTACTGCACCATAAACATTTTTCTTTGTTTCTCTTCCCAATGCAAATTCACTAATAAGTGCTGGTATTCCAATTACTAGAATACACGCTAAATAAATAATTATAAATGCTGCTCCTCCATTTTCTCCAACAACATAAGGAAACATCCATATATTCCCTAGTCCTACACAAGAACTTAAAGTTGCGAAAAATATAGCTAAGCCTGATGAAAATTTTTCTCTATTTTCTTCCATCTTATCCTCTCCATCCTGCTAAATGTATTACTAATTGATTATATACTTTTAATTATTATTTTTTCAATATATTAATATTTAAATTTGATATTTTTTTATTTTATCTATCATTTATTTCAATTTTCACTCAATTTTTATCCTAATTTTGTTATTTAAATAAATTTTATACAATAACCTATTATAATATTTTTATTATATATAAATTTATCCTTTATACTAATTTAAAGAAAATTAGATATTAAATAAAAAAAGTGCTGAATTAATCAGCACTTTAAATTAAATTTTATATTCTATCTTTTATTACAAATTCCTCTATAACCTTACCAACACCATCATTATTATTTGTATCAGTTATATAATTTGCTATTTCTTTTATTTTATCACATGCATTTCCCATAGCTACTCCAAGACCTGCATATTCTATCATTGGGAAATCATTCATTTCATCTCCCATTGTAATTATTTCTTCTCTCTTTATTCCTAAGTGTTCAGCTAATAACTTAACACCTTCTCCTTTATTTGCTTTCTTATTAAAGAATTCTAAGAAAAATGGTGCACTTTTAGCTACACTATACTTTTCATATATTTCTTTAGGTAACTTTTTCATTCCTTCCTCTAATATTTCTGGTTCATCAATCATCATTACCTTTATTATTTCTTCGTCATCTTTTATATCACTAAAATCATTTATATAAAAATCTATTCCATTATGATATGCTTCATAACTTGTATATGTATTTTCCTTAGGAGTTATTAATCCTTTTTCCTTTGAGAAAGCATGAATATTAAGTCCTGCTTCATCAGCTAATCTTTTTAAATACTTAAGATCTTTACCTGTTATTGTAACATCACAAACAACATCTCTACTTTTTGTTTTTTGAACTAAACATCCATTATAACTAAGAACATAATCATTGTCTCCTAAAAGATCAAGTTCATCTAAGAATTTTAATAATCCATCTATAGGTCTACCTGATGCTAAAACAACATATACCCCAAGTTCTTTAGCCTTTTTTATTGCTTCTCTATTTCTTTCTGTTATTTTTTTCTCTTCATTTAAAAGAGTTCCATCCATATCTAGTGCTATTAACTTATACATTCTATACTCCCCTTTAATGTTTTAATTAAACTTTATCAGATTTATTATATCATACTTTTTTACTCTTTATTGACTTATAAATAAGGTAAATTGCTATGATTGTAATTGCTAACTTTATTGACTTTTCACCTGAAGATACTATACCATAACTTACTAAAACCTCTAATAATATAGAAGGAATCTTTCCCAAAAATGTAGCTATATTATATCTAAAATCATCTATTTCGCTAACAGATGCTGCTAGTGTTACAAAACCAGATGGTATAAAAGGTATTATTCTACCTTGAAATATTAAAAAGGCTGCTCTATTTCCTTTGCTATTTGATATTTCCTTTAAAACTTTATGTTTATTAGTTAAATTATTGAATCCTTTTTTAAATCCCTTTCTATATAACTTAAATGTAATAAATCCACCAATTGTTTCACCAATTAAAGATATAAAAAAACCTGAAATAGGTCCAAAGAATAATATATTAGCTCCTGTTAAAAAAACAGATGGTATAACTCCAGAAATTGCAATTATTATACTTATTATTAAACTTATGAAAATGGCAATTTCACTATAATTATTTAATAAATTTAAAAACCAATCTACATTTAACATAATTTCCCCACTTTTTTTATATTTGTAATTTATTATATGATAAAAACCTATGTAAAACTACATTTTATTAATCTATAATTATTAAATATTTTATTTCAAGTTATAAAATAATTTAAAATATGTATAATATTTAAAAACTTCATATACTAAATCACACTTGTAGAAATTTGTCATAATATAATATAGCATATAAAATTTTTCGAGGTAAAGTTTTATGGAAATACTGATTTTAGTTTTTTCTCTTGTAATAGATTCTTTTGTAGCCAGTATAGCCTATGGCGCTGATAAAATAAAAATTCCTAATCTATCTGTAATTATAATAAATGTAGTATCATGTGCTATGCTCGCCATTTCTCTTCTACTTGGTAACTATTTAGAAAATATAATGCCTAAATTTTTACCTAAATATATTAGCTTTTTTATTTTTGTATGTTTAGGTATTTATAAATTATTTGAAGTTTTTTTCAAAAAATATATTAGTAACTTTTCAAAGCTTGATAAACCTCTTACTTTTAAATTATTTGACTTTAAATTTGCTCTTACAGTTTATATAGATGAAACTAAAGCAGATTTTGATAAATCAAAAAAAATATCAATAAAAGAATCAATTTATTTAGCATTAGCTTTATCTATAGATAGTTTAGCAGTAGGTTTTGGAGCAAGTTTTCTAAGCATTAGTCCTTTATTACTTTTAATTGCATGTTTTTTACTTGGAATACTTGCTATTAAATTAGGATGTTATATAGGTAGTAATGTTCTCAAAAAGCAAACAAACACAGACCTTTCTTGGCTTTCAGGAATATGCTTATTATTAATTGCTTTTTTAAAATTATAAATAAATGTATTCCATAAGTTAAATAAATTTAACTTAAATAATACTTTAATAATTTATATTAAATATAAATTTATACTTTTATATAAAAAAGAGGCTATCTTATAGATAACCTCTGTATTTTATTATACTTCTAACTGTTCTATTTGAATTATATATTCACTACAATTTGCACAAACAATAATAGTTACAATATAGCTATTATCAACCTTTCCTTCTAATTCTAACCTATTAAAGGTTAACCCTTCATATTCCTTTGAAATATCACTTATAATATATTTCCCATTTTTAGAATAAACATAAAAGTAATATTCTAAATATTCACTTATACTCTTTTTTTCTTTAAAATTTTCATTACATATTTCACAAGGTGTATCATAATAAGCTTTTTGAAAATCAACTTCCTTACTTTCATTTAAAAGTTCTAATATTTTATCTACATTTAAACCTTCTATTGGGTTTTCTTCATCATTTATTAATTCAATTATGTTTTCATTATTTAATTCATAATTTTTATCTTCATATTTAAACTCGTATTTCATAAAATCTCCTCTTTTCTTAAATAATATATAATTAGTATATCATATATTATTTCTCTATTAAGCTTTTATAATATATATTATATAAGTCATCATATGTTATGTTTTCAATATGATTTTTTAACTTTTCTTTATTTTTAAATACTTCATCTGTATAACTTTTAATTTCTTCTTTTGTAACATTTATATCAATTTCTATTAATTTACTTATAAACTTTTTTAAGTCCTTTAATGAAGTAAATCCTAATATATTTACTATATTGTTGATTTTGTTTTTATTTTTAAATGAATCCAAATATTCATTATACAAACATAAATTTGCTATTCCATGTGGAATATTCTTATAATATGTTAATGGGTAACCCATACCATGAGGAAGAGATGTACCAGTTTTTGATATTATAGCTCCCCCAATAGTTGATGCTACCATAAGTTTTTCTCTATCCTCGTCAGTTAATGTTCCATCTAATAAATCATCAGAAGCTTCTGACCATATTTTTAAAGCTTCTAAAGCCAATCTATCTGTATATTCTGTAGAATTACTATTTAAATATCCTTCTACTATATGAGAAAAGGAATCCATCGCTGTATTTCTGCTTATTTCTATATTTAATCCTTTTGTATATTTAGGGTCTATAAATGCAATTTTAGGATAAATATCTTGTCCTAAATTTCTTTTACATCTTTTATTGTTATCAGTTATTATTGAATATTGAGTTACTTCACTTCCTGTTCCTGCTGTAGTTGGAACTGCAATTACAGGTAAACTATCTAACTTTTTTTGATTAAATATATTATCTTTATTTACATTTGAATTTTTTATCATAAAGGCAATTGCCTTGGATGCATCTATTGCCGAGCCTCCTCCAATTCCTATAATAAAATCTGCTTTTATCGTTCTACCTAAATTGCTAGCTGATTCTATTGTTTCAATTGAAGGATTTTCCTCAACCTTATCAAATATATAATATTCTTTATTATAAGCATCTAAAGCACTTAATATATCACGAAGCGCCCCATTTATTTTTGCTGATTTTTTACCAATAACTATTAAAGCTATTTCTCCTAAATTTTCAAACTTTTTATAATTATTTTTTATTATGTCTTTATCAAATAAAATCTCTGTTGGAACTTTTAAATCTAAATCCAAGTATATCACTCCTATTATACCCTTTTACTAATATATTTATTTTATACTTTTAACTTTATTCCTGTTAAAACAGAAAATAGATGTAATAAAAAATATTTATCACATCTATTTTTAATTTATTTTTTAGCTATTTCTACTCTTAGCTTTTTCCCCTTTATAGTTTTTTCTTTTAATTTAGAAATTACTTTTCTTCCTTTATTATTAAGTATCTCAACAGTTGATCCATTGTCTTGAATATCAATTATACCTACATCTTCTTTTTCAATACCTTCTATACTCATTATAGTTCCAACTATATCTATTACTCTTATTTTTTTCTTCTTTCCACCATTTAAATATATTTTAGTTATATTTTTATTTAATTTCTTTGTACTCTTTTTAATTTGAGGTCTACTTTTTAAAATTTTTATACTTTCATCTATATTTATATTTTCACATTCTTTATAATCTTCTATTTTAAATCCTATGTACTCTTCTATTCTTTCTAAATATTTATTTTCAAAAGGAGTCATAATAGTTATAGATTTACCACTTTTTCCTTTTCTTCCCGTTCTACCAATTCTATGAACATAAGCCTCTTTTTCAACAGGTATATCTATATTTATTACATGAGTTACATTATCTACATCAATTCCTCTTGATGCTATATCAGTAGCAATTAATATTCTAAATTTTCCTTCTTTAAATTCGTCCATCTTTTTTGTTCTATCTTTTTGCAACATATCACCATGTATTTTATCTATTGAATATCCCTTTTTCTTAAAATATTCAAATGCTAACTCCACATTATCTTTTGTTCTACAAAAAACAATTGCAGTTTCTGGTTTTTCTTTTATTAAAATCTCATTTACTTTATTAAGTTTTTCTTTTCCATCTACTTTTACTAAACCATGAGTTATCGTCTCAGTTACTAAACCTTGTTTTTTTATACTTATTTCTACTGGTCTATTCATATATTTTTTACTTAGTTCTTTAATATTTTCATTAATTGTAGCAGAGAATAACATAGTTACACGCTTTTTACTTATTCTTCTAAACACCCCTTCAACTTGCCCAATAAAACCCATATTAAACATTTCGTCAGCTTCATCTATAACAAAATATTTTAGCAGTTTTCCATTTAAAGTTCCTTGGTCTAAATGATCCAAAACCCTACCTGGAGTTCCAACTACAAAATGAACTTTACCTTTTAACTTTTTTTCTTGCTCTTTAAATGATTCTTTTCCAACCAATGCTACTGCATTAATTCTTTTATATCTTCCTATATTTAAAATATCATCTCTTATCTGCATAGCTAGCTCTCTAGTTGGAGCTAATATTAAAGCTTGAGGTTTATTTTCTTCCCAATCTATTTTTTCACATATAGGAATTAAAAATGCAGCAGTTTTTCCACTTCCAGTTTGAGATTTAACTATTAAATCTTTTTTTAAAAGCCCTTCTTTAATTACTAAATCCTGAACATTTGTAGGTTTTATATATCCTAAATCATTTAATGCATTTATTATTTCTTTACTTAATTTAAACTTTTCAAATTGATTTTTCATAAGTTCTCTCCATTGTTTTTTATTTTACTTATTTAATATAACATAAATAAGTTTGTTTAAACAAAAAAGAATGGTTATATAACCATTCTTTTTATAGAAATATTATATTAAATTCTCTGTAGATCTATCTAATATTCCAGTTAAAAATGCAAGAACAACACCATAATTTGTTATAGGTATTTCTTTATCACTACAAATTTTAACTCTATTTAAAACAGTTTTTCTATTTATCATACAAGCACCGCAATGAATTATTAAATCATATTTTTGTATATTTTCTGGGAAATCATGTCCTACCCTAAATTCAAAGTTTAATTTTCCACCAACATACTTTTCTAAAAGCTTTGGAATTTTAATTCTTCCTATATCTTCATGAGATACATTATGAGTACAACTCTCAGATATTAATATATTTGCTCCAGGTTTTAATAATCTTATTTTATTAACTCCATCTATAAATGATTTTAAATCACCTTTTTGCCTTGCAAATAATATAGAGAAACTTGTAAGCTTAATATCTTTTGGAACTATTTTACTAACACTTTTAAAAGCTTGTGAATCTGTTATAACTAAATCTATATCTTTTAAATCAGATAATGCACTTAAAAGCTCTGTGTCTCTAACTACATAACTCTTAATACCATTATCTAAACAATCTCTTATAACTTGAACTTGTGGAAGTATAAGTCTTCCTTTTGGTGCTTCTGAATCTATAGGTACAACTAAAATAACTTTACCACCATAAGGCACTAAATCTCCAATTAGTGATTTTTCTTCATCTTCTTTTTCTAATATATTTACTAAAGCTTCCTTTATTTCATTAATTCCTATATTTGCAACTGTAGATGTACATATAACTTCTTTATACTTAGTTTTTAATGTTTCTACAATTTCTTTACTTGCAACTTCAGCTTTATTTGCAGCAACTATAAAGGGAATATTATATTTTAAAGCTTCAACTTTCCATTTATCAAAAGATTCAAAATCAGGACTTGATGCATCAAGAACAAATATAGCAACATCTGTTTTCTTTAATACTTCCATTGTTTTTTGCATTCTAAGGTTTCCAAGTTCTGATTTATCTTCAAGACCTGCCGTATCTATTAAAAGAACTGGTCCAACTGGTATAAGCTCCATAGCTTTTTGCACTGGATCTGTAGTTGTTCCCATAACTTCTGATACTAAAGACATTTCTTGACCTAATATTCTATTCATAAGTGAAGATTTACCACTATTTGTATTACCAAAAATAGCAATATGTTTTCTATTTGCATTAGGTGTATTGTTCATATTAGTCATCTCCTATTATTACATGAAAAGATCTCTCTTTCCTTCTTTTAGTTTCTTAATATTATTTAAAACTATATTTTTAGTCTTTTCATTTTTTATAGCATTTGCAACAATCTCTGCATTTTTTAAAGCTTTTTCTTTAAACTCATCATCACCATAATCTAAAGCATATTCCACAAGAGTTGTTATAGCATTTGGCTCACATACATTTTGTATTTCACCAGATTTTGCAAGTTTCATAAATCTATCTCCAGTTCTTCCTGTTCTATAACATGCAGTACAATAACTTGGTATATATCCATCATCTAATAATTCTTTTATAACTTCAAGTGGTGTTCTTTCATCAGCAGTCTCAAATTGTCTATCATCATTTCCATTTTCTTCTCTTTCTTTGTATCCTCCAACTCCTGTACTTGAGCCTGCTGATACTTGTGATACTCCATATCTTAATACTTCTTTTCTCATAGCAGCAGATTCTCTTGTTGAAAGAATTATACCAGTAAATGGAACTGCAATTCTAAGTACTGCAACTAATCTTTTAAACATATCATCTGTTAAAAGATATGGGAACTTTTCCATTGTTACTCCACTTGCCTTTTTAAGTCTTGGAACTGATATTGTATGGAATCCAACCCCAAATTTTTCTTCTAAATGAGCATTGTGCATCATAAGGCCTAAAACTTCAAATTTATAATCATAAAGCCCAAATAAAGCTCCTCCACCAACATCATCTATTCCGGCTTCCATGGCTCTATCAAAAGATGTTAAATGATATTCATAATCTCCCTTTAATGAATTTGGATGCATTGCATCATATGTTGGTTTATGGTAAGTTTCTTGGAATAATATATATGTACCAATTCCTGCTTCTTTTAATTTTTTATAATTTTCTACAGTTGTTGCAGCAATATTTACATTTACTCTTCTTATTTCTCCATTTTCATTTTGTGTATCATATATTGTTTTTAAACAATCTAATACATATTCAATAGGTGCATTAACTGGATCTTCTCCAAGCTCTAATGCTAATCTTTTATGACCCATTTTTTCTAATATTTTAACTTCTTCTCTAACTTCTTCTTGTGTTAATTTTCTTCTTGAAAATTTATTACATCTTTGATAACCACAGTAAACACAATTATTTACGCAATAATCACTTACATAAAGAGGCGCAAACATAACTATTCTCTTTCCATATATGCTCTCTTTTATTTCTCCAGCTAGCTTATACATAGAAGAAACAATTTCCTCATCTTCTATTGATAAAAGTATTGCTATATCTCTATAACTTAATTTTTCCTTTTTTCTTGCTCTTTCTATTACATCTTTTGCTTCTTCTATACTTGGATTTTTTGTTTCCTCTAAAATTTTGTAAATTAGTTCGTGATTTATAAACATTATACTCCTCCTAAGTGATATTTTAAACTATTATTAAAAAAGATATTTTTTAAGTTTTTAACCTTTTTCATTAATAATTTTAATTTAATGATAAATATTTTTTTGAATTCAAATTATTAGACGAATCATCATTACATTTATTTTCTTTAAGCCAAGTTACATTATCTCCCCTGCTTACTTCAACTTCATATCCAAAGTTTCTCATTCTCTTTTCTATACAAAGTCTACATTCTGCTGCTTCATCACCAGTACATATTTTTCCATCATATAATGCATACTTATCCCTAACTTCTGTTGGAGAAAGATTTGGCATTACAACATTCCCACCTGCTTTTATTCCTTTTTCACGACCTAATGGGTCTATACTACCAAGAGCAGTAGTTGCAGGTAACAATACATCAGGTAATAACAATCTTACAATAGAAAGCATTATTACTGTTTTTTCTAATGTCCCACCTTTTTCATCACCTAAAGGTGTATCTTTTTGTGGAATAAATGGACCAATCCCACACATATCAGGTTTAAATTCTTTTACAAATAATAAATCATTTACTAAATCTTCATTTGTTTGTTCTGGAAGTCCTACCATAAATCCAGCTCCAACTTGATATCCAATTTCTTTTAATTCTCTTAAACATTTACGTCTTTCTTCAAAAGATGCACCTGGATGAAGTTTATTGTACAATTCTTTTGTAGCTGTTTCATGTCTTAATAAATATCTGTCTGCTCCAGCTTCAAACATTTTCTTATATGAATCATAACTTCTTTCGCCTAAAGATAAAGTTATTGCATTACTTGGATATCTCTTCTTTATCTCTTTTATAATTTCTACCATTTTATCATCTGTAAAATAAGCATCTTCTCCACCTTGTAATACATAAGTCTTATATCCTAGTTTGTCTCCTAAATCAACACATTCCATAATTTGATCAAAAGTTAATCTATATCTATCGGCATTTTTATTACTTCTTCTTATTCCACAATAAGCACAATCTTTTTTACAGTAATTAGTAAACTCTATAAGTCCTCTCATATAAACCTTATTACTATAGTTCTCTAACCTAATCTCATTTGCCTTTTCACATAAATATTCCTGTTCTTTTAAGGTTATATTATTTAACAAGTATAAAAGCTCATCTCTTGTGGCATTATGTTCCTTATATAATTTATCAATAATGTCTTTTACTTTCATTCTTCTCCCTTTCTTTATATCTCTTTTTTTGCTATAGCTGTCTTTACAGTTACTCCTTTTATATTTCCAAGCTTTCCAGTTAAACTATTTATATCATTAATGTCACCTGTAACTGTTAATGATATAACTGAAATTCCTTCATCAAAAGGTATTCCCATTCTCCCCCTAATACTTCCTCTAAACTCTGATACTATAGAGTTAAATTTTTCTTGGCATAGCTTTGGTTCTTCAAGAATTGCACTTATTACTGCTATTTTATTCACTTATTTTACCTCCTAAATAAATAAAAGCTGATTTATCTAAAATAAATAGAAAAATCAGCTTAAAATATGTACTCCAATAATAGGTATTAAAATTATTTATAAAATGCCTATATTATTTATACTAAATATTTAGTTAGCCTCTTTCTTCTAGATTAGATTACTCTTTTCTATTAGATAACTTTTAACTTAAAACAAACAAATATAAAAAGATGAAGCTCTCTTAATATTTGAATTACTTAACCATTATAATATATTTTTCTAAAATTTTATATACCTAATTTAACTAAAACACTATCTATTATTTGTTTTCTTTTTTCTGTTAAATATTCTCCATAATAATCTTTTTCTTCATTTATATTATCTATATAAACTAAAAAGAAATTATCAAATTCCCACTTATAAGTCTTTTCTATCTCTTCAACTATTTCTCTAAATATTTCAATAGAATTGCTCTTTTTAAATTTTCTTATTTTACTCTCTAATGATGTATTATATTGTTTTATTTTTGATACTATTCTTTGTATCATTTGTCTCTTATTTTTTAAGAAATATTTTTCAAAATCTATTTTTAAAGAAATTAACTCTGAAATTTCATATCTTCTTCCTTCTATGTTTATATTAGCTTTCCCTTTAATAAACAAATTGCTTAATATATCTTCAACAAAATTTTCTAAACCTTCTATATTATTTAAATACTCCTTGCCTCCAACAATCTCTATAGCTTTTCTTAAATTTTTAATTGATTCTTCTATTTTTCTATCTTTTAACTCAATAATCATATTTTTCTCTCCTAATTATTAAAATAATATACTATATATTATAATTACGAAGAAAAGCATTGTCTATAAATGCTTTACATTAAATTGTTTTAATATAATATATGTACATAATATAATTTTATAGTATAATATGTAATAAAATTATTTTTAAATTTAATCTTATAATTAATAAGAGGTTATTTATGGATTTACTTGACAAAATAAAAAATAAATTATCACACTTTAAAAACTTTTATGATGTAATTAGAATTATAGATCCTATTAGCTCAAATGTAATAAATACATCAACTAATGGTGATAAAAACTCTATTGAGCCTATATTATGTTATAAATTTTGGAATAAAAATGAAAAGTGTAAAAATTGTATTGCTCTCAATGCATATTTAAAAAAGGACACATTTATAAAAATAGAATTAAAAGAAAATAAAATCTTTTTAATAATTGCAACTCCAGTAGAGTACAATAACAAATTATATATTGTAGAACTTCTTAAAGATATATCAACAAATATTTTCTTAACAGATAACTCTAATAATATAACAGCTAAAGAATTAATGTCTACTATAAATGAAAGCTTATATAAAGACGAACTTACAGGAGCATATAATAAGCGTTTAATTTATGAAAAACTAAATAAATTATTATTAAAAGAAACTAATAATCTACCAATTTCATTATTAGTTATTGATTTAGACTATTTTAAAGATATTAATGACTTATATGGTCATATCATAGGAGATAATGTACTTAAAGATTTTTCCTCTGTTGTTTTTTCTTGTCTTAGAGAAAGTGATTTATTTGGAAGATTTGGTGGAGAGGAATTTGTAGTAATATTAGATAATTCACCAATAAAAAATGCAAAAAAAATCGCTGAAAGAATACGAAAAACTGTAGAGGCTCATTTGTTTGAATATAATGGTTTAACTATAAATTTAACATGTAGTATAGGCGGATATACAATATATGATAAAAAAATATCTGATAATGAATTTTTAACTTTAGCAGATAAAAACTTATACATTGCTAAAAACGCTGGAAGAAATACATCTTTAATTACTTCTGAAAAATAAAACTACTGCAAAATGCAGTAGTTTTATTTTTTATTTTCTATTTTTATTTTCTAATTTAACTTTCAATCTTTCTAAGAAAACTATTATAGCTCCACCTATTATAAAGTAAAAAATACTAAATGTATTCATATTCATTGGTGCTTTAGGAATCTCTAATGATGTAGGTCCCATAAAAACAGCATATAAAGAACCTATCATAAGACCTAATATACAATAAATAGTTTGAGATCTATAATGAGAAAGAGCATATTTAACTCCTTTTATAGTAACAGCAATTCCTGTTAAAACTCCAAGTCCAAATATTATTACTACTGGCAAATAATCAAAATTAAACTTTAAAACTTGCTTAATAGCTCCAAGAACAGGTGCATAAAGTCCAAATATTAAAAGTATAGTTGAACCTGATATTCCTGGTAAAACCATAGCTGATATTGCTATCATAGCAGAAATAAAAATATATATTGAAATACCTATATTCAAGCTTTCTACTGATACCGTGATTCCTGAACCACCTGCTGCTGGATTAAAATATGTAATTCCTACAACAATAAGTATACCTATTATTAAAAATATTATATTTTTATATTGTCCAATAACACTTTCTTTTTCTTCTTTAAATATTATTGGTATAGCAACAATTATAAATCCTATAAACAATGAACTGATTTCATAAATATGATCATTAAATACTGAAGTTATAAATAATACAGATAAAATAAAGCCTGTTATCCACCCAATTCCTAGTTTAATTAAAAATTTAATAGCTTCTATTCTTTTTTCTTTATTTCCTAATACAACATCATTTAATGAGTTTATAAATTTATCATAAAACCCCAAAATAAACGCTATAGTTCCACCAGAAACTCCCGGAACACTATCTGCTAGCGCCATACAAAACCCTCTTATAAAGTTTATAATATACATTTAATCTCTCCTCTTATAATTAGTATTTTTGTTATTCTTATTTGCACAATTTATATTTTACATTTTTTTCTTACAAAAATCTACTTTTTTAAATTATTCTTAACAAAGAAAAAGAGATAGAATTTATCTATCTCACTTTTTCTTTATTAAACTATAATCTTTAAAATCTCTACTACTATTCCTGCTATTATAGCACTTAAAGGCACTGTTAAAATCCAAGCCCATATAATATTTTTTGCAACGCCCCATTTAACAGACTTTATATTCTTTGAAGCACCAACTCCCATTATAGTTGTTGTTATAACTTGAGTAGTACTTACAGGTGCATCAAATATTGTTGCTCCAAGTATTGAAGTAGCTGCTCCCATTTGGGCTGCAAATCCACCTACTGGAGTAAGTTTAGCCATTCCACTTCCCATTGTTTTTATTATCTTTTTACCACCTACTGATGTACCAAGAGCCATAGCAAGTGCACATGCTCCTATTACCCATATTGGAACATCAAATGTACTTATAAGACCTCCACTTAAAAGAGCCATAGTTATAATACCCATTGATTTCTGTGCATCATTGGCTCCATGGTTAAGCGCCATAAAAGCAGATGCTAATATTTGAAGCTTTTGAAATAATCTATTAACTCCTCTTGGTTTAAATGGCTTAAGTATCCAATTTAATATAACCATTACTATGTATCCTAAAACAAATCCTATGGCAGGTCCAAGAACTAACCATACTATTACATGATCAAATACATTTGCCCATTGAACAACATGAAAAGATCTATTATATACTATTCCTCCACCAATAAGAGAACCTATAAGAGCATGAGATGAACTACTTGGTATTCCAAAATACCATGTTATTATATTCCATACTATACACGCAATTAATACTCCAATTAATACCCATTGTGGCATATAATTATGACTTACTATATCATCACCAACTGTTTTTGCAACTGCTGTTCCCATAAATGCTCCTAAAAAGTTAAATGTAGCACAAAGAAGTATTGCAGTTTTTGGCTTTAAGGCCCTTGTTGTTATTGTTGTTGCAACTGCTGTTGCAGTATCATGGAATCCATTTATAAAATCAAAAGATAAAGCTAAAATAACTATAGCTATCGTAATTATAACTGCTGTACTAGGCATTCTTCATTACAACTCCTTCAACTATTGCTGCAACTTTTTCACAATAATCTAAAGTATTTTCTAAAAGTGTAACTATTTCTTTCCATTTTATTATTTCTAATACATCTTCGCCACTTTTAAATAAGTTTGTTATTGTTTCTCTATAAAGTAAATCTCCATTATGCTCTATAGAATTTATCTTTTTTATCTTTTCTACTATTCTATTGTTTTTCTTGCCTATTTTCTTAAGCTCTTCCATTAATCTAACAACTTCCTCAGTTGCCATTTCAATCATTTCACATAATTTGATTACTTCTTTTTTGCTTGTTTTTACATCATACATTATAAGTCTACTTCCTGCTGAATCAATTGAATCTAATATATTATCCATTTTCTTTATTAACTTATAAATATCTTCTCTATCTATAGGTGTTATGAAAGCATCTTCAAGCTCAACTATACTATCATGAACTATTTTATCTCCCTTATGCTCTAGACTTCCAATTTCTTTAGAAATTTTTTCTTTGTCTTCTAATTCAACAAATCCTCTTTTTAATAATTTACCAGCTTCATGAATATTTTTAGCTTCTTCAACAAACATCTCAAAAAATTTATCTTCTCTTGGATTTAAATTGAACATCTCTGTCACTCCTTATTAACATATATGGTTTGAAACCATTCCTTAATAAGTATAATCGTTACTTTTTTTTATTTAAATGCTTTACCCTTTT
Organism: Clostridium sp.; assembly: GCF_030532265.1. GTDB lineage: Bacteria > Bacillota > Clostridia > Clostridiales > Clostridiaceae > Clostridium. Next base: position 210 of record NZ_JAUNLM010000007.1, on the reverse strand, counting down.
TGTTAACGTATTGTTTTATTTTTTAACCTAAATTTAATATAACTTTATTTTTATTAAAATTTGAAAACATTTACTATTATTATTTTTTTAATTATTTCCATATAAAAAAGTTACATTAAGTATACTACTTAATGTAACTTTGATGATTCATTATAGGAAGTTTATAAGTTTTTATGATGTTTGTTATTATCCAAAGTATCTATCTAATAC